>CAYSHZ010000101.1:0-11804 GCA_964430905.1 uncultured Thermoanaerobaculia bacterium | reverse complement strand
CCATCGTGCTCCACGGCCGGAAGGCAGGTGGGTCGTTCGGGTTATCGACCCATAGGGGCATTCTAACCATCGCCACCTGCCAAATCTCGCGTTGCTTCTGGGGGCAGGTAGTACTTTTTGGTTGCCTCGTGGACCGGTTCTTCCTTCTGTTCTTGTGCCGAAATCTGACAACTTTGCCCATGTGGTATCCCCCCTACTCACACCACGGTCGTGACCTTGATTCGCAGGACATCATAACGAAACCCGGAGCGTACCCACAACACCAGAAACTGAAGAAAGAGACGAGGGAATGCCGTACTCCGGCGACCCAGGCTCAGGGCGCTTGTCGCCGTCCCTTTCGCCAGGCAGTCGAAGTTTGACTGGGCCGTTGTTCAGAGAGGGGTTTGAAATGCCCATCTCAAGTTCTCCCTGGAGAGGTTGTATTTGCGGGAGACGATCTCTGGTATGTTCTGTCCAGGAGGAGAATCTGATGTTCAATTATTGGGTCCGTGTTGCGCTGGTTTTTTTAGTGGCAGGCTTTTTCGCAACCGGTGTTGAAGGCTCGACATCCATGGAGCAGCTTGCATCGGGAATCAACAGCCCGGTACTTGGCGTTCCGATAGACCTTCAGGAACCCCTTGTGTTCGGCCGGGTGACGATCACACCCGCTGACGGAAAATCGGTCAATCTTCTGATGTCGGATCAGGAAGTTTGCGGTGTGTTCGTCAGTCGGGGGACGTTGAAATACAGAATTGATGACCCAATTTCCTTGCCCGTGGCTGTCAGGAACCTCAAGACCGCAGCCGATATCGAGGCTCGTCCGAAAAACGATGTCCTGGAACTTGAATTGCCGATTTCGGGTCTTGCGGCCTGGTCCTGGACTCTCCCGAAGTTCGAGGTTCAAGGTAGCTCATCTGACGGACGTGAAACTCCGCTGTGGGTCTCGGAGACTCTCGACGATCCAGTGTTCATTCGCCCCGGGGCCGACATGATCTCGGCCCGGGGAGAGGGTTCATTGGGGCGGGCCTACATCTTGTTTCAGAGTGGGGAGGCGACTTTTCAGGCTATGTACAGACCTGAGATCGAAAAGGTGGAGAGCCTCTGGATCCTCGATCAGGTCAAGGGTTTTGGGAACGCCTTCAAGGAAGCGTTTTATCGGATGGAATTGGTGACGCAACCCGTCGGCAGGCCATGGTTTCTTCCGGTCGCACCTCCCACGGTTTCCGAGCACACTGAGATCGAAGTTCTGACGGGCGATTCGGATCGTGGTTCCGTTACGACGACAACTCGGCTCCGTGCAGCTCGAAAGGTCGGCATCTGGAGAGTTCCATTTCAAGTCGAGCGTACAGAGGACAATCGTCGATTTCCCAACCAAATTGTCGCCGTAAAAGTCAACGGTGAAGATGCCGAGTGGTTTCTCGGCCGGAAGGATATTCTGGTCCGATTTGAAACTCCTCTCGAAAGCGGTCAGACAGCGGAAGTGACCATTTCCTACGAGGGGAAGATCGCGATCCAAAGAGGGGATTATCAGTTTTGGTACCTCGGCACGTGGGCGTGGTACCCCCAACCGAACCTGGGCGGAGAACATTCGACCTTCAAAATCACCCTCACGGTCCCAGAGAAATTCACACCGTTTGCTTCAGGAGTCACCACGAGCCAAGAAACAAAGAATGGGATGACAACTCTGGTAACCACCCTGGACCAACCAATGCAGTTTCCCGTGGTGGCGGCGGGCAAGTACCAGATCAAAGAAAAAACGAGGGACGGCTACACCTGCCGGGTTGCAACGTATGGCACCGGCAACAAGAAGGGTGTGGATCGGATGATTCAGAATTTTTTCGCTGCCAAGGAAGTCTATGAATTGTTGTTGGGGGCCCCCTATCCCTTCAAGGAGCTGACATTTATCGAGCGGAATTCCTGGGGTTTCGGCCAGGCGCCTCCGGGGATCATTTTCATAACACGAGAGGCCTTCGAGACCATCTCGGATGAAACCCGCAAGTATTTTTCCCAGGGTATCAACGAGCGGTTGATACACGAGATTGCTCACGGATGGTGGGGTCACTTGGTCAAGATGAACTCCAAGGAGGAGCAATGGATCTCTGAGGGCTTTGCCGAATACAGTGCTGCAGTAGCGCTTGAGCTGAAAAGAGGCGGTAAAAAGGGACAGCGAGAATTCAAGAGTATGGTCAAACATTGGCAAGGTGATTCGAAGAATCTCGAGGAGGGTTCCAGCCTCTTTCTGGCCAACCATCTTGCCAACAAGAGCTCTGACGATTCGAGGGATCGATGGCAGATGATGTATGCCAAGGCGCCCCTGGTCCTTCATGACCTGCGGCTCAGGCTGCGGGAAAAGTTTGGCGATGATGATCGGGGCGACGAAGTGTTCTTCACGATGATGAGGACGATGATCAGCAGTTTTCCATACGGGTACGGGGAAACCCGACATATGATCGGCATTCTCAATCAGCTGACCGGGGACGATTGGTCGTCGTGGTGCATGGACTACATTTTTGGGACGGAAGTTCCTGATCTGGATTAGAGTCTTCAGTCCATCCTAGGAGTAATGATGAATGAATGCCGGCTGCGCTCGAGTTTCATCGGCCTGTTGTTGTCCAGTGCAAGGGTGAGACCCGAAGTCTAGGAACGGGCCGGCTATCAGTTTGCCGTGTCCTCGCTGGACGAGGCTTTGTCCCTCGCGGTCTGAGTCCGCCGATCGTTGACGATCAACCCATCACGAATTTCGACGACTCGTTGGGCTCTCTTCGATAGGGCGGCATCGTGGGTGACGACGACCAGGGTGCTGCCCTGTTTCCAGAGCTCCTCGAGCAGCGACAGGACGTCGGTCCCGGAGCCGGTGTCCAGGTTGCCGGTTGGTTCGTCGGCCAAGAGGATGTCCGGTTCCATCGACAGTGCGCGGGCGATGGCGACCCGCTGCATCTGGCCGCCGGACAGCTCAGTCGGCCGGTGGTGGGTGCGATCTCCAAGACCGACTTTCTCCAGGCCTTCCATGGCTCGGCGCCGACGCTCCTTGCGTCCGATGCCGCCGAACAACATCGGCATTTCGACGTTCTCAAGGGCCGTCAACTGCGGCAGGAGATTGAAGTTCTGGAAGACGAAGCCGACCCTGCGGTTGCGGACGTCGGCCAAACGATCCCGGTCCAACCCGGCGACGGCCTCGCCGCCGAGAAGATAGTTGCCGTCGGACGGCGTGTCGAGGCAGCCCAGGAGATTGAGCAGGGTCGATTTCCCGGATCCGGAAGGGCCGATGACGGCGACGAATTCGCCTCGGCCGACCTCAAGGTCGATCCCGCGCAGGGCTTCGACCTGGATCTTGCCGGTGTCGTAGACCTTGCGGATGGATTGCATCGTGATGATATGACCGTTGGTTTGGGTCTCCGACCCGTTGGTCTTGCGAGAGAGAGGCCAGTTCATGCGTTGGTCCTTTCGGTGGGGAACACTGTGGATATATTTGTATATCGGGGTTCCGAAGCCTGGGGAGGACATAGGGAGGGGATCAACCCCTCTCCTACAAAGAAAGACGCAAGGGCGGCGTTGATCCCCGACAGAATTCCAAAGTTGATTCCGAAGGTCCCAATGCCAGTGTGTTCGTAGGGGCGGGGTTTATCCCCGCCCGGGTATTCCGATTTTGTAAGCGCCTGAGCTGATAGCTGATCGCTCCCCATCACTCATACCTCAAGGTTTCGGCGGGGTCGATGGAGGCGGCACGCCGGGCGGGGAAATAGCCCGAGGCGACACCAACGGAACCCAGGACCAGGGCGGTCGCGGCCGCGATCTGCCAGGACAGGGTCGGTTTTCCCAGGAACTCCAGCGCCTGGTTGCCCTCGACGGGAACCAACGCGATCAGTGATACCAGCACCAGGGCGATGACCATGCCCAAGACGCCTCCGAGCAGGGTGTAGGCGACGCCCTGCAGGACGAAGGGCCAGGTAATCCACGAACCGTGGGCGCCAAGGGCCATTTGGACTCCGATCTCCCGGGTCTTCTCCTTGACGACGGCATACATGATGTTGGCGACGCCGATGCCGCCGATCAACAGCGTCAGGGCGCCGATGATACCGAGAAAGATCTGCATTCCAAGCATCGTCTGTTCCATGATTTCGGCGCCCCGGGCGGTGTCCCACACGCCGGTCACCGCCTCGTCCGTTGGATCAAATCGGTACTTGGCCGCCAGCGCCTCGTCGAACTCTTGCCGTGCCTGGGGCATGTCTTCGGGCGAAGAGACCTTGTAGACGATGTTGGTCAGGCGCCGGTTTCCGAATTGTGAGGCGAAGGTCGTGATCGGGATGACGGCACTGCCCTCGTCCGGGCCCTTGTATGTTCCCATCTGGATCTTGCGCTGCATGACCCCGATCACCAGGTAGGGGGCCCGGTTGACCAGCAGGGTTTCTCCCACAGGTTCGTGCTCTCCGAAGATGTCCTCGGCCAACTGGTTTCCGAGGAAAACAACCCGCCTCTTTTCGACCTCGTCGCGGGCGTTGATGAAACGACCGCCCGCGCTGGGCCAGTGGTGCCGAATTTCGCCGAACTCCCAGTTGACGCCGGTGACCCGGTTGGAGACTGTCGTCGTCCCCCAGGTTAGTGTTGTCTGCCAGGCGGTGATCTCGCCGACAACTCCTGCCGCCGTCGGCATTCGGCCCCTGAGGTAGGCAATGTCATCCATTCGGGGGCGAATGGCTCGTCCCTGGGGGAGGCCCTCCCAGACCTTGGTCGTCTCGCCGGGCCACCAGACGGCGATGTTCTCGCCCATGCCGCGTCTGCCTCGAAGCAGTTGATCTCTGAGGCCCTGCCCGAACGAGAGCAGCATCACGATGGCAACCGTGCCCCAGGCGATGGCGGCAACGGTCAACACGGCCCTCTTACGCTGAAGGCTTGATGCCTTGGCGAAGAGCTGGGTGATGACGGAGATGTCCAGGATTCCCATGTCTACACCTTGATCGCGATGACTGGATCAAGTCCGGCGGCATCGCGGGCGGGGAACCAACCTGCGAGAAGACCGACGATTCCCAGGAGACAGGCGGTCAGGAGAGCGGTCCGCGGTTCGAGGACTGGGTTGCCCATGAAATCGCCGAGGCCGAAGAGGGGGAAGATCGCGCAGAGGCCATAGCTGATGGCCAGACCGATGGCCCCGCCGACGCCGGTCAGGACCATGGTCTCCACCATGAACTGACCGAGGATGGCTCGTGAGCGCGCGCCGAGAGCCATCTTGATGCCGATTTCCCGCGTTCGCTCCTCGACGACGACGTTCATGATGTTGGAAACACCGATGCCGCCGACGATCAGGGTCAAGACGCCCATCAGGCCGAGGAAGACGTTGAAGCCCAGCATGAAGGCGTCGAGGAAGGTGAACATCTCGGTCATGTCCCAGACCTGGATGGCCTGGGTGTCCGAGGGATCAAACCGCTTGCGGGCGCCGAGCGTAGCCGTGATATCTCGGGTCAGGGCCGCGTTGAGGTCCGGCGAGGCGGCCTTGAAGATGAACAGATTGACATAGCGCCGACCTGTCAGGGCGCGGAACGTGCTGCCTGGGATGAACATCATCCCTTCGTCTCGTCCCGAGTAGGAAGAATCCTGCTCCTTGGCCTTGAGGACGCCGACGACGACAAACGGCGAGCCGTGAATCATCAGCGTCTGCCCGACGGGATCGTCGTCCGCGAAGAAATCCTCCGCAATCTCGTTGCCGACGAAGACGACGCGACGGCGACGTTCGACATCGACAGGGTTGATGAACCGCCCTCCGGCGACCGGGATCAGATTGCGCATGACGCCGAAGACCGGCGTGATGCCTGAGATGTCGACCGAGCGGGTCCGATCGCCGAAGCGGACCTGGAGTTCTTCGGCGTACTCCCCGGAGATTGCAGTGATCGACGGGAGCTGCGCCTTGAGGTAGTCGATATCGCTCTCATCGATGCGGATTCGGCGACCCTTGCCCAGACCCTCGAAGGGAAGGGAGGTCCTCGATGGCCAGGCGATGACGATGCGGTCCCCGAGACCTGCAAAGGCCTTGGTTTGATGGATGTAGAGGCCCTCGCCGAACGCCAGCAGCAGGCTGACGGCGACGGTGCCCCAGACGATGCCGAAGGCGGTCAAGAAGGTCCGCAGTTTCTGGGACCAGATGTCCCGGATCAACTGCATGAAGAAGGAACCGAATCCGGTCATGCCTCGACCGTTGCTGTATCGGCTGCCAGGCTTTGATTGGGAAGGAACCAGGGGGCAGGGGGCAGGGAGACAATGGAGGGGTTCCCTGCATCCTGCATTTGGGTCCCCACCCCCTGGTTGGTGTTGGTTTCAAGGCAGTTCAACGTAGGCGCGTCCTTCAGGGCGCGCTGAGTCAGATACACATGATGTCTCTCAGACCCTCCAGCCCGACTCAAGTTGTGGGAATGCGGCACGCAGCGAAGCTGAGAGCTCAGGCGCTTGCATAATTGGAATACCCGGGCGGGGATAAACCCCGCCCCTACGAACACACTGGCATTGGAACCTTCGGAATCAACATTAGAATTCTGTCGGGGATCAACTCCGCCCTTGCGTTTTTCTTTGTAGGGGAGGGGTTTACCCCCTCCCGTTTTTCGATTGTTCGGGCTAGGCTCCCTCATCAGTTGATCTCCTTCGGGGGACGCTGCACGATCTCGTCACCCTCATTGACGCCTGAGAGGATCTCGACGTTGAGGCCGTCCGAGAGTCCGAGATCGACTGCGACCTTGATCGGCTCAGCCTCCGGCCCTTCGCCGGGCAGTTCGACAAAGGTCGAGGCGCCGTCGTCCTCGAAGAGAATGAGGCGCTCGGGAATTAGGACAATGTCGCTCTTCTCGCGGACGACGATGTCGGCATTGGCGGAGTAGCCGGCCCGCAAGAGAATGCCTTGTCCGGGATCCAGTTCGATCTCGACGTCAAAGAGGGTTGCCCCCTCGGCCCGCTGGGCCTGGGGAGCGATCCTTGAAAGGGTCCCCGTGACGATCTCTTCCGGCAAGGCTCCGACCTTGATCCTGCACGGGAGGCCGACGGTGATCTTCCCGACGTCGATCTCATCCACCGTACCCTTGAAGATCAGATCGCTCATGTCCGCGATCGTCGCCATCTGGGTTCCGGGCTGGTAGGAGGTCAGGGGGACGATCGGGTCGCCGACGTTGACCGCGCGGGAGAGGACCGTGCCCGATGCGTTTGCCCTGATCGTCGTCTCGACCGAGGTGGTCGTGCCGGTGACCCGGCCCTGTCGGACCAGTTCCCGGTTGTCCGTGGCCTGTTCGACGGCCATCCGGGCCAGTTCGAAGCTCTCCTCAAGCGCATCGAGGTCACCCCTGGACATCAGACCATCCCGGTGAAGTTCCCGGCCGCGCTCGAAGTCGGCCTCGGCCTTGTCCAGACGGGTCTGGGCAGATCGGAGCCCGTGATCGACGTTGAGCAGTTCCTGGGGTGTCGGGTCGGGGGCCACTTCGAAGAGGGGATCGCCCGATGCGACCCTGTCGCCGACCTCTGCATAGCACCGTCTGACGATGCCCGAGACCTTGGACTTGACCTGAAACTGCTCGCGAGGGTCGATGCTTCCGACTGCCAGAGCCTTCTCGGTGATGTCGCCGCGCTCGGCCTCGATCAGGGTGAAACCGGGGCCGGCATCGTTCCTCTTCGCGATATAGCCGTACACGACCGCGGCCGCCCCACCGATGATGACGACGGTCAACAGAAGTTTGAGAATCTTGCCCATGAATTGGCCTCCCACAGTGGACTACGCGAACGGAGGTAATCGGTTCGGGACATTTTTTCAGGATCAGGTCAGTGCGGGATGAATCCCGCGCTCCCCAAAACGAATTGCCTTCGCGGGAGACGGCGGAAAGAACTCGGTCTCGGTTCTCCTCGACCGGACGATTGAAGAATATTGCGGTGGGAAATAGTGTCTATTCTTCAAAGGAGGCAACGATCATCGGCGCCTGGGTTTATCGGGAGAACTGAGAATTCTGGGGCCTTGGCCCCGCTCTACGGGGCGGAGCTGGACCATCCCGAGACGTCTCCGCTTTCGAAGCCGTCTCCGAAGAGCATCTCGATGACCAACAGGTCGTCGAAGTGGACCTCGGATCCGATGGTGTCAACCGCAGCAGCGAGAACGACCTCGATAGACTGCGTGCCGGCCGCGGGTCCCGCCCAGTAGTGAAATTCCTGGTATTGCCCCTCGGTCACTGCGTTTTCGTGATCCCAACTGGAGGTTTCAAGTAGGGTTCCGCCGCAGTTTGCGCTGTCGTATGCCTTGAGGCTGAACGAGATGGCCGGGTCCCCAGGGTTACTTACGAAGTACGTGATCTTGCCTCCGAATTGATGGCCGATGGTGTCATCCGCCGCGATGCACTGGGAGAGGATCAGGGTTTCGGGACCGGAGAAATTGAAGAAACTGGCACAGCCCGAGGTTGGCGCCGACGAGGCATCGTCGTTGTCCCACAGGACCTGCGACGACGAACTGGACGTCCAGTCGTCGAGGCTGTTGTCGAAGTTGGGATTGCCGAGTTTGTTGGTTGCCGTGATGGTGAATTCGTGCAGGGCGTCATCCCCACCGGTCCCATTACCGTTGCCGTCGAGGGGGTTGCCAACCTCGTCGGTCAGGGCAGCCGAACCGCATGCCAGGAGCCGATAGGCACCGCGGGGGAGTGGATTCTGGGTGTTGACACTCAGCCGAGCGGTGTTTTCGGTGTCGTCCCACACGACGCCGTCGATCGTGAAGGTCTCGTCGTCTCCGGCCAGGCCGCCGGAGCAGGAAAGAGTCTGAATGATGCCGTCGGCGCCCGCCGCGGCCAGCAGGTAGCTGTCGGGATTGGTGACGTCCCCGGGATCACTGTCGCCTGCAGGGTCCGAGAGGGCCTCGTCAAACGCCAGGTAGAACTGGGTGAAGCCTGTTCGGGCCGCCTCACCGTCATCGAGGGCGCCGTCCCCGGTGTCGCCAACGGTCTGGACAGTCGTCATTTGCGGTGGCGTCGTGTCGATGATGAAAGGACCAATGTGGAGAGTGTCGCTACAGTTGCCGACGGTGTCACAACTCCTCAGATGGAAGTAGTGGCTCTCCCCGTCAGGCAATGGTGGGCTGGTGGTCGAGTGGGGATCGGTCGTATGGACGAGGTCGATCGTCGGGTCGGGAGTTCCGGTGGCCGACGAATTGAAGAGGAAGGAATATCCCAGTCCCGCATCGTTTCCGGTGGCGCCGGACCACTCGACGGTGACAGTCCGGTCGTTGCTGGGAGTATTGATCTCGGGGTCGGCGGAGGAGGTGTCGGGGAGTTGGGGCACAACCAGGAGAACGCCGTAGGATGGCGTGTCGAACCTGATGTGGATCCATCCAAGATTCTCCGACCAGGCGAAGCCCGAGAATTCTCCGGTCGAGGGATTGAGCATCACCCCGCCGTTTGTCGGTGCGAAGTTGATCCAGCCGGCCGTTTCAGACCATGCATAGCCGGAGAGTTGGTTGGTGACGCTGCGGTTGACGCCCCAGTCGGAGGCCGACGTGTTGGCATAGGGTCCTCCCGCATCAACGCCCAGCTTGATCCAGCCGATGTTTTCGGCCCAGGCGAAGCCCGCAAGAAAGGCCCGGTGAGCGGTGACGCCGCCGCCGCTTGCCTTGAAATTGACCCAGCCTGAGTTCTCCGACCAGGCGTATTTGTCGGTGTCGTCGAGGTTCGACGCAGCCCAGGTGGAGACTCCCGGCAGGAGGATCGTGACGATTAAGAACGTTGTGCGTATCAGGGATTTCATGGTGACCTCCTCGTATTTCTGCCTACTGACCGCCGCGAACGGGCCAGACTCTGAGGACCCCGGACTTGAGGTCTCCGTCTGCCCCGGTTCCGGCGCATGCCATCACCGTTCCGGAGGCATCCCAGCAGGTCGTCTGTCCGGTTTCGGCAACCGGCGCCGGCGCTGCGGTCCCGGTCTGCAGGCCCCACGTCCCGTCCGTTCTCAGGCCCCAGAAGGTTGCTCCAGAGATGACGTCGTCGGCCGCCGCACCGTCGGTTGTGTCGGCTGCAGGAAGGGCGGCCAGGAGATCCGAGAGGGTCAAGGCTGTCGACCCGGGGCCGGAAGTCGGTTCGAGGAAGGAGGTACGGAGCGTCGGTTCGGCGCCTGTCAGGAGCCGATCGTTGAGAGTGGGCATCGCACTGGCCGGATCGAGTGGCCCGGCCGGGGCATCGAGGTCTCTGGCGAGGACCGGGGTCACTCCGAGAATCAAGACAAGGCCGACGGAAAGAAAATGGTTGCGCATTGGGGAACCTCCAGCTTTCGTTGATCCCAAGGCTAGGACTCCGAGAAGCCGGAGTTGTCTCGAAAGGGTCTCAAAGGGGTCAAATATCGGTGGGGCTGACAATGATCCGAGCTGAACCAGCACGCTTCATTAAGGGTTCTTCGAAGAGATGTTCAGCGCAACAACCTCGGTTCTTGAGTTCTCCTTGATTCTTTGCGGCTTTCCGGGCTACTCTTGCAGTCGGTACGATGAGGGGATCAATTCAAATCGGGGGGATGATTGTTGCGGGATTACTGTTCTCGGGTGTTGCTGCGCCCGCAACAAGCCTCTCTCCGGCGCCTCGCCACATTGTCCTTTCCAATAAGTCCGAGTTGAAGATCTCTTGGCGGGCGATGATCAACCGGGCGCCGGCGCGTTTCCGTCTCTATCGGATCGATCGTTCCGGATCGAAGTTGTTGATTGAGCAGACTGCCGATGGTCTCGGAGTGGAGAGTTTTCAATTTATCGACCGTGGGGAATTCGATGGAGAGCCGATCCGCTTTCGTCTTTGCCTGATGAATACAGACGGAACGGAGACCATTCTCGGTATCATCAACTGTGTCCAGTCCGACTTTGCAGAAGGCCAGAGTGCCGGGTTGTCAACGGGTAACGTGATGGTAGCCGTGCTTCCTGCCGAAATGGCTGAGATCACTCCTGGTAGATGGGAGCTCAAGGCTTACGGTGGGAGATCCGCGAAGGATTTTCTGTCTCGGCCTCTGGTGCCCCCTCCCAGAAGGGCTGCCTGAGACTCGAAGAATTCCACGATTACGACCTGAGTATTTTGACGCTATTTTGGAGGAGAAAGACTATGAAAAAACAATTGATAACCCTGATCGCAATGGCCATTCTTATGGCCGGACTCCCTCTCTATGCCCAGCTTCTGCCGCTCGAAAGCTTTGAAACGGCAGTGCCGCCGACCGGTTGGAACGTCTCCATGACCGGTGATGCTGCAGACCCAGGTTTTCTCCAGACCGATGGCAGTACGCCTTTCGGTGGACCCAGTGGTCATACAGGAACGTATTCCGCAGCTCATAACGATGATAACCTCACGGCCTCGGCAGAGTCATGGTTGGTGACGCCCCAGCTGGCCGTCCCGGCCGGAACAACCTATGTTCATTTCTTTGAAGCGGCGCACTACCCGACCTATTACGACTATCACGGTCTCTGGATTTCAACCGGCGACGGTGATCCCGCCAACGGCGCCTTCGTGGAGCTCCAGGAGATCGACAGTTCCGGGTACACCGCGGATGAATGGCACTCCCACGATATTGACCTTTCTTCCTATACAGGACAGAGCATCTACCTCGCCTTCAGGTATACGGGTGATTATGCGGATGAATGGTATGTCGACGACGTGGAAGTCAATGACAGCGTCCCCGTTGAGCTCCAATCCTTCAGCATTGAATAGTAGTTAATCCTCTCAAATTCAACCGGCCCGCACACGCGGGCCGGTTTTTTTGTGCCTCCAGAAGTGGCTGTGCCTGCCCTGTCTTCATTCCGGGTAGAGAGGACCATCAAATAGTTTCAGTTATCGGCGCCTGGTTTCTGGTCCATGGTG
>CAYSHZ010000100.1:0-11837 GCA_964430905.1 uncultured Thermoanaerobaculia bacterium | reverse complement strand
ACGGTAACCGCACCGTGCACCCTCAACGGTTGGATGGATTTCAACGGTGACGGCGATTGGGCCGACCAGAGTGAGACCCTTTGGGCGGGCCTTCCCCTATCTGCGGGAACCCACCCCATCAACATCGGCGTTCCGATTGGCGCCACACTAGGCCAGACTTTCATCCGGTTCCGGGTGACCACCTCTGGTGCTCTCTCCTACACCGGCAATGCTCCCGACGGCGAGGTTGAGGACTACCAGGTGACGATTGAGGAGGAACAACCCCTCGATTTCGGCGACGCCCCCGATGCACCCTTTCCCACACTCCTGGCCTCAAACGGCGCACGCCACATCATAGACGGCGTGACCTTCCTCGGCGGCCCTCCCGATGCCGAACCCGACGGCCAACCCGATGGGACGGCAACCGGCGACGATCTGGCAGGTTCGCCAGACGAAGACGGCGTCGTCTGGGTGTCTCCTCTGATTCCCGGATTTACGGCCTTCGTCGACGTCACAGCCAGCGTCCCCGGAATGCTCGACGCATGGATCGATTTCAATGCCAACGGCAGTTGGGCCGATCCCGGGGAACAGATCTTCTTGAGCTTCCCTCTTAATCCAGGGGTCAACAACCTGATGTTCCCCGTACCACAGGGACTGAGCGCGGCAGGGGTCTTTGCCCGATTCCGCTTCAGCACGGCGGGAGGCCTGAACTTTATCGGACAGGCCCCGGACGGCGAAGTCGAAGACTACGAAGTCATAATTGAGGATCCGCTGGAAGACTGGGGCGACGCGCCCGACCCGACCTATCCGACCCTTTCGGCCTCGAATGGTGCGGTCCACACGCTGGTGGAAACCGTCTACCTCGGCGCCGGCATCCCCGATGCCGAAAGCAATGGGCAACCGGATGCCCAGGCCCTCGGTGATGACCATGACGGGCAGGACGACGAAGACGGCGTTGTGCACTCTCCGGGGACCATCATTCCCAGCGCAACCATCCACGTAACCGTGACCGCATCAACGACCGGCTTCATCAACGCCTGGGTCGACTTCAACGGTGACGGTGACTGGAACGATGCAGGAGAACAGGTATTCACCAATGCCCCGGTTGTCGCAGGCGCCAACAGCCTGAGTTTTTCGACACCGACGACCGTGGTGACTCCGACATTCGCCCGATACCGTTTTGACACGGTCGGAGGTCTGGCGGCAACCGGATCGGCAACCGATGGCGAGGTTGAAGACTATCTCTTTGAAACACCAATCTTCGTCGATGGCTTCGAATCAGGAGACACGCTGGCCTGGAGCAGTACGACTCCCTGATGAGGGGATAAGCAGGTATCTCCGGTTCCCTGGGCGCGGGGATGGGGGCAACCCCATCCCCGTTGACCGGGCACCCAATGGAGGTAGTCTCTGTCTCATTCCGACGGGCCGTGGCACCATGGTTCGATGAACGACACTGATTTCCCAGAATCCGCCCAACGGCGGTCCAACGACAGCCGCAGGGTTCGTCTGGGCATATCCTCATGTCTGTTGGGCTATCGGGTGCGCTACGACGGTGGCCACAAGTGGGACCGGTATCTCGTCGAAGTCCTGGGACCACAGGTCGAGTGGGTGGCGGTGTGCCCCGAGGCCGAGATCGGGCTGGGCATTCCCCGGCCACCGATCGAACTGAAGGGAAACCACGACACACCCCGATTGATCATGCCCAGCACTGGAGAGGATTTGACCCAACAAATGCGAACATATGCGCTGGTGACGATCCGAGAACTCCAGGCCTTGGGCATCACAGGGTTCATCTTGAAGAGCAAATCTCCCAGTTGCGGCATCACGAATGTCAAGCTATTCGAAGACGACGGTTCCTTCACCCGGACCGGAGTCGGCGCCTTCGCCGCGCTTCTTCGGGATCAATGGCCGGAATTGCCCATCATCGACGAAATTGGCCTTTCGGATCCAAAGGCCAGAAATCACTTCTTTGAACGGCTGTCCCTCCTGATATGAGTCTCCAAGCCCTCATGGTCAATCCAGTTCCTTGAAAGACGGACCTCGATATCGTCGAAAACCAGGCTCGAAAACACGAAAATCTTTGAAGACATCACATCCCTCAGGTGTGCTGCCGACGAGAAAACGTTACCGCCCGTGACTCCGGCTCGGCAATACGACTCCCCTGATATCATCATCACGACCATCGAAGGAGGTCACAATGCCCGAACACTCTTCATGATCCATGGGATGTACTGCCAGTCATGGGTCTGGGAAAAGTACGTACCCTTTTTCGAGGAGCGTGGGTGGAAATGCGTCACGACGACGCTGCGCCACCACAATATCCAACCCGGCGAGTCCCCGCAGGCCGCACTGGCCACGACCAGCCTTCTGGACTATGCCGCAGATCTCGAGGCCGAAATCAAGGCGCTGGACGAAATGCCGGTGATCATGGGCCATTCGATGGGCGGCCTCCTGGCCCAGATGCTGGCGGCCCGGGGCATTGCGCGAGCTGCCGTACTGTTGACACCTGCGGCACCGGCCGGAGTATTGGCCCTGGCGCCGTCGGTCCTCAAGTGTTTTGCGGACGTCATGACAACCTGGGCGTTCTGGAAAAAGAGTTTCCATCCGACCTTCGAGAGCGCCCAGTGGGCATTTCTCGAGGGATTCCCCGCCAAAGAACGGCGAGGCATCTGGGAACGTCTGGTCTACGAGTCCGGCCGGGCCATCTTCGAAATCGGCCTGTGGCCTATTGACGGTCGCCATGCGGCCCGGGTCGATCCGGCAACGATCACCTGTCCCCTCCTGGTCATCAGCGGCGGACGTGACCGGGCAACGCCGGCAAACGTCGTTCGGAAGGTCGCCGCACGCTATGGGTCCCAGGCCACCTACCAAAACTTCGAAGACTACGCCCACTGGGTCCTGGCACAGAAGGGCTGGGAGGATGTTGCACAGTCCGTAGCCGTCTGGCTCGACGCGCTGAATTCTCCGACCCAGTGACCCCGCCGATTGCCGGAACAGAATCTCGGGTATCATCGCCCAGTGACCGGACTCTTCGCCGAAAGGACTCTCGATGATATCCGATAATTCCAGGCGGCCCTCCCTGATTGATGCGCTCTTCCCCGTCATCATGCTGGCAGCACTGTTGTCTCTGGGCGTCTACCTCTTCGGCGAGGACGCATCCTGGGGTCCCAACCAGATCGCCCTGACCTTGACCTCACTGGTGGCGGCAACCATCGGCCTCAAGAACGGATTCACCTGGGCGGAGATGTCCGACGGCGTCGTCAAGAGCATCTCCCAGGCGATGGGGGCCATCTTCATTCTGCTGGCGGTCGGAGGCTTGATCGGCACCTGGGTGATGAGTGGAACTGTGGCGACGATGATCCACATGGGCCTGGGAATCTTGAGCCCTTCCTTGTTCTACCCTACGGCGATCATCGTATGCGGCCTGGTCTCGGCCAGCATCGGCAGCTCATGGACAACGGTCGGCACCATCGGGATCGGCCTGATCGGCATCGCAAACGGCATGGGGCTGTCCGAGGGTGCGGCGGCCGGCGCCATCATCTGCGGAGCCTATTTCGGAGACAAGATTTCACCTCTGTCGGATACGACCAACTTGGCCCCGGCGGTTGCGGGCACGGATCTATTCACCCACATTCGGCACATGATGTGGACAACGGTACCAAGCCTGGTGATCACTCTCGTTGCCTTCACCTTCATCGGCTGGGGAGCGGCGCCCGGCGGAGACAGTGCCTCCATGGCGGAAGACGTTCGCCGGATGCTTGAGGCCAATTTCACCATCGGATGGGTCATGCTGATCCCCTTGGCCCTGGTCATGGTCTTGGCGATCGCCAAAATGCCGCCATTCCCCACAATCATCATCGGCGCCCTGGCTGGAGGCGTCATAGCGGTCCTGTTTCAGCCCGAACAGGTACTGCTTCTCGCCAATCGCCCCGACCTCCCCGAAGGCCTGGCCCTGACCGCCGGGGTTTGGCACGCTCTCTACGCAGGTTTCGAATCCTCCACCGGCGTCACCGTCCTGGACACACTGCTCAGCCGGGGCGGCATGGCTTCGATGCTTGAGGTCATCTGGATGGTCCTGACCGCCCTGATGTTCGGCGGCGTAATGGAGACCACCGGCAAACTCCAGCGGATCGTCGATGTCATCATGAAGGGTGTCCGCGGTACCGGATCCCTGGTGACCACAACGGTGTTGACTGGAGTCGCCACCAACATCATCGCGTCCGACCAGTACATGGCGATTGTCCTCCCCGGCAGAATGTACCGGGCGGAGTTCCGCAAGAGAAACCTGGCGCCGGAGAATCTCTCCCGCGCCATCGAGGACTCCGGCACCATTACGTCACCCCTGGTGCCATGGAATACGTGTGGCGCCTACATGGCAGGAACCCTGGGCGTGGCAACCCTGACGTATCTGCCCTTCTGTTTCTTCAATATTCTTTCACCAATCATCTCAATCGCCTTCGGCCTGACCGGTTTCACAATCAAGAAGATCAACGAGGAATAGGCTCTCCGTCAGAAAGCGATTGCCTATCGGGAGCGAATATTGAGATGGTAGAAGACCCGGAAGTCGATTCTCATGTCGGTGACACCGGCGTCGCGGCCGTAGCCCGAAGCGTTCCCGCTAAGCTGGGGGTCATTGCGCCCGTAATAGACCTCAAGGAAGAGATCCATCCTCTTCCAGAAAGACCGGAGTCCCGCCGTCGCAATCCACAGATGATGCAGGGCTTGCCAGCCGTCGTAGAAACGGTATTGGACCGAGCCGTAGTAGCGATCCTCCAGTGTCGTCTGCGCCTGGAGACGGAAGCTGTCAAATTCGAAATCCCCAAGGTTGTCCCGGGACTGCTCACTCCAGTCACGGTAGGTATAGCGCACCATGCCCGTGAAACCGACCAACTCCTCGGGTTTGAGAACATCCTCCGGACGGCCCTCCTCGAAGACCTCTTGGGAAGGATCGTCCGCACAGACCTGCAACGCTCCAAACCACATCATCACCGACAACGCCAGGAAAAACACCGTCAAGGCCTTCACGACTTCTCCAACATCCCCTTCTGCGCCCTTGTCAGGAGCCACCAGGCGACGATCGCGTAGACGATTGCCTGGAGCCACAGTTGCCCGACCAGTGGCATGATCTGGTCCATCGATGCCCCCATCTGGTTGAGGCGCAAGAATGCCTGGATACCGGGAGTCGAGGGAACGAAGTTGGCGACAAAGAGCAAAGGCCAGGGCACGAGATGAGTCGGCCAGACGAAACCCGAAGTAAATACCAACGGCAACGAAGACAACAAAACGACCTGAGTAGCCAGATCCCGACGGGGCATCAACTGTCCCAGGACAATCCCAAAGGTCGTGACAGCCAGCAGGAAGGGCAGTGTCAAGAAAAGCAGATCACCGATGGCGGCATGGCGCGGTATCTGGTAGAAATTGAATGAAAACCCAAAATAGTAGAGCGCCAGAACGAGGTAGATTCCGACAAAAATAAGGGCCCGGGCCGCCAATACCCAGGAGGCCGGAAAGTCTAACCAGTAGCCCCCCTCACCCCGTTGTCTGAGGCCATTCTGGGTTCCTCCGAGAACACCCAAGCCGATCAGCAGGGTCTGCTGCAGGATCAGGACGAAGACTGCCGGAACGACGTAAAAAACGTAGCCGAGCACCGTATTGAACACCGGTCTGGCATTGAGGCCGAACGAGCGCCATCGGCGTGCACTGGACCTGATCTCCTGCCCTCCCGCAACCATCCGACCGACCTTGATCCCGGCGCCGAAAGTCGCTCCAACCGTTGCCGCACCCTCTGCAACGGCGCCGTAGACCAGAAAGAAGGCCGCGTCACCTGCAACGGCCAGAGTCACGGGTCTGCCCAGGAGGATGTCCCGACGAAAATTCTCTCTGATGACGACGAATCCGGCGATTTCTCTGCGGGTGACCATGCCCTGGGCATCCTCAATCGAACCCAGGGTCGTGGTGACCTCAATCTCCGGGGTCGCATCGAGCCAACGAACCAACTGCCTGGATACAGTCGACCGGTCCAGATCAACGACGGCAATATCTGAATCCCTCGGAACTTGCCTGGAATAGGGCAAGGGATAGAGGAATGAGTAGAGAATAACGCCCCCGAAGACCGTCAACATGATCACCTTGTCGGTAAAGATCGCCCGGGCTTCCGCCCGGAAAAGCGTGAGGAAACCGGTCTTCATCAGCCCTCGACCTCCGGAACCAATCGCACGATGACCAGCGGAAGGACCACGAGGAACAGGACCAGGGCGCCGAACTCAGACATCACGGCGCCGAGGTTGGACGCCCGACTCATCTGGGAAATCTGCAGATCCATCAAATGACAGACCGGAATCAGGCTGCGCCAGAACAGGGCCAGGGTCGGCATGTCCGACGCCGGGAAGGTCACACCGAGGAATGCGAACGAAGGCGCGGTATAGGCCGCCGCCAGACTGAGGGACCGAGGCAGATCGTTGACCAGGACATAGAGGAAGCCCGCCATCACTGCGGTAGCCACGGCAGTCAGGCCCTGGGCTGCGATGATTACCAACCAGGAACCACGAACGGGCCACCCCAACAGTTCAAACGCTACGAGAAAAGCCACACCCATGACCCAGTAGACAACGACATAGGGAAACATCTTTCCGACAAAAGCACGCAAAGCCCCGGCCTCAAGCCACCGGTTCCAGCTGCCCTCCCGGCGTTCTCGGCCAATCGCGTTGAGCATGCCGATGATCATCACAACCTGCCAGAGGGCGGGAATGATCGCCGGAACGAGAAAGAGGGCGTAGTCCATGCCGGCGTTGTAGAGGGGCGTCAACTGAGGCACAACCGGCGCCGCGATGCCGGCTGCCTGGGGAAGGGCTGCCCCATGGGCCAGGGCCATGCCCCCATCGATCGTTCCCGCCAGCGTCGCCTGGGCCTGGAGGAGGGCACTCTTGACGGCCTTGCCGATCAGGATGAACTGACCGTTGTAGAAGGCCGTAACGTCGGGATTCAGACCCCTGGAAACCCGAGCCTGAAAATCGTAGGGAATGACGACCAGGGCTCCGATGTCCGCGTTGCTCATCGCCCGGCGCCCCTCGGCAACCGACAACGGCCGGATGGCAATTCTCAGGGCCGGGGTGGAATCGAGTTGGCGAATCAAGACTCGTGAAAGACGGCTGTCATCCAGATCGACAACCCCAATTCCCAGATCAGTGACGATGCCGGCGGAGAAGATCCACCACAAGGATGCGAACAGCACCAGAGGCAACCAACTGACCAGCGCCAACTGCCAGGGGTCACGGCGCCAGGATCCGATCTCACGGAAGATCAGCCTTGCCACTCCCGCGGGTGCGGCATCCCGGCCTTCCCCCAAGTCCCGGATCCTCAGTTTCACCTAGAGGTCCACCAGCACGCTCATGCCGACTCTCAGACCCTCAATTCTTTCGATGGGCCGTGCCTCGATCTCGAAGGTCCGCATGTCGAATCCCGTCGAAATGTCGGTCGGACGCCAGGTCGCAAAATCGCCCATGACGGAAAGATAGGCGACCTTGAAACGATAGGTCTGATCACCAAGGGCAGGAATCCTGACGTCAAACTCCGTGTCCTTGCCGAACCGCTCCAGCAGGTCCTCTCGAATCTGGAAGACCGCCCACACGTCGTTGAGATCGACGACGGTGACGACGGGAAATCCCTGTGGCGCCAATTCTCCGGCGCGCAGCAGCACCTGGGAGATCTCGCCGTCATGAAAAGTTTTGACCGTCGTCTCCTCGGCGAAGATCTCCACCTCCTTGACCATGGCGGCGGCCATCGTCTCCTGGGCTCTGGCGGCGTCCTTGATTTCCTCACGGGCGCCCTCTTCGGCCATCTCGTAGATCTCCCTGGCGGCCTGCTGGGTGTGGAGGGCTGCCTGCCACTGGGTATAGACCTCGTCCCTCTTCTGTTCCGGCAAGACACCATCCGAATAGAGACTCTCAATCCGGACAAAGGTCTTCTCCATCAGCTCCGCCGCGGCGGTGGCCTTGAGCCACTGTTCCCTGGCGGCGCGAACCTCCTGCGGCCGGGCACCGTTTTCCGCCTGCCGGGACAGGGCGCCGGCGGCGGCCTTTCCGGCCTCGGCCTGCTCGAGTTTGGCATCGATCTCGGGGCTAGTCAGTGTGAAAATCGTCTGTTGGGCCGTCACCAGATCGCCCCGGTGGACCAGGACACGCGCAATTCGCCCGGGAACCTTGGACGACACGCTGTATTCCCGGGCCTCGATCTGACCCTGAAGCCGTGGCGCCGGGGGCTGATAGGCCCTGTAGAAATGAACACCCAGCCAAACGACGACAATGACGACGACGATCAGGGCAAGAATGGTTTTGAGAATCTTCATGGCGTCACCTCGACTCCACTGATTTGGTACTGCGCCATCTTTTCCCGTTGTCCAGACAGGGAGAGCAGACGCGCCAGGGCATTGACATAGTTGTAGGCTGCGGCCATCCGCTGGGTCCTGACGGCGGTGACGAAGAGCTGGGCATCGACGACCTCGAGGGAGGTCGAGAAGCCCTGGGCAAATGCCTTCTCGCGCAGCTCGATGTTTTCTTCGGCCAAGGCAAGGCTGGACTCAAGGCCGTTGAATTCATTGCGGGCCTGAACGGCCTCCTGCCAGGTTTTCTCCACCAGGACCCGGAGGTCTCTGCGCGCCTGCCGGTCCAGATGCTGGACCTGGAGGATCGCGCTCCTGGCCGCCTCGATCTTGTCGTTCTGTCCCGTTCTGTCCAGGAGGTCAAAACTGAGACCCAGACCGACGGCCCAGTCGGGCATCATCTCCGATGCCAGACTGTTGTCCTTGTATGCAATGACATTGCCGAAGACAAAGACCTCTGGCAGACGGGCGCCACTCTCAACCTCGATCAGGCCGTCAGCCTGCTCCGCCCGTGCGGAGAGGATCTTGAGGCCAGGAAAAGTTTCCAGGGTGTGTTCAATGAAATCCTCGGCCGGGGGCAGATCGGCGTTAACGAACAGTGGACTGATGGGATGGAAACCCTCCTCCTCCCCGAGCAGACTGCCCAGGGCCAGACGGGCAATTTCCAGATCATCCTCGGCCTTCCGCGTCGCGACGGCCGCCCGATCGCGTGTGACCTGGGCCGAGAGACGCTCGACCCTGGCAATCTGTCCCTGTTCCTCCAACTTGACGGCATGATCCAGATGACGGTCGAGGGCCGCTTCCGCCATCTTCCGGGTCTCGATGACCTTCTGAGCCAGGACAACACCGAAGTAGTACTTCGCCGTATCATCGAAGGTCGTCCGGACCTTGAGATCGACCCTCTGTTCGGCCTCCCGCACCTGGGCCTCGCGGATCTCCTGGGCGGCATCAACCCGGCCGCCGGCGTAGATCGGCCACAGGGCCATCAGATTGCTGAAGAGCACGTCCTGCTCAGTGAAATCAGTGGTAAAGGCCCGGTTGACATCACCCGGAGAAATCCCAATACCTTCCAGAAGCTCCGCCAGGATCTGGCCCAACTGCGAGTCACCGAGGGATGCCAGGGGCTCAAGATCGAGGATGTTGAGCTGGATGGGATCGCTGAGATGGGTATAGGAGGCATTGAGCTTGATGCTGGGCCTCTTGAGAGCCTTGGCCGCCTCCCTCGTATTCCTGACCCTCTCCAAAGCCTGGCGCTCGGCCCTGATCCCCTCGTGGCTCTGCTCGACACGGCCCCATGCCTCCTCAAAGGTCAGGCCCTGACCCAGGGCCGGTGGGACCACGGCAAACACCATCATTGCCGTGAGAGCCACACCGACGAATACCGAATGTCTCGGCCCGACTCTCTGTTTCACAGCGGGGGGACGCAACCGAATACACGAAAAATCTGGCAGTCTCATCCGGAGATGATAACCCGAAAACCACAGACGGAACCATGATTCGGCCAGGAGTCAGTGAGGCCGGTCGATTCGAGAATCAGGAGTCGGCTTCCACCTTCCGTTCTCTGAACAAAAGCATGCCGAAATCATCTCCATCCTCATACTGAATAGCCATCTGTCCCAGGAAGAATCCATAGCCGGTTGCTCCGTCAAACGCCTTGAGAAATCGCGTTTCGACGTCCATCTGATCCGGAGGACACATCTTCCGGGTTCCGGCCAAGGGTCCAATGGTCATCTGGCCGGGATCCGTATCCTCAACCGTCCCGACAAAGCCGTTGCACCCACTGGAACCACTGATCTTCATTTCTTCGAGATTCAGTTTGAATGTGACCTCTGGAGTCTCCGGCGCCGGTTCTCCGGGATTGAAAGCCACGAGAACCCATTCGGGACCTTCCAGATCCTGCAGGGAGACCGTCCCCTCGACCTGAGCCTCCATCTCGGACAGGGCGCCGTTGGTCACCGTCCAAGTTCGCTTCTTCTTCAGGGTTGGACAACACGCGGCATCGTCCGGTCCAGCCTCAATCGTTTCCATGACGATCGAATGATCCTCAATACCGATCGAGCGAATCTTGACGCGATCTCCCACTTCAGCCACACCGAGTTGCTGAACAACGCCATCAACTGTGGCCAGGGGCACGATGTAGAGGAAGTGACCGGTTCCTCCGGAGTTCTCTTCGACCAAGGCAATGACCTCGTCGACTCCATCCCCGTCGAGGTCGCCCGCAGGCATCAACTCGGTGATCAGATGAACGGTTGGCCGTGATGCGCCCTCGGGATCGAAGGGTTCACCCTCGTACTCGCCCTCGACCAGTGTGATCGGTTCTTCATAGATTCCCGACAATGTCGCATTCATCACTTCGGCCCGGGTCGGGGTCGTGGTGGTAGGCGCACCACCGGCATCGTCCGGTTCTGTTCCCGCGGGCGCTTGGTTTCCACACGCCCCCACCAAACCCATGGCAAGAAACAGGATGCCCAGGTACTGAATTTGCTTGACAATATGACTCATTCTTCCGCCCTCCCTCATTTGAGCGTGGCCATTTTATCGCAGACGGACTCATTCTCTCTCTCCTGTAGACTGGGAATATTGGGGATGGATCTGTAGTTCAATTGAAGGCATGAAGATTCTCGAACGAATTCTGTGGATTGCCGGGTTGATTCTCTTGGCCATTGCCCTCTTTGGTTGGGCCCGGGGCGCCTTTCTGAGCCGCCGGGATATCTCGAGGTTTGAGAAGGCCCATGCGGCCGCGCAGCCAACACCCTCTCCCCTGCCGACTGCAACACCTCAACCCCCGGTATCAGCCGAACAGTTGGCCCAAGCGGACGCCAAGGTCGATACCGAGTTGTGGGCGAAGGGACGGTTGGAAGAGTATAAGGAAAGCCTTGAGGTCGATACCGGCCTCCCGCTTGCACTGATGCGTATCCCCAAGATCGGCCTTGTTGTTCCGGTGTACGAGGGCACCAGTGATTTGATCCTCAATCGGGGTCTGGGACACATCGTTGGTACGCCACAAGTGGGTCAATCCGGAAATGTCGGAATTGCCGGCCACCGGGACGGCTTTTTCCGCAAACTCAAGGATATCGGCCCCGGCGACGAGATTGAGCTCCAGATGATCGGCGGAGATGAGACCTACGTCGTCGAGGACATCAAAATTGTCCTCCCGGAAAACGTTGATGTTCTCCGTCAGGATGAAGAAGACGTCATCACCCTGGTGACCTGTTACCCCTTCTATTATGTCGGCAGCGCACCCAAGAGGTACATCGTCAGAGCCGTTCGAGCGCCTCGCGGCTGAGTCAATCAGTCCACCGGACCAGACAAGGACCGTAACTCCTTGATGATCTCATCCGGGGATGATCGGATTCTCCAGTTCTCAGTAAGATCTCTCCAATTGAGACATGCGGACCCCGGTTCTGACCGGGGCCCGCACGGGTGAGGGTCAGGTCATACGGCTTCGTCGCCGCGTACTCCTGTCCGAATCTTCAAAATA
>CAYSHZ010000099.1:0-11971 GCA_964430905.1 uncultured Thermoanaerobaculia bacterium | reverse complement strand
CGCCTACCGGGATCTGGCCGCCTTCCTGCGCCTGGTTGAAGCCGGTGGCAATGACAGTGACCTGGAGAGAATCTCCAAGGCTCTCATCAATGACAGCGCCGAAGAGGACCTGTGCGTCGGGGTCGATGCCCTGGGTGATGATGTCGGAGGCATCATTGATCTCGCTGAGGGCGACGTCGGTTCCTCCGGTGATGTTGATCAGGAGTCCGCGCGCACCCTCGATCGAGGTTTCCTCAAGGAGAGGCGAGGCAATCGCTTGCTGCGCCGCCTCGACCGCCCGATGCTCGCCGGAAGAGGTGCCGATGCCCATGATGGCGTGGCCCATATCCTTCATGACGGTCCGCACGTCGGCGAAATCCCTGTTGATCAGGCCTGGAATGGTGATGATGTCGGCGATTCCCTGGACGGCCTGCCGAAGTACATCATCGGCAATGGCCATGGCCTCGGTGAAGGCGGTATTGCGCTCGACGAACTTGAGAAGGCGGTCGTTGGGAATCGTGATCAGGGTATCGACGTGCTTGGCCAGCTCGTCGATGCCCTGTTCGGCCTGCTGGGATCGTCTCTTTCCCTCGAAGCCGAAAGGCTTGGTGACAACGGCGACAGTCAGAGCGCCGACTTCCTGGGCCATCTGCGCGATGATGGGGGCCGCGCCGGTACCGGTACCGCCACCCATCCCTGCCGTAATGAAGACCATGTCGGAACCGTCGAGGAGATCGAAGATCCTGCGATCGGCCTCGATGGCAGCCTGGCGGCCGACTTCGGGATTGGCGCCGGCGCCCAGTCCGCGGGTTGCTTCAAGCCCCAGCTGGAGCTTGATGGCTGCCTGACTGTTGTCCAGGGCCTGGGCGTCGGTGTTGGCAGCGATGAACTCGATGCCGTTGAGTCCGACCTCGATCATGCGATTGACGGAGTTGCATCCGCCTCCGCCGACCCCGAAGACCTTGATCCGTGCGGGATCCGGTCTCTCATCCAGCAGGATGTTCGGGGCGTCGATATCGCTGATCAATTCGCTCTCGGTTTGATCCCGTGATTCGGTCGCCATGTCGTCAATATAGATCATTTCCACCTCCAAGTTCGAAAATTCCACCGAGAGCATTTCGCAGTCGATTGAATATACCGCTCTCCGCCTGTTTTCGTATATAGGGTTTTTGATTTCTTTGGTGAATTAGCCGAATCAGTCCGCATGCGACGGCCCATTCGGGTCCGGCGACGGGCTCAACCTCGCCTGCAAGATCTCGCGGGTTGCCTCTTCGGGCATGGTGGGCAAAGATTGTTTCAGCAACACCTTCCATGCCCTCAAGCCGAGCGCCGCCTCCTGTCAGAATGATTCCGGCCCGCGGAGTGCGGTCCAAATTCATGTCGGAGAGGCACCGGGCAATGTCGACAAAAAGTTCGTGTGCTCGCTCGTACAGGATCTGCGCCGCCATCCGACCGTCGACAATTTGGTTGCCGTGACCGCCCAGGGTCGGGACTTCGATGCCCAGCAGGTCGAGGTCGGGCCGTTCCAGGGAGACGCCGACGGAACGCTTGATCAACTCAGCGCCGGCGGTATCGGTCTTCATGACGGTGGCGACGTCCGCAACGAAGTGGCGGCCGCCGATGGGTGAGGTGCCGCTGGCGAGAACGACCCCCTCGCTCCAGACGATCCATTCGGAGGTCGCGTGGCCGATGTCAATCAGCATGCAACCCAGTTCTTTTTCGTCATTGGACAGGACGGCCTCGGCGGCGGCCAGAGGTTCATACAGGATTCCGGTGACCGCCACGGAGGCCTGATTGATCGTTTGCTCCAGGGAGTCCGCGTGGGCGCGCGGGGTAAAGAGGACATAGGCCGAGGCCTCCAGCTTGTTTCCCGCCATACCTTCCGGGTTCTCAATTCCCGGTTGACCGTCCAGTGCATAACGGCAGGGGATGATATCCAGGACCTTGTAGTCTTCGGGGATCATCACGTCGGCACAGCGAGACAGTGCCAGGGAAACATCATCGCCGCTGACCAGGTGGTTGCGGCCGGAAATCGGCGCGGAGGCACAGGCGGTTTTACCGAGTATGTGGGCGCCGCCGAGCGCGACTGCCGCGTGTGTTACTGGAATTGATGCCATGACCTCGGCTTCTTCGGCCGCAATTCTGACAGCTTCCGTCACCTCCTCGAGGCTGGCGATGGTTCCTTTGCGAGCGCCATCATGGCGAGCTTCGCCGCAACCCTTGATGACCAGCCGATGAGGTTCCGGAACCGCAACGACCACCTTGACCGTCGATGATCCGACGTCGATGCCGACCAGAGGACGATCGTCGCTCATCCGGCTCTCCTGACGACGACGTGGTGGTCACAACGAAGGTCGGCCCATGCAGGGACCCGGCCACTGGCGGCAGCCTGGCGCCACCACTGTTCCGAAGAGCTTCCCCGGGGCAGAACCTTGATGATGGAGGATGCTTCTGGTCTGACGCCTCCTATTGTGATCTCGAAATCTGACGGTGTGATTTTTCGAACTCCAAGCAGGAGACCGTTGGTGCCGTCACAGAGTCTGGCGCCTGTAGCCAGCGCCAGGCGGAGTTCAACCCTGTTGAGGTCAAACCCCTCGAGGACGGGACGGTGCGGTTGGGTCAGTCGGTGGCTCAAGGCGCCGTCACAGGTAACGCCTCGCCAGGCGGCGCCGATGGGAACAGATGCGCAGATCGTGTCCGGAAGGGCTCTAACGAGAAGTGTTGCGGGGAGTTTGAGCTCAACGGACACTCCTTCGACCCCCGGCCAGCGCTCGACGTTCTCCCGGACCCTCGACAGGTCGACAGCGGGGATCCAACTTCCTGAGAGGTTTTTCAAGTTGAGGGTCTCCGAATCCGGAAGACCTTCGCATCCGGTGACTTCGACACTTTTGAGGTTCCAGAGTGCGAAGGGCAATCCGGTTCCCACGCAGATCACCGTGACGGCGCTGATCTTGAGCCAGGCCTTCATTGGACGCCGGACCCGTGGTCGGGGGGCCTGGGGGGCAGGGCGGAGGTTGGCTGGGAGGAAGGTGTAATTCTCAGCCATCGTTCCTCCTCATCCAGGCGGATGCCACGCGATCGACGTCGCCGGCGCCCATCGTCATCAGGACGTCACCTGCTTTCAATTCCCGGTCCAGGATGGGTCCGACATCGTCGATACTCTTGCCGTCGATCGCATTGGGGATCGCTTGAAGGATCAACCGATGACTGATGCCGGGAATCGGTTCTTCCCGTGCAGGGAAGATCGGGAGAATAATAGCGAGAGAAGCAGTTGAAAGTGTTTGCCCGAAGTCATCGGCAAAATCCCGTGTTCGGCTGAAGAGATGTGGTTGGAAAACGGCGACAATTCGGCGATGGGGGAAAGCCTTCCGGGCGGCTGTAAGGGCGGCCGAAATCTCGGTTGGATGGTGGGCATAGTCGTCAATGACGGTCACACCCCGTCTTTCGCCGAGAAACTCGAATCGACGTCCCACTCCGGCAAAGTCGGAACAGCCTTTGGCCAGGCTTTGGAAATCAAATCCCAGTTCCATGGCTGCGCCCAGGGCGCCCAGGGCATTCTGGACATTGTGGTCTCCGGTCAGGCTCAGAGTGACCTCGCCCAGAGCTTGACCGTTCTTCTCGACGTCGAAGAGAGAACGCAGACCCTCTATTCGGATGTTGCCGGCTCTGAGGTCGTTGCCTGGTTCGAGACCGTAGGTGATGACGTGAGCCCGGGCACTCCGGGCCAGTGAGGAAGCGCCCGGATCGTCGCCGCAGATCAGAACCGAGCCGTGAAAGGGGGGTCGTGCGGCAAACTCGGAAAACGCGGCCCTGAGATCTTCAGTGGATTGGTAACAGTCGAGATGGTCGGTTTCAACATTGGTGATGACGGCCATCAGGGGATGGAGTTCCAGAAAGGCCTGATCAAACTCGTCGGCCTCGCAGACGGCGATGTCGCTCGTGCCGCGTCTGCCATAACCATTGAGCCCCCGGACCAGCCCCCCCACAACTGCGGTTGGGTTTGCGCCGGCCTGGTCCAGTAGGTGAGTCAAGAGGGCCGTCGTGGTCGTCTTCCCATGAGTACCCGCCACGGCAACGCTCTTGAGACCCCTGATGACCTCGGCAACCAGTGTTGCCCGCCTGATGACCGGCAGGCCGAGAGCGGCGGCCGCCTGGAGTTCCAGATGTTCGGCAGGGATGGCGGCGCTGACGACAAGGACGTCGACTCCCTGGACGTGAGAGGGATCGTGGCCGATCTCGACCGTTGCGCCTCGTGCGCTCAGATGCCGGGTTCGGTCGCTCTCGGTGGCATCACATCCGCTGATGACGAGGCCGTCGTCGAGAAGGACCTCGGCCAGGGCGCACATTCCGACGCCGCCGATGCCGACGAAGTGAATGTGGCGGGCGTTGCCCCAGAGCGGCCTCACAGGACACCTCCCACGCTGAGCAGGAGATCGGCAATTACATCGGCGGCGCCAGGGCGGGCGACTGCACGGGCTGCGCGGCCCATGGCGGCCAGACGTTCCGGATCATCCAGGAGTCGTCTCAGGACCAGGGCGACTCTTTCGAATTCGGCCTCGTTTTCCAACAGGACATCAGCACCGCCGGCACCCTTGAGGGACCAGGCGTTGAATTCCTGGTGATTGCCTGCGGCAGCCGCGAAGGGGATCAGGACCGAGGCTCTGCCGGCTGCTGCCAGTTCGGAGATGGTCAGGGCGCCCGACCGGGCGATTACCAGGTCTGCCCACTCCAGTGCCTCCCACGGCTGGGCGAGGAAGGTCTCAACCGTCGCTTCGAGCCCCAGGTCGGAGTAGGCGGTCCGGACGACCTCGAGCCAGCGGGAACCCGACTGGTGGCGAATCGAGACCTCCTGGCCCTGATCCCGGAGAAGGGCCAGGGCCCGGGGCAGTGTGCGGTTGAGAAACAGTGATCCCTGGCTGCCGCCGAGGATCAAGATGCGCGGTTTCCCCTCCGGGGTGGCAGGGGGTACGTCGAAGAAGTCCGGCCGAACGGGGTTGCCGGTCCACACCGCCGGCATCGATGGGAAGTGGACGAGAGCGTCTTCAAAGCCACAGCACACCAGATCCGCCCAGGGCGCCAGTGTCCTATTGGTCCAGCCGGGAACGGAATTCTGTTCTTGGAGGATCCAGGGAATTCCCAGGAGCCCGGCAGCCATAATCCCGGAGGCTGACGCGTAGCCACCGACTCCGAGGACGGCCATCGGGCGGAAATCGAGGGCCAACCTGACACCTTCAGACAGTGCTCTCGGCAGCTGGGCCATGGCCCGCAGCCCGGCGGAGAGAGAGCGCGAATTGATGCCTTCGATATCCAACAGGGTCAAGGGTATTTTTCGCTCGGTGACCAGACGGCTTTCGAGTCCTCGTCGGGCGCCCAGCCAATGGACATCGACCGATCGTGCCGCCAGAGCTTCGGCAATGGCCAGACCGGGGAATATATGTCCCCCGGTGCCGCCTCCCGCGATCAGTACCCGGCGGTTCATTGCCTCAACTCCCGAGAGAGGTTGAGCAGGAGACCCATGGAGATCATGGTGATGAGGAGGTCGGTCTTGCCGTAACTGACCAGGGGGAATGGGATTCCCTTGGGCGGCAGGAGACGGAGGCATACGACCATGTGAAGGATGGCCTGTGTCGCAAAGGTAATGGTCAGACCAAAGGCCAGGAGAGCACGGGCCGAAGCCGGCTGACGCCACGAGATCTGCAGGCCGCGCCAGGTGATCACTCCGGCCATGATGACCAGGCCTATGATGCCGATCAGGCCCAGTTCTTCGGCGGTACTTGCGAAGACGAAGTCGGTATGAGGCTCGGGCAGGAAGAAGAGCTTCTGAAGGCCCGACCCGTAGCCGCGACCCATGAGGCCTCCGCTCCCGATGGCGATCAGACTCTGTCGGCTCTGGTAGCCGGCGGCCGATGCTCCTGCGCCGAGGAAAGCCTTGATCCGGGCGAGCCGGAAGGGAGACGTCAGGATTGCCCCGATCGCAACGACGACGACCGAGATGCCCGGGATGGCCAGAAGTCGAAGAGGCATTCCGGCGACAAAGGTCATGGTGCCGATTGTGGCGACGATCAGCGCCGCTGATCCCAAATCCGGCTCAGCCAGGACCAGCACTGCCGTGATCGAAGAGGTGCCGACCAGAAGGCCAAGGCTCTTCCAGTCCCAGTCGTTTTCGCGAGCCTTGGCCAGGAGGACGGCTGTCAGGAGAATCAGGGCCAGTCTGGCGACGACCGAAGGCTGGACCGAGATTCCTCCGAGACTGATCCAACGGTGGGTCGCGTTGATTGTTGGCTGGAGGTAGGCGCCGGCAAGAAGCAGCCAGCTGAAGGCCAGGAAGGAGCCGGCGACCCGGGGTTTGAGGATGACCTCGGTCTTGAGGTGCATGACGATCAACATCAGCACCAGACCGACTGCAGCCGTTGCTCCCTGCCAGGTAACGAAGTAGGAGGCAGGTCGGCTGTAGCGCTCGGTGGCCAGGACCCAGGAGGCCGAACCCATCACAGCCAGCCCAACCGCCGTCAGGGTGATGGTGGCGCCGAAGAGGAGGCGGTCGAAGTGCTGGGTTATCGGCATGACGATGCCCCGTCTGTCGCAAGACGCTCAAAGGCCTCGCCGCGTTCGCCGTAGTTTGGGAACTGGTCAAAGGACGCACAGGCCGGCGCCAGGAGAATAAACTGCCCCGGAAGGGCCTGGTTCCTGGCCTCTTCAACCGCCCGCTCCAGGGTCTCGCAGTCCTTGATGGACGTGACGTCTCCCAGTGCACGCCTGATCAGGGGAGCATCCTCGCCGATCAGGTAGACGGCAGCCGCTGTGTGGCTGACCGGGTCGGCCAACAGAGAGAAATCCTGTCCCTTGCCCAGACCACCGAGAATCAGGTGGACCGATCGGGCCGGATATCCGTCGAGGGCGGCGATCGTGGCACCGACGTTGGTAGCCTTGGAATCGTCGATCCACCGGACGCCGTTCCCTTCATGGACGAGTCGATGGCGATGCGGCAGGCCGGTGAATCGTCTCAGGGTTGTTTGAATGGCGTCGAGAGGAACTCCCATTTCCTGTGCGGCCAGAGACGCGGCCAGGGCGTTGGCGATGTTGTGGCGTCCGGACAGCTGCAACTCTCCGCTTTGTACCAGGAGTTCGTTCCCAATTTGGAGACGATCGCCGATCAGCGAAGCATCGGCCGGAGAGGAGGTTGAGAAGAAGAGTTTTCGGGCCGCAGTTGGAGTGGCGGCGACGATATCGTCGTCAAGATTGAGGATTGCCGCATCCGACGGTTGCTGCCGAGCGAAGAGGGTCTCCTTGGCCTGGGCATACTGGGCCATGTCAGGGTGGCGTTCCACGTGGTCCTGGCTGAGGTTGAGGAAGATGCCGACCCGTGGTCTGAAGTCGATCAACGCCTCGGACTGAAAACTCGAGATTTCCAATACCCATGACTGCCACAGATCATCCAGGATCAACTCGGACGCCGGTGGTCCCAGGTTTCCGCCGGCGACCGTGCTCATCCCTGCCGTTTGCATCATCTGGGCCACCAGGGTTGTGACCGTGCTCTTGCCGTTGGATCCGGTGACGGCGACCATCGGGGCCGAGGGCCGGTGTCGCCAGGCAAATTCCACTTCGGACAGCACCAGGAGACCTCGGCGCCGGGCTTCAAGAACCAGGGGCAGATCAAGGGGGACTCCGGGCGAAAGAATGACGGTCTCGGTGTCGGCGCGCAGAGACGGGGGGTGGGCGCCGAGGGTCATTTGCGTTCCAGGGGGCAGCTCGTTGACCATCTCCTGAATGGATTCCTCTGAACGTTGGTCGGTGATCAGAACCCGTGCGCCGTCGGCGGCCGCAAGCCGGGCCGCTGCGAGCCCCGAAGTTCCGAGGCCGATAATGACAACGCGGGAGTGAAATTCCGTCATTCTCATCTCAACTTCAGGGTGGCCAGGCCGGCAAGGGCGAAGACCAGTGCGATGATCCAGAAACGAACGACGACCTGGGTTTCGCTCCAGCCCAGGAGTTCGAAGTGATGGTGGAGGGGCGCCATACGAAAGACCCTTTTGCCGCGGAGCTTATAGGATCCGACCTGGATCATGACCGACAGAGCCTCGAGGACGAAAAGCCCACCGACGATGACCAGGAGGATTTCCTGCTTCGCGACAACGGCAACGATACCCAGACCTCCGCCGAGAGCCAGTGATCCGACGTCACCCATAAAGACCTGGGCGGGATGGCAGTTGAACCAGAGGAATCCCATCGCCGCACCCACCATCGCCCCGGTGAAGACGGCGACTTCGCCGGCTTCGGAGACGTGGACGATCCGGAGGTACTCGGCGATGTGGATGTGGCCTGCAACGTAGAGGAAGAGGGTGTAGGTCGTCGCGGCAATTGCGACTGCGCCGACGGCCAACCCGTCGAGACCGTCGGTCAGGTTGACCGCGTTGGACGTTCCGATCAGAACCAGGGTAACGAAGGGCAGGTAGAGCAGACCCATGGGAACCAGGAGTTCCTTGACGAACGGCAGGGCCAGAGCGCCGGCATGAGCTGCCGGTTCGGCGACCGTTCGCGCGGCCAGGGCTCCGCCGAGGCCAACCAGTATCTGCAGGCCCAGTTTCTGCCGGGTCGTCAGGCCGAGGTTCCTTCCCAGGCGGACCTTGATGAAGTCGTCGGCGAATCCGATGGCGCCGAAGGCAAAGGTGACTCCGAGAACGGTCCACACGTAGCCGTTTCCAAGGTCGGCCCACAGAAGAGTTGACACGGTGAAGGCACCAACGATCAGGACTCCGCCCATGGTCGGGGTCCCGGCCTTGACCTGGTGATGGCTTGGGCCTTCCTCACGGATGGATTGGCGAACCTGGAGAGATCGCAGCTTCTCCAGGAGCCACGGCCCGACCGTCAGGCTGAGGAAGAAGGCGGTGGCCAGGGCCAGTCCGGTTCGGAAGGTGATGTACCTGAAGACGTTGAAGCCGATCAGGTATTCCCTCAAGGGATAGAGGAGCCAGTACAGCATCAGCTCCTCCCTTCGGCCAGGATCGAGACGACGCGATCCAGAGCGATTCCTCGGGAACCCTTGACAAGGATCGTATCTCCCGGTTTCAAAAGGTGTTCAAGAATTGGTAGTGCATCGGACGAGAGGTCCGCCCGGTGGATTCGGTCAGCGGGGAGACCGGCCTCAAGGGCGCCCTCGACCAGGGCTGCCGAAGTGTCGGGGCCGACCGCGAGGAGGATGTCACAGGTGTCGGCGGCAAGGCGCCCAATCTCACGGTGAGCCGTCGCTGCGGCCGGTCCGAGTTCCAGCATTTCGCCAAGGACTGCGATCCTGCGTCCGGGCGAGACGGCCAGCATCTCAAGTGCCCGTTCCATCGCCGTCGGTGAGGCGTTGTAGGAATCGTCGACAACCGTGATATCCCCATGGAGGTGAAGGACGACGCCTCGATGTGCCGCCGCCGTCAATTCCTCCGCATGGCCGGCGATATCGCCAACCTGAAGTCCGAGGGCTTCGGCAGCCGCAGCCGCAGCGAGGAAATTCTCGGCCTGGTGGAGCCCTGGGATGCGGAGCAAGAACGACGCCGTGCCGGAGCGTAGGATCAGGGTGCCTCGGCTCCCTTCGAGACCAAGATCTTCGAGATCCTCGATTCTTGCCACCGATTCCCGGGTACCGTAGCCGACGACCTCGGCATCGGTCCGATCGCCAAAACCTGACTGTCTGGAATCGTCCTGATTGATCACCAGGATCCCTGTGGGACTCAGGTGAGACAGCAATTCGGCCTTGGCCTCAACAATTCCATCCATTGAATCGAAAAATTCGGTATGGGCCGGAGCGATGCGCGTGTAGAGCACGACATCGGGTTGGAGGATGTTGCCGAGGATGTCCAGTTCGCCGGGTTGGCTCATTCCGGCTTCGGCGACGAAGACCTCGGTATCTTCGGCGGCCGACAGGATTTGAGCCGGCAATCCGAGCGTGGAATTCCGATTGCCCTGGGTTCGACCGGTCATCCGGTGTCCGCCGAGAATGTCCGCCAGGAAATCCTTTGTGGTTGTCTTGCCGACCGATCCGGTCACAGCAGCAACCTGCCATGAGCGGCGGCTGCAATCGACGGTTGCCAGGTGGTGATAGGCGGCCAAAGGATCGTCGACTTCGATCAGGGCTCGATCTGAGGGTACCGGGGGCAACTCCATATCGGTTCGGACCAGGGCGGCCGAAGCCCGTATCAGGGCGGTAGAAACGAAGGTATGACCATCGACGCGTTCGCCGGGCAGGGCGATGAAGAGATCACCCTCTGACACCAGACGCGAGTCGACCTCGGCGCCGCTGACGGTGACATCGCCGGATCCCCGGACCATGCCTCCGACCATCGAGGCAATCTCTGAAGCGGTCATGTGCACGATGACCTCCTCAGAGCCGGATCGAACGGAGATGACGTATGGCGTTTCATACATCATCCCCGTGATCAGGAGGTGGAACGAAGGAGGGAGGGAGGTCGGCCATACGAACGGTCGCCTCTGCCACTCGAGCAAATACGGGGGCGGCAACCGAGGATGCCCAGTAGGTTTTGGTGGGATCCTCGATGGCGACGACGATGACCCATCGTGGATCCGGAAGAGGGAGGAACCCCGCAAACCAGGCGGTGTGGTGGTTGTCGTCGAAGGTTCCGTTGACTGACATCTGGGCGGTTCCGGTCTTGCCGGCGGCACGGTAGCCCAGTACCTGTGCCTTGGTTCCGGTGCCCTCGAGAACGACCCGTTCCAGCATCGAGGCCACCCGGTCCGCCATTGGCCGGTCCATCACTCTGGTTCGGGGCCGGGTCCGATCTCGCGCCGAGTCGGCGCGTCCCCGCATTCGGTCTACCAGACGGGGTTCGGGCAACCATCCGCCGTTGGCAATCGTTGCATAGGCCAGGGCGAGTTGCAGGGGGCTTGCGGTCATCTCCTGACCGAGAGCCAGACCCGAAGGACTCATCTTTGACCAGCGTTTGACCGGCCACAGGAGCCCCGAAGTTTCGGAGGGGAATCCCAGGTCGGGTCGGCGGCCAAAGCCCAGCGCATCGAGGGTTGTCCACAGGAACACCCTGTCGAGACGCTCGGCGACCTTGATGATTCCCGTATTTGAGGAATGGACGATCACTTCCTCCAGGGAGTAGATGTCGGGATCGGCGTGGTCTCGAATCCAGGTGCGGCCCACATGGATGCCGCGTTCCCTGCAGTCGAAGAGGTCATCCGGTTTGACGGTGCCTGAGGCTAGGCCCGCGGCCGCGACAAATGGTTTGATCGTTGATCCCGGTTCGATGGCCGATTGCACCGGCCGAAGGCACCAACAGTCACCGTCGTATTCAACGCCCGCAGAGGGTCTTTTGGAAAAAGGCGCGGATGCCAGGGCCAGGAGGTTCCCGGTATGGGCTTCCAGGACGACCACCGAGCCTCGTTCGGCACCGACCGATAGCATCATGGTCTGCAGTTCGGTTTCTGCCGCATGCTGGAGCGTGGCGTCCAGGGTCAGTTCAAGATCGTATCCGGCGCGACCCCGCTGGATTCGCCCCAGTTGGAGCTGTCGACCGTGGGCATCCTTGACGAAGAGGCAGCGGTCGGGCTCGCCGACGAGGAGGTCTTCGTAGTAATTTTCAAGCCCGGCACGACCCTCAAGTCGCAGCTCTTCCCGGCCGACAAAGCCGACAACCGGTGCTGCGGTCCGGCCCAATGGATAGACCCGGTCCCAGTGGCGGACGACGACGATGGCGCCTCGGTCGAGCTTCTGAATATCTTTGGCGACGTCGTGGTCCAACCCCTTGGCCAACCACAGGTAGCGGGGTCCGGTTTTGAGCTTGAGGCTGATGCTCTCTGCCGTTTCTCCGAGCAGGGGCGCGGCGGCGGCGGCGAACAATTCAGGGTACTCCAGGTGGTGCTGATCAATCTGGAGAGCCCATCGGCGGGAGGATGTTGCCAGGACGTAGCCGTCGGCGCTGAGAATTCGCCCCCGGGGGCCCTGAATTTCGATTACTTTTTTTTGCTGATCGAAGGCCGTCGA
>CAYSHZ010000098.1:0-11974 GCA_964430905.1 uncultured Thermoanaerobaculia bacterium | reverse complement strand
GGTGGCGCCCGGCTGTACGGTCAGGGGCAGATCGGAGGGAGCGGTGATCTTGAAGTCCGATGAGGCGCCCGAGGTGAAACCCCATGCGGTGATCTCCAGCGGCACCCCCCCGGTGTTGGTCAGGGGAATGATCAGGGTTGCGGGAGACGTCGTTGTTCCCAGTCCGGCATCAAAGGGGCCTGGGTAGTTGGGGCCCAGATCGAGGTCAGGGTCGTTCGGCCCAACGGCGAGGAACAGGCTCCACCGTTCGGGGTCCAGTTCGATGTCGGTGGCCTGGGCTGCCAGGGGAATGTCAAATGTCTGTTCGGCGACCGCATTGAGGTCAATCTGGTGATCCTCGATGCCGGATGCCGTCGTTACCCGAACATCGAGGGGCATCTGGAAGAGACCGGCGTTTTGCTGGATCTGTTCGATGACCAGGCGAAGGGCGGGACCGTCGATAGCCTCCCAGGTGTAGCGGAAGCGGGGCCGGTTCTCACCGTAGACCCACTGGCTGAAGAACTGTTCGAGATCGCGGCCGGAGACAGCCTCGAACGCGGCCCTGAGGTCCTCCGACGTCGCTGCCCCTCCCGGAAAGGCTTGGCGGTAGTTTGTGATACCTTCGAAGAAGTCCTCGTCGCCCAGGCGTTGGCGGAGCATCCGCAAGACCCAGGCGCCCTTGTCATAGACCGTCCCCGAGAACGGGACAGGATTGTCATAGACCGCACCCAGGAAGAGCCCGAGTTGGTCGGATCGTTCCAGGTAGTCCTGCAGGGTGGACTGGCCGAGATGTTCGGCCCAGAGCCATTCGGTCAGCGTTGCAAAGCCCTCGTTGAGCCACAGTTCTCTCCAGTCGGCACAGGTGACCCAGTCTCCCCACCACTGGTGACCCAGTTCATGGACGTTGAGCCAGGGCATCCAGCTGGTGCCGATGGCCGAGGCTGAAATCGTCGTCAAGGTCTGGTGTTCCATGCCGCCGCCGAAGTTGGCGGTACAGTTGCCGTACTTCTCCTCGATGAAGGGGTATTCGCCGAAGTGTTCGGCCATGGTGCCGATCATGTCGGGCGTGATGGCCAAATCATCCTGGGCCTGGTCTGCAATTTCGGGGAAGGCAAAGACGGCGACCGGCATCGTTGCGCCGTCACCCGAAACGTAAGTTTCTTCGGAGACGACATAGTCTGCGACATTCATTACCACCAGATAGGAGGCGACCGGGTAGATCGAGGACCACGTGGTGGTCGTTGTCCCGTCACCCTGATCGATGGTGTCATGCATCAGTCCGTTGGATGCGACGGTGTATTCGGAGGGTGCCGTCACGGTGATTTCCACGATGGCCTTGTCGTCTGGACGATCGTTGCAGGGCCACCACACTCTGGCGCCGAAGGGTTCCGCCATCGTCCACGCGACCCTTTGGCTGTTGCCGTGGTAGTCCCAGTTGATGCCGTTGCCCTCGTTGCCGGCCCTGCCCCCATAGGAGATCAAGATCCGCATGCTTTCGCCATTTTCAAGGGGACGAGGCAGGTCAAACGAAAGGGAGTCTCCACTGTGGACGAAGTGGAGTTCGACCGGGGAGTCAAAGGCGAATGCCGGATCGTGGAGCAGGGTGACGCCCAAAATCCGAAGTCCGGACCAGGCATCCAGCTCAACACTGGTGATATCGGGTTCGACTGCTGTGAAATCCAGTTCGACCGAGCCCGATACGACCTCCCGGTGGAAATCAAGGACCAGCCGGATGGCGTAGTTGGTGACGTCAATGGGGGAGGGGTCGAGTAACGGCGCCCACGAATCGCCGGCAATCAGGCCTTTGGCCCGGGCTCGTTCCATCTGGGCCGATTTGGCCTGGGCCTCGGCTTCGTGGAGTCTGAACCGTCCGATGACGGATTCGACCTCTGGAGGAGTTTCTGCTGCACCGGCGGCGCCGATCAGGGAAAAGGCCAGAACGAGGGGAAGAACGCGGAGAGACATACAACCTCCAATACCCAAGAGGGTGGCACGAGATTGTACGGGAAACCCGGGCCTCAGTTTCTCCTACGAGAGGTCGGCCCAGCCTTCAATCTCGACCAGCAGCCCTTCGCGGCATAATTCCGCCTGGGTCAGTTCCAGGGGATCGGCGTTGGGAAACGCCTTGGCTGCGCTGGAAGCAATCGTATCCCGGTTTTCGGGCAGGGTGTAATAGGTTCGGACGTGATGGAAACGAGCCAGAAAATCTGCCTGTTTTGCAGGATCCTCGATGTCGAGATAGGGAGAATCCAGCCCGACCGCCACCAGGGCCGCCAGGTTCTTGAAAGTCTCCGAAACCTGGTATTCCAGATTCTCCTGGAAGACTGTTGATTCGCCCCGAACCGACGCAGTGCCTCCCACCAGAAGTCGTTTGCCGCCGTCAGGCCGGCGAATGACAGTGGCACGAGCGAAGCAGGGTGGCGGATCGCCGTACTGTTTCGAGTAGCGGAAGGAATCGACCTGCCTCGGGTTTCCCAGAGCCTTCCCCGGTCGATCCGATGCGAGGGCAAAGATCTTCAGATCGTCTCCGGGTGTTCCCACCCCTGATGCAGTCGGCACCGAGGCGGCCAGATCTCCAGGGTGGGGCCAGTGGCGGGAGAATGCATCGTGTCTGCCCGCGTTGAAAACCAGGTAACGCTGGGAGATGTCTCCGACAGGATTGAGGAGTTCCGGAATGAAATTCCACACCCGGACCAGGTGCCGTGTGCCGATGAAATCGAAAATTGTCTCGTAGGCTCGGGCGGTCTGGGTTCTCAACTGGGTCGAGTCCATACCTCGTGCACCTGAGATGCCGGTCGAAACCAGGGTGAAACCGGAACCCCGAAGGACGCTGGTTTCACGTTCCCCATCATCGGGACCTTCCGACGTACCATCAGAGGCGGCATCGACCGCCCAGACCGGCGCCATATGGCTTGGTGATTCTGACTCGGTACTGGCTGGGACTTGAGAAGAGTAGTTCTTCGCCATCGGAGGACAGGTTAGGAGAAACCCTCCCTCCCGTCAATCGGGGAGTGATATGGTGCTGGGATGAGCAGTGAGATATCGGATCAAAGAGGGGAACCGATCGCCCCGCATCCTCCGCTTCCGAGATATTATCCAAAGGCGGAAGACCGCAGGTCTTTCGTCGACTGGATCTTCGACGATACGGCGGTCCATTACGACTGGATCAACAACGTCATGTCCCTTGGATCCGGAGTGGCCTACCGGCGGGATGCGCTCCGCCGTGCCGGGGTGGTCTCGGGGATGCGTGTGCTGGATGTTTGCTCGGGGAGTTGTCAGGTGGCCCGGGCGGCCGAGGAGATCGTCGGAGAGAATGGCTGGGTCTGTGGCCTCGATGCCAGCCTTGGCATGTTGCGGGAGGGGCGGCAGTTCGTGTCGGCGCCCCTGGCGCAGGCCTTCGTTGAGCGGCTTCCCATTGATTCCGGAGTGTTCGATGCCGTGACGATGGGCTATGCCCTGCGTCATGTCTCCGATCTCGAGATGACGTTCAGGGAGTATTTTCGTGTCCTGCGCCCGGGCGGCCGCCTGTTGGTTCTTGAGTTCACGAAGCCTCGTTCGACCTTGATGTTCCACCTTTCGCGCCTGTATCTCAGGCGGATCGTACCGGCACTGGCACGGCTGAGGGGGCGGAACGCCCGGACCTTGATGGAGTATTTCTGGGACACGATCGAAAACTGTGTTCCTCCGGAAACGATCATTGAGGCCATGAGGGCGTCCGGGTTCAAGGAAATCACCCGATCCGGCCAGATCCAACTCTTCAGCGAGTACCTGGCACTCAAATAAGTGGGGTCGGCTTGAGGCCTCGAGCCTTGAGGGCATCGAGGAGACGGGGCAGTGCTTTCAAGACAACGGAATGTCCCTCGGAATCCCGGGCCGAGGATCCGTCGTGGAGCAACAGGATGTCCCTGGATTTCAGGCGGGCGGTCAGCCTCCTCAAGACACGCTCAGGGTTCGAGTCGGTCGTATCGAAGCCTCGACGTCTCCACGCCACCAGTCGGATTTTCCTGTCGATGAGCATCGGCTGAAGGAGCGGACCCCTGATGCCGGCGGGTGCCCGAAAATACACCGGTCTTCGGCCCGAGAGCCGCTCCAGGAGGTCCTGGCTTTGGTCAATCTCCTCGGCCAGACGACGGGGCGAATGGAAGAAAAATCCTGTCGAGTGACTCCAGCTGTGATTTTCGAGAGTATGACCTTCTTCGGCGATTTCCTTGATCAATTCGGGATGGTTCGAGGCTCTTCGGCCGATCGGGAAAAATGTAGCGCTGACGTTATGGTCCTTGAGGATCTTGAGAACCTGGGGTGTCACCTCGGGGTCAGGGCCGTCGTCAAAGGTCAGGGCGACGCTGTTTGCGGTGCTCTCGTATTCGTCCAGCCGAGATTGACAGGGGCCGAAGAGCTGGGCCCTGGGAATGATGCCTGCCAGTGCAATGACCGAGTGATTGGCAACCATGGCGGCGACGATCCAGGGCCATCGGGATGGCACCGCCGCCAGTGCGGCGGCACCGGCGAGATGCCAGGCGAGAGAGCCCTTGAGGATTCCAGGAAGGGGTTGGCGTTTCGGCGTCACCGTGATTCCAGCCACTTCCGGACCAGGGCACGGTCGAGCTTGCCCCTGGGTGTTCTTGGGAGCGCCGGCACCCTGAGAATTCGGCGGGGAACCTTGTGTGGTGCCAGATGATGACGGCACCAACCGAGGATATCTTCCAACGGGGGCAGATTGTCGCCGGCAACGACGGCAGCGAGGGAGTTCTCAATCGACGAGGTGTGGCGGATCCCCATGACGACTGAATCGCCGATACCATCGAGGTTCTCCAGAACCTTCTCGATCTCCCTCGGATTGATCTTCTTCCCCCGAACGTTGACGATAGAGTCCTTCCGGCCGAGGAGTTGAAGTTCGTCACTGACGAAGGAGCCGATGTCCGAGGTCAGGAAGCGACCCCCTCCGAGGCTGTCATCATCTTCAGGGAGGTAGCCGATGGCTGCCGCGGGCGAGTGAACCTCGACAATGCCCTGTCCCTGTTCCAGCTCCTCATGTGGCTCCAGGGTGACGGTCACCCCCTCGAGGGGCGTTCCCAGCGTGCCCCGTTCCCCCGCATCGCCTCTGCGGTCATAACAGATTCCACCGACTTCCGAGGCACCGTAGAAGACGTGAACGGGCCGGCCGAAGGCCTCCCGGAATCGGTGGGCGGTCTCGGGCCGCAAGGGGGCGCCCGCGGTAATGACGCGGGCCAATGTTGAGGGGAGAGGCGGTACGGCCTCCATTTTGAGAAGGGCTTCGAGGTAGGCAGGAACGGTGGGAAGGAAGGTAATCCTCCCCTCATTTGCAGCCCTGATGGCGGCGAAGGGGCTGATACCGTCGGGAAAGACCAGGGGCCAGCCCTGCGAAAGAGCCGGCAGGAAAAGGCTGGAAAACCCGTACGCATGGGACAGAGGAATTGCTGCCAAGGCCCGTTCGTTCTTGAGCTCCATGGTTGACCTGATGGCGGCATCGTCCGTCAGGAGTGATTGGGAAGTGATACCGATCCCGCGTGCTTCGCCGGTCGAGCCCGAGGTCAGACGAATGGTGCTGATGGCGTCAGGGATGTCGGGGGGGGTGATTTTGGGGTCGAGACTGATCTGGAACTCTTCGGCCGAGGATGGCCAGCCCGTATCCACAACAATGACTCCGGAACACTGGAGTCTAAGCTGGATCCGTTGCCTTTCCGGCAGCGGGGTCCGAGCCTCCATCAGGAGGACGCGGAATCCGGCTCGGCGAAGTCCCAGGTAGCCCGCGGCGAAGGCAGGGCCGTTGGGGGCTGCCAGGCCGACGATCGCCCCGGCAGGCACATCCTGTTCGGAAGCGCGGCGCTGGACGTCATCGGCCAGTCGATCGATATCGGCAATGGACGCGGTCTTCCCCGAGGACAGCATCAGCGTGTCCTGGGGATGCGCTGCCGCCAGTGCTTCGAATGCGGAGAGAATGGGATCGCTGGTCATGTGAAGTCCGTATCGGAGGCCGAACCCCGTGGGGCGGTTTCGAGTATACTTTGGCCGGCTGGGGGCGGTCATTGGTTTGGCGACCGATGCCCCTGGTGGAAAGCTGGGGAGGATGAATGGCCGATCAGAACGTGATTCGGGAGAAGCTCAAGGGGCTGATCATCGAGAGCCTTAATCTTGAGGGCATGACGCCGGAGATGATCGACAACGAGGCGCCCCTCTTCGGCGAAGGGCTTGGATTGGATTCGGTCGACGCGTTGGAGTTGGTCGTTGCCCTGGAGAAGGAATTCTCGGTCCGTATTGAGGGTGAGGAGACAACCCGCGAGGCTTTTGCTTCGGTTTCGGCAATGGCGAAATTCATCGACAGCCTGACGGGGAGTGCCGGCGCCCAAGCATGAGAGTTGTCGTCACCGGTATTGGTGCGGTCAGCGGATTTGGTTGGGGTGTCGATGCACTGTGGCGTGGACTTGAAACGGGCGAGTCCGCGATAAGGGAATCGACGGTCTTCGATACCCGGGATCAGCGTACCCATGTTGCGGCCGAGGTTGGACTTCCTGACGGCGATGTTGGGATCGACGATCTCAAGAACCTCTCCCGGGCCGATATCTTTGCAATTGCCGCCGCACGTGAGGCAATGAGGGGTGCGGATCTGGACGCAATAGGAGTGAGGACAGGCGTCTTTGTCGGGGGGAGCACTGCGGGCATGGCGGAGTGCGAGGAATTCGTGGGACGTTTGTCCGGAGTTCGGCCGGGAAGGCCGGCACTGCATCTGTTGGCATCCCAACAGCTCAACAGTCCCGGGGACGCAGTCGCCCGGGATATTGGCGCCGCCGGGCCGGTCATTGGATTTTCCTCGGCGTGCGCTTCGGGTGCTATGGCCCTGGGTGCGGCCATGGAGGCCGTCCGGTCCGGGGAGGTGGATGTTGCCGTTGCAGGAGGGGCCGATTCGTTGTGTCTTCTGACCTATTCCGGGTTCAACTCACTGCGATCGGTCGACGAGGCGCAGTGCCGTCCTTTTCGAAGGGATCGTCAGGGTCTAAGTCTTGGCGAAGGGGCCGGAATGGTTGTTTTGGAGGGCCTGGAGAGAGCCGAGGCTCGAGGGTTGAAGCCACTGGCCGAGTTGGCCGGCTATGGGGCTTCCTGTGACGCACACCATATGACGGCGCCCCATCCTGAAGGGGATGGCGCCTTGGCCGCCATGACTGCTGCGCTGGCCGATGCCGGGTTGAATACCCAGGACGTTACGGCCGTCAACGCCCATGGAACGGGGACGCCCCACAATGACCAGGCGGAGGCTTCCGCGCTCAGACGCCTCTTCGGGAGGCGGTTGCAGGAGGTTCCCGTGACGGCGCCCAAGGGTGCCTTGGGACATATCCTGGGTGCAGCCGGAGCTCTCGAAACCGTGGCAACCGTCGTGGCCATCAACCAGGGGACGGTCTTCCCGACGGCAGGCCCCGATGACGCCGATCCCGAACTGGGGATTGACCTCGTGGTCGCGGAAAGCCGACCCCAACCTCGGGATACTCAGGTGTGGATCTCAACCAACTTTGCTTTTGGTGGGGCCAACGCCGCCCTGGTGATCCGGAGTCTCGTTTGAGAATGGTGATCAGTGGTCTGGGATTGGTAACGGCCGGAGCCTGGGGCTGGAATGAAGCCGTGAGTCTTTGGGCCCGGGCTGATCCGGCGCCGGCGCTGGTCGATCGCAGTTCGGGCTATCACCGACAGAATGGGGCTCGAATGGCGTTGCTGGTCGATTCGGCCCGGGCGGGGACATGGTTGAAACCCATGGCCGCACGAAGGATGAGTCCGGCTTCGAGATTTGCGGTCTGTGCGGCATTGATGGCCCTCGATGATGCCGGGCTGGGATCGAGATTCGAAGAGGGGACGACAGCAGTTGTGATGGCGACAACCTACGGGGCGGCTTCGGTTTCCGAGAAGATCCTTCGCCAGATCCTCCACGAGGGTCCCCAATCCGTGTCACCCGCCCTGTTCACCGAATCGGTCGCCAACGCACCGGCTGCTCAGATCGCGTTGGCGGTCGGCGCCCGGGGCGCCAATACCACCATCACCCAGCGTCAAACCGGAGTAGCGGCAGCCTTGAAACATGCGGAGGTCTTGATTCGGACGGGGAAGGCGGATCGGGTTCTGGTGGGCTCGGTTGATGAGATGGCGCCGCTGTTGCATGCAATTCTCGATCGTATTGGGGCACTGGCTCAGCCGGACAACAACGGTGATGAGGTGGGGCGGCCTTTTGATGCTCGTGGAACCGGATGGCTGGGCGGTGAAGGCGCCACGATGGTGCTGATCGAGCGCGAGGAAGATGTCGATCGGCGGCGGGGAACTTTCAGAGCACGTTTCATCGGAGCCGGGAGCGCGTTTGATCCGAATGCGCCCCGAAGCGGATGGGGCGCCTCGCCCGGACCACGAGCCGAGGCCTTGACTGCGTTTCTTGAGGCGCACCAGGTCTCACCGCAGGGAATCGACAGGATCGTCTGTTCGGCGGGTGGTCTGCCGGAGGCTGATCGCCTTGAGGCCCGGTTGATTCGTGAGGTCTGGGCCCAGGAAGATCTTCCGCCCATTCTTGTGCCCTCGGCAACGGCAGGAAGTCACGGAGGCGCACTTCTTGGAGGCGCAGTAGCAGCGGTGGCCGGGGCGGTTTTTGGACCGACGCCGGGTTTCGGCCGTCGTGATCCCGAGGCGGCTGTCGTGCCTCATGACGGGCGCCGATTGCCACATGCCAAGACGGTTCTGATGACGGTCTGTGCGCCGGGTGGTTCGGCGGGGTGGGCCCTGTTCGGGGAGGGGACGTCGTGAACGGTATTGCCGCCGTAATTCCGGCCTATAACGCAGAACCGTCGATCGGGGACGTCGTCAGGCGCACTCTGCAGCAGGTTTCCACGGTCCTCGTCGTTGACGACGGGTCTGTCGACGGCACTGCGGAACAGGCCCGAATGGCCGGCGCCGAGGTTGTATCCCATCCTGTCAATCGGGGGAAAGGAGCGGCCCTGAGGCTTGCCTTCGGCCATCTCTTTTCCAAGGGGTATGAGAGTGTCGTGACGCTGGATGCCGACGGCCAGCATCTTCCCGAGGAGATCGGGAAACTGATCGGCTGCTGGCGCGAGGGACCGGATTTGGTTCTGGGGAGCCGTGACCATCTCTTCGAAGAGATGTCCGGCGTGCGCAAGGCAAGCAACGGTATTTCTTCGAGACTGATATCCATAGCGGTCGGCCAGAGGGTTCTGGATGTTCAGACGGGCTTCAGGATCTATCGAAGAAAACTGATCGAAGATGTCGGCTTTCCGGAGGACCGTTTTGAAGCCGAAAGTGCCGTTGTCGTCCGAGCGGCCCGTCGGGGCTTCCGTCTGGCGTCTGTTCCCATTGTTCTGGGTTTCGCCGACGGACGTTGCACGAGCCACTATCGGCCTGTCATCGACAGTCTTCGTATCGCCAGGGCCGTGATTGGGGCCAGGATCGAAGCTGCGGGTTGGAAATGAAGCCTGGGTCACAACCGAACAGGGATTCGGATCGCTGAATTCCGATCCTCCTCCGGGTTGGGTTACTATCAAGAGACGATGATGCCGATTATTGTTTCCCTGGTGCTTTTTATGGCCGTATTGGGTGTTTTCTGGTCGGTTCATCGGCGTCAGAAGCGCCAGCTTCGCCAACTAATGAGCCGGCTTGAGGCCTTGGAGCAGGACCCCGACGCCCTCGGCCAAGGCCTTGAGGTAGCCGACATCGCTCAGAGGTCGGAGACCGGGGGAGACCCCAGCGATACACCGTCCGATGATGTATTGGCCGGATATACCAGTCATATCCAGCGTGTGGTTGCCGGCCCGGGAGAGGGGCCGGTCAGTCTCTCGGACCAGGCGATCTTCCGGATTCATCAGCATCTCGAGGAGAGTTATCGTCCCGCCCAATTGGCCGATGAACTCTATATTTCTCTTCGGACACTCGAACGAGGGTTGGCGGAAGTCTTCGACTGCACACCCAGCCAATTGATCACCGCGATGAAGATGCGGGAGGCCAAGCGTCTCCTGGCAAAGGGAGACCTGAGGGTCAACGAGGTGGCATCGAGGCTGGGCTTCTCGAGCCCATTCTACTTTTCGAGGCGTTTTCGGACCTTCTTCGGGATGTCGCCATCCGAATGTCGACAGGCCGGAGAGGGAGACGGCGTGGAGGGTATCGTATCCTGAGGGTCGTTGGGTTGTGGAGGGATGCCGGCGGTCTTCCCATGAGGGATTCAGTGGAGCATTCCTGGAGAGGAAGGAATGAGTTCAGCGACACCATGCCCTGACGGCAGTCATACACAACCCAGGACGCAGCTTTCCTTACGGACCCCGGACTGATGTCGATGGTCGGCCGTCGCGTTGGATCGGTCCGACTGGTCGAAAGCCTGGGAGAAGGTGGCGCCGGCGAGGTCTATCTGGGAATCGACGACAGGCTCGATCGCAGGGTTGCCGTGAAGGCAATCCGCGGAGAGGCCAAGCTGGATGGACCGGCCCGCGCACGTCTCCTCAGGGAGGCCAGGGTCTTGTCGCAGCTGGAACATCCGAATATCTGTCGTCTGTATGAGTACGTTCAGGGCGAGGATTCGGACTTTCTGGTGCTGGAGCTTGTCGAAGGGAAGACTCTGCAGGCTTTGATAGCGGATGAAGGCGTTCCCCTTGACGCGATGGCTCTTGCGGAGCAGATCGTCAGGGCCATGGTCGTAGCCCATTCGATGATGGTCGTTCACCGGGATCTCAAGCCGGCCAACATCATGGTCACCGAGGACCGACGGATCAAGGTCTTGGATTTCGGTCTGGCCAGAGCCATCCAGGGAGAGCCTGATCGGGCCAGACTGGTTCGGGATGCGGCGGAGAGAGGGAAGGCCATCGAGGGGCTTGCCGGGAGTGACCTGACGCTGACGCAGGCAGGAGCGATTCCCGGGACACCCAGATACATGAGTCCGGAACAGGCGCGGGGCGAGAGGGTCACGGCGTCGGGGGATATCTACTCTCTCGGACTGGTGCTCCAGGAATTGTTCACGGGAATCAAGCCGCTGGAGGACACCGCGGATCTCGTGGCCCTCTATCACAAGGCGATGTGGGGTGAGAGTCTCCCCGTTGAGGGTGTCGGTCGGGATCTTCGAGACCTGATCACGGACTGCAAGTCCCTGAATCCGGCCGACCGGCCGTCCGCAGAGGGGGTTGCCGAGCGATTGCGCTGGATCAGGGAAGCCCCTGCAAGGCGGGTCAAGAGAATCGTTGCTGCAGCCTTTGTGGGTCTTCTGATGGTGGCAACCGTTCTGTCGACCGTTGGTTTCGTTCGGGCCCGGAGGGCTCAGAGGGCAGCCGAGGCCTCGGCCGAGGTGGCCCGCCAGGCTCAGGCAGAGGCCGAGTCTGTGGCCTCTTTCCTTGAGGACATGCTGGCCAGCGCCGATCCCAGTGCCCGGGGCCGGGATGTCCGGGTCATCGACGTCCTCGATGATGCGGCCGAAAGACTCCCCGCCTCATTTGGCGAGACACCCCTGAGGGAGGCGGCGGTCTCCATGACCCTGGGCAGGACCTATCGGGGACTTGGGGCATTTCCGGAGGCCGAGCGGCTCTTCGAGCGGGCCCAGTCGATTCGATCGGAGATCCTCGGCCCCGATGCGCCCGAGACCCTGGAAACTCGTCATCTTCTGGGAAGCCTGGCCAGGGACCAGGGGCGGCTGGAGGAGGCAACCGACATCTTGCGGTCGGTGCTTGAGCGGCGGCGGGAGGTTCTTGACCCGGACAGCCGGGAGACCCTGGAAACGCAGTCGGATCTGGCCGTCACGCTGGGCCACCGGCGGCAATTCGAAGAGGCCGCCGTTCTGGCCGAGGACATTCTCGAGCGGAGACGAAGGACCTGTGGCCCCAACGATGAGGAGACCCTGTCGGCGGAGGTCCTCCTTTCCAGGATCTATGCCCAGACTGGGGAGAATGACGAGGGGGAAAAACTCGCGGCCCACGCGACGGAGGGCTTCAGTGAGCTGCTCGGTCCGGCCCATCCCAAG
>CAYSHZ010000097.1:0-12024 GCA_964430905.1 uncultured Thermoanaerobaculia bacterium | reverse complement strand
CTGTGCTCCTCTGTGTTCTCTGTGTCTCTGTGGTGAATATTGCAAGAGGCTAAGCCGACAGCTCCACCTCATGCCACCCGATCGGGCGAGAAGCACTCCGGATCCAGCGTGGCGGCAACGACCTGCCGCATCTGATCGCCCGAGAGGCATCGGTGAATGAGAAGGCTCCCCGCAAGAGCCTCGACGGCCTCCCAGTGGCGCTGCAACACGTCGATGGCGAGGTCCCGGGCCTCCTCCAGAAGGGGCAGAACCTGGTCACACGTTTCAACAACCCGCAAGGCCAGACGAACGGCCTCGTCCAGATCATCCTCCGGCTCCCGCCAACCGTGATCTCCTGTGACGATACATTCGGCGGCGATACCTGCAATCAGGCAGAGGATCCGGGCCTCGATGGCCGCCGATGGAATCGTCTTATCCACACCCCACCGAGGCTCCTCGACAAAACGCAGGCTGGAGACACTGCCTGTCAGTTCTTCGTCGCCAACGATCTCCACCGCCGTCACGATCTGACCGCACAGATGAGCCATCACGGCATGCCCCGCCTCGTGAAAGGCGGTCAAGAGCAGGGGATCACGGAAGGCCAAGACATCCTTCATATTTTGATTATACCGCATTGCGGCAAAAATGCCGCAATGCGCCGTTTTTGGACAACAATGATCAACATCAGTAGGATGACCTGGATGAAAAAAATGGGCTCATTTCCCCGCTGGGTGACGGAGATTGTTGTCATTGCCGCAACTTTGGGCCTGGTCGCGTGGCGACCAGGGGTCGGTCTACTGATAGCGATCGGAGTACTTGGAGCCATCATATGCCTTCGTCGACCTCGTCCCCGTGCAGCAGCATTATATTTCGTTTTCCTGGCTATCATCGTTGCTGTTGCCTTTGAGGGCCTATTGTTGATGGCCCGCCACATCCCGGCTTCGGGCTCGATTCCGATCCTGCGGAAGGTCGGACGAGAGCTATATATGCTCGACAGGAATTTCGTTCAGTGCGAGCCTGAGGCCATACGCTGGGACCCCACGCTCGGATACACGCTTCAGCCCGGTTGCTTCCGCTTCACCAACACCGAGTTCGATACCGGCTATGAGGTAAACAGCCGAGGGCTTCGGGATGACGAACGTTCACTGACCCAGGCGGATATTGTTGTTCTCGGGGACTCGTTTGCCATGGGCTGGGGAGTGGACCAACACGAGACCATTGCGGCACAGCTTGAGCGCCTTTCGGGGCTTACTGTGCTGAATGCTGCGGTTTCATCCTTTGGAACCGCTCGCGAGATACGACTTCTTGCTGAGGTTGACAGGTTGACCGTGGCTGCCGATCACCCGGTGGCCAAATATGTTGTAATCCAGTTTTGCAACAACGATATCTTCGAGAACAGACTGTTTGACAAAGAGGGCCCAGAGTTTTCTGTTCAAAACTCTGAGTCGTTCAACAACATGGTGAACGGCTACCAGAAAAGCAAGCGCTACTATCCCCTGCGCTACAGCCTTTTCTACGGTCGGCGCCTCGCCAACGCTCTCGCAGCCCTGTCACCAATAGCCCCTCAGGCCCCAGAGAGAGAGTCGATCGACGTCGAGGACCTTGACTTCCAGCGCCGGCAGGTTGAGCTGTTTTTGCAGGTACTGAATCGTGGACCGGCCGACCTCAGGTCACGCCACCTGATAGTTTTCGAGTTGAATTCCTACAACCGCCATAACCAGTATTTTGCAAGCCTGCTTGAGGAGAGTTTGGAGGATCGTTCCAACCCCGCCGGTTGCGCGAGCTTTACGGTTCTCGATTTGGCGCCGCAGCTTGGCCCCGAACACTGGTTTTCGACCGACGACCACCTTCGCTCATCCGGGCACCGGTTTATCGCGGAGCAGGTGTGGCAGACGATCGACAGTCTGGGAGAGTTGGCAAAGGCCCCGGCTGCCGGCGAATTCGAGGTTGACTGAGTTTTTCGCATTTTGTTCCTCAAGAAAATGAGCGAAACGAGACACTCATTTTCCATCATTCCTCCTCGCAACCGAAAGAACCAAAAATACTGCCAGTGCTCAAGCTATAATCTGGAAAATGGACACACAGAAACGCCGCCTCGGTGGTTGGGGATTCGAGGGAGAGAACTTCGAACCTTCTCCTCAGTTAAGGCAATGGCTTCACGATAACGTTGGGGCACCGGGCCCTGCTCTCGATGACACCGCTCTTTCGATCCCCAAAATCCGCTCCCGTTCCCTGCCGTCAGTGCCCGGCGAAATCTGCACCGACAGCCGGGACCGGCTCTTTCATGCCCGGGGCCAGGGTTTAATCGACATCATCCGGGTACGGTCAGGAACCGTCCCTGCTCTGCCGGATGCTGTTGCCCGCCCCTCGACAACCGATGAGGTCATCGGGATCCTCAACGCCTGCAAGGGCAGCGGGATCAGCATCATTCCCTGGGGCGGCGGCACCTCGGTCACCGGCGGTGTCAACACACCCACCGGAGACCAGCCGGTGATATCCCTCGATCTGGAACGGATGTCGGGCCTGACGGACTTTGATCCAATTTCGGGTCTAGCTGTCTTCGGACCGGGAACGACGGGACCCCAGGTTGAAAACGCCCTGACCGAACACGGATTCACCCTGGGCCATTATCCACAGAGCTGGGAGTTGGCCACGGTCGGCGGCTGGGCAGCGACCCGGTCCTCGGGCCAGGAGAGTCTGGGCTACGGTCGGATCGAGGACATGGTGGCAGGGATGGAGATCGTCGCGCCGGCCGCCCGGTGGAGACTCCCCGCCCTCCCCTCATCGGCCGCCGGGCCGGACCTTCGCCACCTGGTGATGGGCAGCGAGGGTCGACTGGGGATCATCACCGAGGCGACCCTGAGGGCCCGGCCCAGACCTGAACATATGGCTGTTCAGGCATACCTCGTCCCCGATCTCGATCGCGGCATGGAAGTGATCCGGGAACTGACGTGGAGCGGCCTTCCCCTGTCGATGCTGCGCCTATCCGATCCCCCGGAGACCCAGGTCGCCATGGCGATCGGCCTCGGCGCCTCCCGGTTTGCATCACTGGCCCAGAGCTATCTCCGATTCCGCGGCATCAGGGAGGAGGCTTGCCTGATCCTGGTCGGCGCTGCCGGGTCCAAACTCGAAGTCGCCGACGCCCTCGAGGGTGCCCGAGGCATCGTCGCCGGCCACAAGGCGGTGTCGCTGGGCAGAAGCCCAGGGCGGCACTGGCAACGGGACCGCTTCCGCCACCCATATCTCAGGGAAGCCCTGATGGACCTCGGATGGGCCACCGATACCCTGGAAACGGCCGTCCCGTGGTCACGGGCGGCCTCGTGTCGGCTCGAGGTCCGACGGGCTCTTGAAACCGCCCTGGAAGACCTGGGAGAGAAGACGGCCGTGCTCTGCCACGTCTCCCACCCCTACATTGACGGCACCTCTCTCTATTTCACCTTCTTCTTTCGAAATGCCACAGACCCCGAGGACACGATCGAACGCTGGGCACGGCTCAAACGGGCGGCCTCCGAGGCCCTCGTTCGCTCCGGCGCCACCATCACCCATCACCACGGCGTGGGCATCTGGCACGCCCCATGGCTGGAGAACGAAGCCGGAGCACCGGGTCTGAAGATCCTGAATGACGCCGCACGGCAAATGGACCCCGAGGGCACGCTCAACCCCCACGTCCTGCTGGACCCGACTGATCGACTGATGGAGTAGATCAATGCCGAACAGCACTCCCCGTGGTGTCGCAGGCCAAGGCCCACCCAATTTTACCTTTTCCTTCAGACTCAAGGAGCCCCATGTTTCATCCAGGTTGGCGTGATCACTCCCTGAAGATGCTCGACGAACAGATCGACATCGCCATTATCGGCGGTGGCATCACCGGCTGCGGCATCGCCCTCGATGCGGCCCAGCGCGGTTTGAGAACGGTCGTATTCGAACGCGGTGACATCGCTTCAGGCACCTCATCACGGTCGTCGAAACTGATTCATGGCGGCCTCCGCTACCTCAAGCAGATGCAGTTCCGCATCACCCGGCTTGCCTGCCGGGAACGCGACCGCATGTTGACCCTCGATCCCCATCTCGTCCGGTCGATCGACTGCGTCTATCCCGCCTATCAGGGTGACCGGACTCCGGGCTGGCAGGTCGATCTCGGCCTGTGGATGTATGACCGTTTGACCGGGCGTCCAGAAAAACACCGGCAGCTGGGCCGCAAGGAGATCGCCCATATGGCGCCGGGTTTGAGAACCGACGAATTGGACCGGGCCCTGGCCTACACCGACGGCGTCGCAGATGATGCCCGCTTGACCCTGGCCGTCGCCGCCACAGCCCACGCCTACGGGGCAGGCGTCCTTCCCAGGATCGAGGCGGAAGACGCATTGAGAGATGCCACCGGCAGAGTCACCGGAATCCTAGTGCGAGATATGGAATCCAATCGGGTGATCCCGGTAGCCGCTCGAGTCGTCATCAATGCCTCGGGGGTCTGGACCGATACTGTTCGCTTCCGTCTGGGCATGGAGGGGGCACGACTTCGTCCATCCCGGGGCACCCATCTGATTCTGCCCGCAAACGGAATCAAACTCGAGGCGGCCGTCACCTTCCCTGCGCCCGACGACGGTCGACCGGTCTTCCTGATTCCACACCCGGAAGGACTTCTCCTGGGAACGACTGACCTTTTCCACTCGGGAGACCTGGACGATCCCCGCCCGAGCCGCGAGGAGGTTGACTACCTGATGAGGGCCGTCCGTGCCGCATTCCCCTCCGCATCGACCACGGCCCTGACACCAGTGGGCGCCTTTGCCGGCCTGAGGCCGATCCTTGACACCTATGCCGACAACCCGTCCGAGGCCAGCCGCGAGGAGGACATCTGGGAGGAACACGGCATGCTGTCAGTTGCCGGGGGCAAACTGACGACGTGGCGATCGACCGCCGAGGAGGCCGTAGACGCCGCCCTCAACCTCCTGACCGAAGAACAGACCCGATCGGTCTCCCCCTGTGCCACCAAGGGCACGCCCCTGGCCGGGCTCTGTAGTCCGGATCTCTCTTCACGCCTCCTTGAGCTTGATGGGCTGGAGTCGCGGGTCGCCGACGGTATGGCCCGGCGTCTCGGGGCGTTGGCCTGGTACGCTCCACTGCTGGGCCGCACCCGACAAGACCTTCAACCCTTCGATGCGGCTCCAGATCTCTGCCCGGCCGAAGTTCGGGCTCATCTGCGCTGGGGCGCCGTTCTCCACCTCGATGATCTGTTGCTCCGAAGAATTCGCCTGGGCCTGTGGAACCCCGCCACGGCCCGGGAAATAGTTCCCATCCTTGAACCGATCATCAGGAAGGAACTGGGGTGGGGCCGGCGACGCTGGACCTCGGAAGAACGGACTTTTGAAGAGGCTCTGACGGGATGGACCGTTGAGGGTATCCAGGAAAACTCCTGACGGCTTGGCCGTAATCGATCCGGCCGAAATCACCAAGCCCAGGGGTGATAGCTCAGTGTTACCCGGTGGCGGCCCTCGGGTGCCGCAACACCCATTCCGGCAATGTTGGTGACAACGACCTTCGCCGTCGCTCCGTCAACCTTCGCCCTCCATCCCGGCGCCCATGGCTGGGCAAGGACCAGGAGGCAGGGGCCGTTGCACTCGACCGTTGCCTCGAGGCCTGTCGGAGTCCGGAGTCCCATCTCCAGAACGGTCTTGGTTGCCAAAACCGGCGGCGCCGGATCCGAAACCAGGGCCGTGTGTTCAAAATCGAAACCATCGATGACTTTGAGGAGATCCGGAGCCTCCCCGGGTTCCACGGTCACGGATCCCACCAGCCGAACCTCGGGGAGCACCTGCGGGTTGGACCAGATCATGCCGTCCGCATCGGAATACACCTCGTCCCAGCCCTCCAGGTTCTTCCTCGGTCTTGTCAGGGCGTATCGAACACCCCATGCTCCGCACAGACCGGGAGGCGCATTGTGGAGTGCCCCTCCAAGAATGGTCTTGGGCTCACCCAGAACCCCCATCAACCGGGCAAAAGACCTGGGTCTCAGGGGATCCGATGCCCGAAGATCCCTGAGACCGTACCGCATGGCCAGATTCGGCGGCAAGACCCTGCCCAGTCCGATAATGCAACCCGGTTCCTCGTGATTGAGGACCTGCAACCGCTCAATCAGGGCGGGTCGGGGCATACGGTCAGTGGGGTTGGCCACAGGATTGATACCAATGGCTAACAACGCCGCTTCCCCGGCCACCAGCAGTGGCACAACCGCTCGTCTCTGGAAAAGAGCCACACCCAATGTTCCTGCAACTGAAAGAACCACCAGAGCGATGCTTGCCGGCTGCAAATGCCACGGCGCCGCGACCAAGGCCACGACCCCGACAACGCCTGCCGGCACAAGCCTTGCGGCAAGCGGCCTGATCCGTCCCCGAAGGGCGCCATCAAGCGAGAGGGCAGCCAGGACAACCAGGCCCCAGGGAATCAGGATACCGAACCTCGGCAGGGTCATCTGGTCCAGCGGCGGAATCCGAACCAGGAGGGCATCCAGTGGTGGAACACGTACAAGAAGAATCACACCGATTGCGCTGGTCAAACCCGCCGACCAGGCCAGGCGGCGGAATCGGCCTGAGATCGCTCCTACCGCCAGAAGCCCCAGGACCATCCCACCAACTCCCGCCGCACCTGGAGCATGGGGATACTCAGGCTTCCAGTCTCCCCGGCCGGGATGTCCCATCGACGCGGGCACAATGATCTGGCACGCGAGGTCCTTTTGGATCGACCACGGCAAACGCTCTCGGTTCGACCCGGCCTGGGCAACCAGATCATGGCGGGACGAAGCTCGAATCATCCCAACCGTCGGCCACGACAGAAGGACGGCGGTCAATCCCGCAACCGCAACGATGGCAATGACCCGCCTCCATCTCAGCGGTTGATGAACCAAAAGCATCAAAAGGGCCGACCCACAGACGATCGCTCCAGTTTCCGGGTGAAGCCCCGATCCCATCAACCAACCGAAGAAAAGCCCGATCACAACCACGCTTGATGCTGGCCGCTTCAGGCTCCAAAGCACCATCATCCAGGTCCAGGGCAACAGAGCGCCGACCCAGGCCAAGGGTACGAGAAGCCACCCGATAAGATAGGGCACTCCGGCCCATGCCACCCCAGCCACTGCAGCTGCTACCCATCGAACCCGGCATCCCATCATCAACAAGAATGCCCCGAGTCCGGCCAGTTCAATTTTCCAGAAAGCCATGATCGTCGTCCCACGCTCAGGCCCGTGAAGCCACACCGGGAGCATGACCGGCGCCCACAATCCGGTCTGACCATTGGCCATCAGCGGCAAACCACCACCAGCGCCCGGTTGGATTAGCGGCAACTTTCCGCTGTTGATCTGCCTTCCGGTTTCTTCCCACCACGGATGAAACTGAAAGGTCAGATCAGACTGGGTCGGCTGAATTCCCGTCTCCTGGGACCAGGCAACATGGCTAAAGGGCCGAACTTCCTGCAGACACCGCACCGGATTGAGATCGCCGACAATCCACAATGCCGGACCGAGAACCACCAGCACGATCAGATCAAGGAGCAATTGAAATCGGAAGACCGAAGGGTGACGTCGATAAAGCAGAAGGTGCATGGCGGCAAGCGGCAACAGAGTCCAGACAAACAACGACATCAGGGCCTCAGTGTCCTTGTCCGGCTAGGGCGGTGTCAAGCACCTTTGAACAAGCACTGGTTCACCGACTGTTCCGGAGAAACCGTCACCCTTAACCGAAATCGATTCCTACCTGTAACTGGGGATCTTCTCGGGAATGTTCAATACTGGGCGTAGTAGTCAATATCCACCCGGACAATATACCGAAGCCGATATTCTCACCATTGATTTACTAAAGAATCAGCTCGAAGGAGGAGTCGTCAAAATGGCCAGAGCGTCATGGGATCCCCGGTGTGCCTGTCCACCACCGAAGCGTAGACCAGGAACGAGGCACCCGCGGTGTCAGACCACACATCCACGTACCCCCCTGAGACCTGTGTCTGGGTAACCCGCTCAAAGGCCTTATTCCACTGGTTGTTGGACAGAGGCGCCAGAGTGATGGAATCCACTCCCAGCGACGTGCCGTCGGCTGAGAAAAACTCGACCTCAATCGTTACCTCGGCATCAGCCGCATTCATGAATCCGATGTTGGTTCGAAAATCCTCATCCTGGCTCAAGAAACCAATACGCTCCCTGTGACCGGAACCGATCAGGTGGTCATCATCACCAGCTACACCGATAACACTCTGACCGAAGGTCCCCCCGCCACCAACGTTGTAGGTCCGACTGCTGACTCCAACCATCGGGGCATTATTGACACAGACATTGATGGCCCCGGTATTTCCCGATCCACCAAAAACCGTCCATGCGTCTGCATAGGTCACACTCTGGTTGGCGCCCAGGTTGAAGGTCTCTCCCATTGCAGCGTTCCCGTTATCTTCGCCACGGGGCAGAAGCTGAATCGAATACTCGATACCGACCAGTCCACGGTTGGTGATCGCAAGATCCGTCCTCCACTGGGTACCGTTGAACCCCTCGCCCGCAGCGGCGGCGGCGACCCAGATCGGTGTACACGACGAACCACCGCCTTCAATGACACCAGGCGTACATCCCGGAAGCCCGGCGTTGGCCGTAGCCCCATGGACCGGTCCCCACACCGGGACCAGCGAGGGGTCATGAATCTCGAAGGGCGCGTTCCATGCGTCATCGACCAGACCTTCAGGGTCACTGAACACCGGATGAGCATCCCAATTGGTGCAGTAGACGGCCGCTGCCTCGGTCAACGAAAGGGCAAAACCGCTGTTGGGATCACCAAGGTCGAAAAGCGCATCCCGATCGGCCTCGGAGGATCCCAGGAGTTCGGTGACTCCCATCGCGAAGTTCGACTCATGACCCTGACGGGTGAGGTAGACCACATGCTCGCAGCCCGCATTCTTGAGTGCAAGGACCGGCGCAAGATCGGCCCATCCCCCGGCAGAAATCTCACTGTCGGAGATTTCGAGGGCTCGCGAGAGACCAGGCTCGGCCAGAGAAACCGAGAGGATATCCTTCCACTGGGAGTCGCCCAGTGCCCATGCCTTGGCTGATTTCAGATCCTCAAAGGCGAGAGCGTTGGCAACAACACTCTGGGTGTCGGCTGACTGCCCCCAGTAGCCGGCCTTGATGTCTTGAAAACTGACGTCGGGCACCCAATCGGTCGCGACGGAAAAGTAGGCGTCCTTTGCCGTTTCGAACTGGCCGGCAGCGTCGCCGGTCATAACGGACGTAATGGCCAAGGCCCGGAAATTCTCCCCAATTCGATCATAGACACGGTTCTCGCCGGGGGTGTTCGGCAACGGCAGCGAGGCACTACGCCAGGTCGCCACCATGTCAAGCAAATAGTCTCCGCAGCTCTGACCTCCACTCATCATCATCGCCTGAACCTCGCCGGGACTCTTGCCGCGCCCAGCCATCGCACACTCGTCAAAATAGACCTGCCATGCGGAAGCGTCGAAGGCGCCGTAACCGGCGAAGAAATTCCCAACTTCTCCAAAATCGGCCGCCAACTCGTGGAAGTTGATGATCCCCGGGCGAAGCAGAATCAATGGATCGGAGGCGCTGAAGCTCATGATGTGCTTGATGCCATCCCACATTTCCGGAATGTGCTTCTCCGGATTCTGGGAATTCGCAACCGAGTCCAGGAACTCGGGATTGACCAGTGATCCCATCGCCTGGAGTTCCGGCAGCAGCAAACTCCATGCATCTTCGTACTTTCCCTGGGCAATCAATGCATCGACATCGTCTCCGAGCGCTTCAACGATATCTTGCAGTGCACTCATGGTGTCGTGAAGGAGCTGGCTTTCCGCCTGGAAGAGATAGCCATCGACCGACTTGTACATCAGGGAAAGTCGGGCACCGGCCTCGGCCCTGGAACAATTCTGGTCCCCACAATCGTTCAGCAGCGGATTCATGTGCATACTCTCGGTCAGAAAACTCGAAATACTGCCGGAACTCCCGCCGGCGACTCCCTCGAACGGGCCATAGTGTTCAGCCAAACGAGCCAAAGCCGGAAAATGGGCGAAGATCAACTCTCCATTACCCCGAATCGCCACGCAGATCGGTGATCCTTCCTCCGACGCCACGGCATCCTGAATGCCTCCGCCGAGGATCATCACGGCCATCAGACCGGCCACCGCAATCAGAACCCAAGAACGGGCAGGTCTTTTCAAATTCCAAAAAATCATTTTCTCCTCCAAAGTCGAACCGTTCACCCCACACCCCCTTATCAGAGGAAGTCACTCTTTTGAGCCATCATCTGATCCTCAAAGGCCACTTCCAACAAAAAAGAAACTTAACCAAAACCTCAGAAATTCCAATTTATGGAGACTCAACCTACAACTATTTTAGCGCCTGATCGAGCAAACGACACCAGAAATATTTCCTGGTTCTCGTCCTGAGCCCCGTTCCCGTCCGGTGTCCATCGGCGCCTTCCTGCTGGCCCACGACATTGTCGCGCCCCACGAGTGGCGCATGCCCCACAAGACCTATCCGGCAGTTCGGGGCCAGGAACAGTATCTCGAGGCCGTCAAAAAGATCATTGACGAGAAGACCGACACGGGTGAAACCGCCCTGATCTGGGGCTATCACAAATCCTGGCATGGCGTCTTGACCCTGGCAGACCTGGACAAGGCCACGGGCGACGTACCCACGGTGATCTATCAACGATCAACCCACGAGATCTATCTCAACAGTGCGGCGATGACGAAGTACGACATCAAGAACTCCGACGACTACCTCAAGCGAATCGAGGAACTGCCGAAGTACAACACAGACCAGATTACCTTCCTGCCCATGCAGTACAAGACCTTCGCCGACGGTGCAATCTATTCCCTGGCATTGCAGCTCCAGGACGGGTTCACCAACTGCCCAAACTGTCACGCCGAGTGGATCATCCCTCCGGAAGAAGGCGAGAAGCTCTTCAACTACTACTGGGATCACGGCTACAAGATCCACATTCACATCACAGGGGACCTGGCATTCGAGAAGTATCTCGACATCACCGAGCGGGCCATGGAGCGCAATCCCCGGGAGAACCACCGCACGACCTTCCACCACATCGGGCTGTTCACCGCAGAGCAGGCCCAGCGTGCGGCAGACCTGGGTGTCGAGGCATCGGCCAACCCCTACTATCTGTGGGCCCTGGCCGACAAGTACAGCGAGACGGGGATGGGACCCGAAAGGGCGGAGAACATGGTGGCCATGCATGAGTTGACCTCAAGGGGTGTTCCCCTGTCCCTCCATTCGGACTTTGCAATGGCACCCGCCGAGCCCTTGACCCTGGCCTGGGTGGCGATCAACAGGATCGTTGCCAGCGGCAGGGTCATGCGACCCGACCAGAGGATCTCGGTCTTCGACGCCATGAAGGGAATCACCATCACCGCGGCCCGAACCCTGGAACTGGAAGAGCAGATCGGATCGATCAAGGAGGGCAAGGAAGCGACATTCACCATCTTGCAACAGAATCCCTTCAAGATCGATCCAGTTGCCATCAAGGACATCCCTATTATTGGTGTCGTTTACAAGGGAAAATTCAAAATGAACACTGCGCATTCAGAAGCAAAGCTCGACACACAACTGCTCGGCGGATGGAGCGAGGCCGAGATCAACGCGGACGTCGAGGCGGCGCTGGATACCGTGCTGCAGCAGATGAACACGTCGGCAAAACTCGAGAAGATCCTCTCGGTCAAAACCCAGGTCGTCGCCGGCCTCAACTAGTTCCCGTCCGGAAACGGCACTTTTCCGCAATTTCGTCGTCAGGCGGCGGGGTTGCTTGTGCGACGTACGGCCCACGCTGGACCCTCCGGGCCCACGCCTTTGGCGATGCCGCCCTGACGGACGGTGCGCGATGTCCCGAGTACGACTCCGCGCAACCCCCTGCCTTCCTATAACCTATCGAAAAATTGCTCGTTTCCACGTCGGAACCACGCAGTCCCCGTCTGGACTTTCCGGATGGGAACGATCTAGGACACCAGGAAGTGATTCAATTGAATTTTGAAACCTTTATCTGATTTCAACGT
>CAYSHZ010000096.1:0-12041 GCA_964430905.1 uncultured Thermoanaerobaculia bacterium | reverse complement strand
CCCGCCGCCTGACGACGAAATTGCGAAAAAGTGCCGTTTCCGGACGGGAACTAGCCCATTCGCATGACGACGGTCGCCACAACCAACCACACGAGGACACAGGCCAGGAGGGGTTTGTCCGTCATCAGGGCTTTCGTCGGGCTGCCTCCCAATTCATGACGGTGCAACAGGTAGAGGTATCTGAAGAGTCCGTAAAGGACAACCGGAACCGTAGCCATCAATCCCTCGGACCCGACCTTGGCTACGGTATCCGGAGCGACGGTATAGAGCGTATATGCCAAAACGGTTGCCCCGAGAACCACCGAAATCGCCTGGTCGACCATGGGCAGGGTGTAGTGGCCCAGGACCACCCGATGACTGTCCGCTCCCTCGCCCAACAGAACCAGCTCCGACCGCCTCTTGCCCAGGGCGAGGTAGAGGGCCAGGAGATAGGCGCAGAGCAGAATCCAGCGCGAAACCGGCACCTCGATCGCGACAGCCCCGCCCACGACCCTCAAGACAAAACCGAAGGCGACGACCAGAACATCGACGAAGACCAACTGCTTGAGCACCGATGAGTACAAGACCGTACTGACGAGATAGCCTCCCAGGACCCAGGGAAACCAACCACCGAGATACAATGCAGCCAGCGAACCCGCAATGATCAGCATCCCTGCCATGCCCAGCGCGGCACCAACTCCCACAGCCCCGGAAGCAATCGGCCGCAGGCACTTGACGGGGTGACCCCGATCCGCCTCTCGGTCCAAGACATCGTTGAGGAGGTAGGTCGCCGAGGCAAAGGCACAGAAGGCAGCAACGGCCACCAGTGACCGCCACACGGAATCGCGATCCGTCAGATGCCCCGAGAAAATCAGCGGCGCCAGAACAAACCCGTTCTTCAACCACTGTTCGGGACGCAGACTCTTGAGCAGAGGAATCATCAGAAGAGTCTAGCAATTCTTTTCGGGGTTGAGCCCTATCCTCTTGCACCAGTTGATCGGCCCGGGTAGCGTGAGTCCATGAGAATCACCCTCTTCGGCCTGTTTCTTGCCGCATCCTCGTTGGCCCTGGGATCCACTTTCGATACCCACTTCGAGGACGCGACCCTCCGTATCGACTACTTCCGCTCCGGTGACGCCAAAACAGAGGTACTGACATTCGACAGAGCCCTCAGACAGGGATGCTGGGCCGGTTCTCGACAACGGCTGTCGGATCCCTTTCCCTACGGCCGTTCAATCGTCCGCGTCACGGATCCGACCACGGGTGAGGAACTCTTCTCCAGAGGCTTTGACGCCTACTTCGATGAATACCGTACGACGGCGGTGGCACACAAGGGCTCCGCGAGGACCTTCCACGAATCCGTCCTTCTCCCCTTTCCTCGACATCCCATTCAGGTGACGATCGAATTGAGATCACACCCTTCGGGCTATCAGCCCCTGGCACGGTGGACGATCGACCCGAACGACATCGCGGTCGCCTCGGAGGAACCAGCGGAAGCAAAGATCTTCAATCAGCACGTTCCCGCTCCGCCCCCAGAATGCCTGGACGTTGCCTTCCTCGGCGAGGGCTACACTGCCGGCGAAGTCGATCTCTTTGAGAAAGACCTCATGAGATTCTCCGAGGTGATGCTCGAGCAGGAGCCCTACGCCTCGATGCGAGATTCCATCTGTATACGAGGAGTCCTGGCACCGTCCGCCGATTCAGGTTGCGACGAGCCGACCCGGGGGCAATGGAAGAGAACCGCCCTCGGCGCCTCCTTCAACGCCCTGGGATCCGAGCGCTACCTTCTGACCGAAGACAATCGATCCCTGAGAGACATCGCCGCCAACGTGCCCTACGACGCCCTGATCATCATGGTCAACCACAAACGCTACGGCGGCGGGGGCATCTACAACCTCTTCTGCGTCTTCACAACCGGAAACCGCTGGAGCTCCTACCTGGTGCTCCACGAATTCGGCCATTCATTCTCGGGGCTTGCGGACGAGTACTACACTTCCAGCGTCGCCTATGAGGATCTCCTCCCTTCCGGCACCGAGCCAATCGCCCCCAACGTCACCGCTCTGCTGGACCCGCCAAACCTGAAGTGGCGGGATCTGGTTGACGACACAACCCCGCTGCCCACGCCCTGGCGAAAAGAGGCGTACGACACGATGGACCTTGCCTACCAGGCCCAACGCGAGGAACTCAATCGGGCCATCGGAGATCATTCCAGGGCCGGCGATACCGCCATTGCCGATCGTCTCAAGGCCAAGGAGGAGACGTTATCTATCCACCATGCCGAAAAGATGAGGGCCTTCCTGGCCGAAGACCCGATGGCAGGCGCCGTCGGCGCCTTCGAGGGCGCCGGATATGCAACGACAGGCCTCTATCGCCCGACCCTCGACTGTCTGATGTTCTCTCGAGCCAAACAGCCCTTCTGCCCGGTCTGCCGCCGAGCCGTCGCCCGAATGGTCCGGCGCTACATCGACACGCCACCGAAACAGGAGTGACCGGGAAGGAGAAAACCCGCCCCCACTCTTTTCTTCGTAGGGGAGGGGTTTATCCCCTCCCGTTCATTGACTATCCGGGAATATCGGCTATCAAACGAGCTCATTGTCCACCGTCTCGCCACACCTCTGCCACATTCGACTGCGATCATCTTCCAATGGAGGAATCAATTCCCCATCCACCCTCATTTATTTTGACCCTGAGACTGAATCTCCGTTACAGTATTGATTCAGGAGGTTGACCATGGGCCACTCGCCCCTTCATCTTGATCTTGAGATCTCACCTCGAATGCGCTTCGACGCCATCGACGTTGCGCAAAAGGTCACCGACCAGTTCGGGGACGTACTCGACGGTCATCGACGAGTTCTCTACTGCTCTCATCACACGACCGCAGGCTTTTTTGATGCACATACCGCCAGACGTTTCCGCTATCGACAGGATCGTCTGGAATCATTCGTCGGTTCGTTTCGCAGTCTTTTCCCCCAGCACGCCGGCTATCGGCACGATGAGATGGAACTCCGCAGTGAACTGACGGAGGCTCAGCGAGAATCCGAACCTCCCAACGCCGATGCCCACCTGGCCTTCATCGGTTCAGGTCTAAAGAACTGTGTGACGTATGCCAACGAGCGGACAAACCCGGTTTTCTTCATGGAACTCGACGGTGAACACCGGGGCAGGTTCCGGAACCGGACCGCAAGTCTCGTTGCCTATGACCGGGAGGCGTGCGTTGCCGCAGAGACCTTCTACGTCCCCGTCAGCCATCACGAGATCGCCTCGATCAACCTCGCAGATCCCGGGTTGGGCCTTTATTGCCGTATCAAAGACCTGATCGCCCAACACGGAGTTTCGTTCGGCCGCGTCGATATTGCCCTTGCGGGCAGAGAAAAGAATGCGGCGGTAACCGTCAATGAGTTCGAAACCCTGTTGATGCGCCACGACCTCGAGGAAGTCCTGCGCGACCCTCTCAGGTTCGTGATGCACCACGGCCGCCGCGCCCTGGCCGATCCCGGTGCAGTCCCTGCCAAGAGTCGTGGCTACGCCAAGTACGATGTTGTCCAGATCATCAATCTGCTGATGGACGCCCTGGGACTGTCGGACGGCGCGGTCGAGCGACTCCTGGCCCGGTTGATGGGCTACCCGGCACAAAGGCTTCTTCGTTTCAAGCGATCTATCAGTTTTCCCATCACACTCGATTCGGATGGCCTTCCTCGGATCATTCGAGGCCGATATCAAAGCCCGATCTTGATCCAATGGAGGGGTGCTCCCGGAGATCGGCGGAGGCTCAATCTCAGACTGACTCGATTCCGGGGCGGCGATCAGGTAGCATCACAGCCACGATGACTGAGCCTCGGCAGCACGCCGTACTTCACTCCAATCACCGGAACGATCGATGAGCCAGACCACCAAGGCCACACAATCACCGACGAGACACTCGGTCCGGCTGATCGGCATCACCTTCTTTGTGACGGAAATCATCGTGGTCTCGGGCGCCTACAGTCCCTTCCGCCTCCCAAAGATGGCCCTGGCCCTCAGCGCTCTCGCCATGGTGATCGGTGGATCGATGGCTGCCGGGATGTGGCGCGGTCGCCTCCGCCTCCCGGCTGGCCCCCTGGTGTACGCATTGGTGGCCCTCCCTGCGTTACAGACACTGTCGGCCCTCTGGGCTCAGACGCCGGCGATAGCCCTCCGACAAGCCCTGGGAACGGCGATCTGGGTTGCAACCGCCGTATGGCTCTCGACCTTCGAAGCCGAAGATCGCCGCCGAATTCTCCTCTGGGGTGTCTGGGGTGCGATGGTGTCAGGTTGTGTCCTCATCGCCCAACTGATGGACATCGGTGGAGTCGGTGTGTACGGCATCAACCCAGGAGACAGGCTGGGGCTGACCGGCCTGGCGGGGAACCCATCAGATCTGGCAATGGCCGGGCTTCTATTCCTGCCCCTGCTGTTGCCTGGAGTGATCGCAAAGCCCCGAAAATGGGCACTGTGGCCGGCACCGGTTTTTCTCGCCCTCACGGCCATCCTCACACAGGCCCTGACGGCCCTGGTCGCTGCCGGTCTGGCAACTCTCGGTTGTATCGTGCTGTTACGATCCCGGAAAATCTGGGCAGGAGCACTGATCGTGTCAACCGTCGTCCTGGCTCTCCTTTATGCCGGACCCCTGCGCTCGAGATTCCAGGCAGAATGGGAACAAATGCGCCAGGGAAACTGGTACAACCTCCTGTCGGCCAGAGAAGACGGTTGGACCGCCGCCGTGACGATGATCAAGACATCTCCGCTCCTGGGCGTCGGTGCCGGGCAGTTCTCCCGGGAATTCTATCCCGCACGGATGGCGTGGCTCGACCACAACCAAGAACTGGGTCACAGAGGGGAATTGGCAACCCATTTCGAATGGGCACACAACGACCCCCTTCAGCTGATCTCGGAGTTGGGCCTGATCGGCGGTCTCTGGCTGATCGTCTTCGTTGGGGCACTGGCTCGATCCGATCCGGACGCGGTGATCTTCTTGGCGACGCTGATCTGGATACCGTTTCTTCTCCTCCACTACCCGACACATCTGGCCATCGGTCTGATCCCTGCCGTCCTGGTCCTGGCACACTCGCTCCACCGGCTGCCACGAAAAACCCTGAAGGAATTCCATCCTGCACTCAAGGCCGGCACCGTCATGGTCATTGGGATGATTGGCATCACCGTCGTGGGGATTCAACTGTCGGAACTCCGTCTCGACCGGTGGAGGGGACACACCGAAGCCTTGATGACGGTGGCCGAAAAATCGCCTTCAGCGAAGAGAAGGCAGATCCTCCGAAAGGTCGAAAGTGAGGCCGGAACGAGAATTCAGCACAGTGCGACCTCGGCGCCGTGGCTGTGGCGCATCGTCGGAAGAGCACGACTCTTGGAGGGCGCATCCTCCCAGGCGGAAGCGGCCTTCAGACGTTCCCTCGCCCTTGAACCTCATGAAGAAGCAGAGATGGGCCTCGGCTTGGCCCTTGCGGGCCAGGGTCGTACGACCGAGGCCGTTCACTTCCTGACGCGAGCCTGCCGGGTCAACCCGGCACTGGTTGTTTTCATTTCCGACGAAGACCTCAAGAAATCGGTTCAGAAGAAGATGCGACGCTGATGTACCGCAACCGAACGACTCCACACTCCAAGTAACAGGCCGTCTCTGGGATCCGGCGCCTCAGTCCGACCCACCCTGCCTCTCCACCTCTCCCGTCATGGGAACGAAACGCACCGGGATGACCGACCTTTCGGTAAACTGGTCAGCCTCACGGGCAATGACCTTCAGCTCCTGGTAAAAAGCGCCAACCGGAATCACCAAATGACCGCCTTCGGCCAACTGATCCAACAGGGGATCCGGAATTCTCTCCGGCGCTGCCGTAACAACAATTCCGTCAAAGGGCGCCTCTTCCGGCCACCCTCCATAACCATCACCGCACCATACGTGGACGTTCTCGTAGCCGAGATCCTCCAGGGTCTGGGAGGCCCTTCTGCAGAGTCCCGGCCGAATCTCGATCGAGTAGACCTCAACGCCCATCGCCGCAAGAACGGCTGCCTGATAGCCGGATCCCGTCCCGATCTCCAGAACTCGGGCGCCCGGTCCGACCTCAAGCAACTCGGTCATCAGCGCGACGATATAGGGTTGGGAAATCGTCTGCCCATCACCGATTCCCTGTGGCGAATCGTCATAGGCTCTGTCCCGATACTCCTCGGGAATGAACAGATGTCGTGGCACCGACCTGACCGAGGCCAGCACGGCAGGATCTCGAATACCACGCGCCTCCACCTGTCGCCTGACCATCTCCAAGCGTAGAACCGTCCACCGGTCAGGTTCAGGAGTGCTCCTGTTGCACGCCGTCATACCCCACCACCCTCCCAGAATCATCATTACCAAGGCCCAGCAACACCATCGAATCGCAGGTCGTCGAGGACACAAAATACTCATTGATCCAGTGTAACCCCAACAGGAAAACACAGAGGCTTCGTCTGGAAGGGATACAATGACATCGAGGTGCATATGCGTTTGATTGCCAGGGTCATTCTTGCCGTCGGAATTGTTTTCTGCGTCGCCGTCATGCCGGCCGATGCCGCGGTCCGTGAGTATTTCGGCTCCGATGACTTTCTCGTGCCGGATGGCCAAGAGGTGATCGTCAACGTCTGGGACATCGACCTTTTCGTCCGGGCTGCAGATACGCCGATGGTCCACTGCACGACCGACCTCCGCATCGCAGGCACCGGAGCGGAGAAAGCCAATCAATGGATCGTCGCCAGGGTCCCAAAGTTTTCCGAGAGCGACTCCGGACTCGACCTCAGTCTCGATCCCGGAAACGAAGGTTTTCTCGGCATTGGGGCCTTCACCCGAAGACGGAGGATCGGCATCCTGATCCCCCACTCGGTCATCCCGAACCTGACGACCTCGTCCGGCGCCATCAGCATCGACGGTGATTTCTTCAACGCCGATCCACTGCGACTGAGGACCGGCAGCGGTTCGATCGATTTTGACGGCGCCGCGAAGTCCATCGAGGTCCGGACAACCTCGGGGCAAACCTCCGTGCGAGTCGTCAGACCGCTGGACCACTTCTGGGCCCGAACGTCATCCGGCCCCGTCAGTCTGACGGGCGGCGCACACTCGATCGAAATCGAAACCGCATCGGGTAACGTGTCTCTCTCTGCTCTCTCCGGATCGGTGTCCGTCACAAGCGTCGGAGGAACACTGGTCCTCGACTGGGACCGTCTGGGACCCGATGCGACGGTCACCCTCCGCTCACTCAAGGGCGACATCACCGTGACCCTGCCTCGCGGCACACACCCTCAGGGCGTGTTGACAACCACCTCGGGAGCCATCAAGTCGGGGTTTCCCGGAGAGGTCAACGAGGCAGGCGACACGGTCACGCTGGTTGGAGACGGCCCACGACTCGAGATAGAAACCGCATCCGGCGCCATCCTTCTCAGGGAAAACCGCGGATGGTTCGCCCCCGAAGAGTGACCACAACCCGCTCAAGAACTTTTTTCTCCACCCCCCGTTTCATCAAATAGCTGGAGGAATGACACCATGAGACGACTGTCAATTCTTGCTCTGACCATCATTCTGGGGCTCTCGGGAACCTCGTGGGCTACAAGTGCCCGCACCTTGAAAGCCGAAGTTGAGAGTACAACACTGAAGTCCGTGGACCTCGAGGCCGGAGTCGGCGATATCACCGTGACCGTCGGTGACGCCTCGGTCATCGTGGCCTCGGTGGACCTCAAACCACGCCGAGGTGGATTCTTCTCCTCTCTCAAAAAAGCCGAACAACAGGTTCAGGATGCGATCTTCCAGCCGAAAATATCCGGCGACACCCTCATTCTCAAGATCAATAATGTCGATGGAGACCGCCGTTTCGAGGAGGAGTGGACCCTGACCATCCCGGCTGATCTCGCTCTCGGCATCGAATTGGGGGTCGGAGACCTTCAGATCTCAGGCACTCAGGGAGACCTTGAGCTCGAACTCGGAGTCGGCGACACCACAATCCAGGTCAACGGAGGTTCACTGGACATTGAAGTCGGCGTCGGCGATATCACCCTTCGCGGACCTTCAGGCGCCTACCGTTCAGTCGAAACGGCTTCCGGCGTCGGAGACGTCAGAATCGTCGCTGACGGCCAGAAAATTACCGGCGAAGGTTTCATCGCCCATTCAGCCGAATGGCATGGCGACGGCGACTCGACCATCGAGGCCGAGAGCGGCGTCGGCGACATCAAGATTATTCTGGACTAGATCTACTCCGGCAATCGCTTGAGGAACCGTTCGGGCCTCTCAAAACCGGTAATCCGAAAGACCTCGTTCCCCCCGGAAAAGACAATCACGGTTGGAACCCCACGAACACCATATTTTGAAGCTACGGCCCGGGCCTCATCATCCTGCTTGGTCTGATCGATCTTGAACCGCGAGTAGCCGTCCAGAATCTTCGAAACTCTGGGATCGGCAAAGGTCTTCTCGTCCAGTTCGCGGCACGGTACGCACCAGTCGGCAGCAAAGTCCAGGATCACCGGATTGCCGCTGTTAATGTCCGACTCAACGACCGCCTCATCATAGGACTGCCACTGAAGATGCTCACCGTTCTCACCACCCCGATTGATCGGTGCCACCCAGAGGCCGACCACGATCATCACAAGGGTCAGGAGACGCATGACCCGATCGACTCCGGGTTGCTCCACCCCGGTTCGGTCCAAGACCAGCAGGTAGAGCCCACCAAGGACCAACACCGCCGCAAGGAGCCACTGCCCCCAGTCGCCGGGCATCATCGGCCCCGCAAAGTAGGCAGCCATTGCAACCAGGATGACTCCAAAGACCTTCCGAACACCAACCATCCACATGCCCGACATCGGAAGACGGTTGACGGCGCCGGTGAAAGTCCCCAACAGAAGATAGGGAAGTCCCAGGCCAAGAGCCAGTGTGAAGAAGGCAACGAAACCGAAGACCGGGTCACCCTTCTGACCAACGTAGGTCAAGAGTCCCAGGACAAACGGCCCGATACAGGGTGCCGCCACAAAACCCATCACCAGCCCCATCAGGAGGGAACCGATGATGCCTCCCCTGGCACCTGCTGCCTTGTGGGCCCAGTCGGGTGTCTTGAACTCCCACAGGCCGAACATCGAGGCCGCAAGGCCAAGAAGCACGAAGACAATGACCCCAACAACCCAGGGACTCTGGAGCGCCGAGCCGAACAACTGCCCCGTCAACGCGGCCGCAACGCCCAACGACGAGTAGGTGACCGCAATGCCCATGACATAGGCGAAGGCCATCCAGAAGGTCCCTCCGCTTCGGCCCTTGGCCTGCTGCGAAAAGAAACCAACGGTAATGGGAATCAACGGAAAGACACAGGGAGTCAGGTTGAGTGCCAACCCGGCCAGAAATACCCCGATCAGAAAGAGTGGCAGGGATCGATCACCCATGCCTCCATCGGTATCGTCATCGGTGTCCCCGCCGACCGTCGACTCGGTGGAATCCGTCGTATCCTCGGCGGCAAAATAATCCTGATTGATCTTTTCAGAAACCCCGCCTGCCGCAAGGACCTCCGCTTCCAACGTCGCCGTCACCGCCAGCGGGGGAAGGCATTGGCTGTTGTTGCACGCCTGGGCCGTCACGCTGACAGACAGGATCATGGGACCGGCCGCATCTAACGGCACCGAAACCGTTCCCACCAGCACGGCCCTCTCCTGCCAGACTCTCAAGGGCGTCTCGGAGAAGTCGAAGGTTATTTCCTCGCCTGCAGGAAAGGTCTGGGTGACCTCGGGCCAACCCTCAGGCAACTGCCACTCGACGGACGTCGGCACCATGAACTCGTCGCCGGGGTTCTCGGTGTTGATGTGCCAATCCTCTTCGATCTCCACGACCACGGCCAGTTGAAGATCCTCGCCCGCGACGACCGGAGCCCGATCAGCCTTGAGACCTACACTGAAGACCGGTTCCGGACGGAAACCCTGTGCCCCGACATTGCCCGACATCATCATGATAGTCAGGATCGCTGTTGCCACGAGGATTGATCGTTTCTGGAAATTCATCTGCTTTTCTCCTCATTCTTGCGAGTCATTCAAGACTCTCCGCCAAATCGGGGTCATACCTCCGGATCAGTCGCCGAATCGAATCCGGATAGGCCTCCCAGTACTTCTTGACTAGGTCGGGCCGTCTGGTTACGGTTGCCTCAACAGCACGCTCGGTTCGCCATCGATCAATCTTGGCGTGATTGCCGGATCGCAACACTTCGGGCACGGTGCGACCCTCGACCTCGACGGGTCGGGTGTAGCAGGGGAAATCCAGGAGGTTGTTGGAGAAGGAATCCTCAGCTACAGACTCCGGATCGCCGACGACTCCCGGCACCAGGCGGGACACAGCCTCGATGACCGCCATCGCCGGAATCTCCCCGCCTCCCAAGATGAAGTCGCCCAGCGAAAGTTCTACTGGCTGGAGAATCTCGGACACCCTCTCGTCGAATCCCTCGTAGCGACCGCACAACAACAGGATGCGTCCCTTGAGCCGAAGCTCTTCGGCAAACGCCTGGTCCAGGGGACGACCCCGCGGTGACAGAACAACCGGCACCGGGGCCAACTCTCCATCGTCACTGATCTCCCGAACGCCCTCCAGCACCGGTGGCGCCTGCAAAACCATGCCCGCTCCACCACCATAAGGCTCATCATCGACCTGGCCCCAGCGGTTACCGCTCCACCGCCTGAGATCGTGAACATCGATCGAAACCAGGCCTCGTTGGACGGCACGCCCCAGAACACCAACTCTGCAAAATGTCTCGAAGAGTTCCGGGAAAAGGGTAAGGACGTCAAATTTCATCTGTGAACCAGAATCCGGAGATTCGCCGATCAGGCCATCTCGGCGTCGTCGTCCAGCAGACCTCGGGGAGGATCGAGGGTGACCACACCTGCCTCGAGATCAACATTCTTGACGATGTCCGGAACCCACGGCACGAGAAACTCCCGGCTACCCTGACGAACGATCGCTCGGATCTGGCCAGGATCGTGCTCCATCGCAGTTATCACACCCAGAACTTCTCCATCAGGGGATCGGCACTCCAACCCCTCCAGGTGATGGTCGTAGAAGTATCCCTCCGGAAGCTGATCCAGGCTCTGCTCGGGCAGGAAGAGATAGAGGCCTCGCCACGATTCAACCTCTTCCCGAGTCCGAATTCCGACCCACTCGATCAACCACCGACCCCGGTGATACCTTACGGAATGAACGCCGACATTCCGCTCCGGTCCGGCCTCCGGACCGAGGCCCACCTCGATACCCACCTCCAGACGCTCCGGGAAATCGGTAATGATCTCGACCAGAACGCCCCCATGGACACCGTGGGGCTTTCCGACTCGCCCGACGATCAACCACTGATCCGTACCGGAACCGCTTTCGGGAGCAACCACTATTCGAGGATCTCCAGAACGAAGCGCTTGCGAACCTTCATGCCCGCAGCCGACAGCAACGTCCTCAATGCACGGGCCGTCCGACCCTGACGACCAATCACCTTGCCAAGGTCCTCTTCTCGCACCCGGAGTTCCAAAACGGTCGTCTGTTCACCTTCGACCTCGGTGACATTGACGTCATCCGGATGATCGACAAGGGCTTTCGCTATTTCGACAAGCAAATCTTTCATCGCACTCACGGTGACTCCTTTTGCAACAAGCCGACGCCGAGTTACGGCGCCGTTCATCTCACGACTCGGCTGGGGCCTCGCTCTGGCGGCGTGCCTTGCGAATCAGGGAATCAACTGTCTGGCTGACACCGGCGCCCTTCGCGGTCCACTGGTCAACCTTGTCCAGATCGATCCGAATCTCGGGCGGTTCAATATTCGGGTTGTAGATTCCAACCTGTTCCAAATAATCGGAAGTCGGACGCTTTCTCGAATCCGAAACAACAATCCGATACATCGGATGCTTTTTGGCGCCACCTCGGCGCAACCTGATCATCAACATCTTTGCCTCCTTGCACGGCCCCAAGGGCCGGCTTTCACAATCCTGTATGCCGGGCCGGCCTTGAGCCAGCCCTCCAAAAAATCAACCGATTCCCAACTGTCGCTTCAGCTGCCTGGGATCGGCTTTCC
>CAYSHZ010000095.1:0-12159 GCA_964430905.1 uncultured Thermoanaerobaculia bacterium | reverse complement strand
CCCAGAGGTTGGAGCCTCCTTCCGCTTCACGTTGATTCTCCCGGATGGGGATGTCGAGGGTGATGCTGTTGTGGTGCGTCAGACTTTCGAGGGGAGGGAAGCGGTCGGCGGTTTTGGTTCCCGTTTCCTTTCATTCTACGGTGACGGCCAAACCCGACTCCTCCACTTCCTCAGAGAAACAAACCGATAGACAACGGTTTTCGTTGATGCGGGATGAATCCCGCACTCCATCAATAAGACCTCATTATTGAGGCGTTCTTGATTTATGCCTGATTTATGCTATCCTGTAATCAGGAGGCAACGATGGAGATCATGGAGAGTGCCAAAACGGTGACCGGAACGAATCAGTTTCTCGCAGCCAGGAGTTCTCTGCCTCAATCCCGAGACCTGTGGCCCACCGAAGCGCGGAAGGCGTTTGGTGGCGTCCTCAGCGACCTCAACGGTTGGTGCCGACAGTTTGACTGGCCGATCAACGGCAACGTCCGTGTGGCGGAGGAGGCAGTTCGGAGGTCGTGGGCAGCCTAGTTTCCGGTCGGAAAGGGCCCTTTTTCGTAATCCTTCCGTCAGTCTGACGCTCCGGGTGGGGCCTCGACCCAGAACCAACCGCGGAGATCACCTTCTTTGAACCCCGTTGCCTGATCGTCGGGATAGTATTCCGCCAAGGCATTCTGAATCTCCTCAATGATTTCGGTTGGAGCACCATGACACATCTGGCATTCCGCCTTGAGACGAATGGGTAAAAGGGTTCCGAGCTCCCCGTTGGGTCCGGCCAAATATGTCGGCTGTCCAACCTGGGCGGCAACGACCTGTTCAGCCCAGGATGGTGGAGCGTTCGCCGGATTACGAAGCTTGTGGGAGGTTCGACCAATCTTGACGCCATAGTCCTCGGAGATGTGGGTGGCGATCGCCGGGGCGTTGGCGCCGCAGACGGTAATTCCCGCAGTTGGATCATCGGAATCCAGGGCTGCCATCAGTTCGCCCATCATCTCCGACGCCAGGGCGTTGGTGGCTGAGAGGCAGAGCTCGTGTTGGGCTTTTTGGGTTTCATTCATGTCTTCAGGAGTGATTGCAGTCCATTGAGTGACCTCGATGACCTCTGGAACTTCGGCAGGCTTCTCCGGCTCATTTGAGCATCCAATCAGCGTGAATAGGGTCACGATCAATATGGCGGTTAAGAGTCTCATTTCGATTCCTCCTGCGTTTTCCGAGTGTGCCTTCTTGCCTGACTCTATCACCAATTTTCTTTGCTCTCCAGGAGGGGTACCGGAATCGAAGGGTTTCGACTGTAGCCGAACCTTTGGGGCGTGTGATAATGCTCCGATGTCCGAATTCTCCGTTCAACCGTACCTGTGGACGCTGGGTGAGATTGGTGATCTTCTTGAAGGTACTCTTCTCAACGGTGCCGGGCCTGAAGGGGCGATCAGCGGTGTGGTCTCCAGTGGGGTTCACGACCTTCAGTCAAGCTTGTTTGTTGCCTATGAAGGCGCCAGGGTCGACGGCCACGATTTCATTCCACAGGCCTTCGAGAACGGGGCCGTCGCAGCCGTTGTCACCAATGTCGATAAACTGGGAGGCCGCCCGGGCATCCTGGTCGAAGACTCGCTACGGGCCCTGTCCCGGCTGGCGGCGGCCTTCTCGGGAGATCCGTCGAAGGAACTGTTGACCATAGGAATCACGGGGACCAACGGCAAGACTACGGTGCACTGGTTGCTGTACCACGCTCTGGAACGTCTGGGTTTCCCGGGAATTCGTTTGGGCAGTCTGGGGATCTCCGCCCATGGACTGGTCGAAAGGTCGGGGAAGGTGGCTGTTCGGGGTTCCGGCGACATTATGATGACGACCCCAGGGGCCCAAGTGATCCACCAGTCGCTGCGTGAAGCGGTCGATTCCGGGCTCAAGAGTTGTGTTCTGGAGACATCCTCCCACGCACTGGTCCAGCATCGGGTCAGTGATGTTCACTACGATGTGGCCGTCTTCACCAACCTCAGTCCGGATCATCTCAACTATCACGAGGATATGGAAGAATACTTCCAGGCCAAGGTGGGACTCTTTCGGCAACTGGCCGCGAGCCGAATGACCCCTGAAACCGGGGGCGGAGCCGTGATCAACGCCGACTGTCCGTGGGGCCGGCGACTGGCCGTCCTGGCGGAAGGCATGGATCTCCCGGTTCTGACCTTTGGAACTGGATCCGACGCAGGAGTCCGGATTCTCCGTTTTCTTCAGCGTTTTCCCACCGGACGACTCGAGTTGGAGTGGAGGGAAGAGAAATACTTGATCCGGACGAATCTCATCGGTGATTACAACGCCTCCAATATTGCAGCCGCATTTGGTGCTCTGATGGCGGCGGGCTTTGAATCCGGGAAATCAGCGGAGGCTCTTTCCGATCTTCCAAGTGTTCCGGGTCGTTTGGAGTCGGTCGGTACCGAGGAGATCACGGTTTTGGTGGACTACGCCCACACCGGCGAAGGATTGAGGAACGTTCTCGCAGCCGTTCGAGCGTTTGCCGAGGACGATCTTTGGGTGGTCTTCGGCTGTGGGGGGGGCAAGGACCCGGGCAAGAGGGTGGCGATGGGGGAGGCTGCGGCCGAGTTTGCCAACCGGATCGTTCTGACTTCCGACAATCCCCGCAACGAGGACCCGGCAGCGATTATTGAGGATATTCTCGATTCCGGATGCCGAGCGGAGTTTGTCGAAATTGATCGAGCTCTTGCGATCGAGAGGACCCTGAAGGCTGCACGAAGGGGTGATGTCGTTGTCTTGGCCGGCAAGGGCCACGAGGATTACCAGGTGATTGGACGGGAAACTTTCCCCTTCTCCGACAGGGACGAAGTGCTCAAGTGGCGAAAGTGTGGAGCGCTGAATCGGGGCATTGAGACCGAGTGACGGAGTTTTGCCACAATCGAATTCAAGAACAAAAAAACGGCGGAGGGTTGCCCCTCCGCCGTTGGATCGTCAATACCAGTGATCAGTTGGTGGTCCAAGCGGAAGTGTTGCCGCTTTCGAAACCATCGAAGAAAAGCGCCTCAGGAACATCCCGGAAGATCAGGCTGTCGAAAGAAGCATCGAAGTCCGCAGCCGGGTCGGAACCTCCAGTTCCGGCGAAAGTGACAAAGGCCGAGATGGCACCCTCCGGCCGGGCCGAGTTGGCCCAGGGGATTGATGTCCAACCGCCCCCGGTATCTCCGACGACAACGCCGGAAGTCAGTTCACCAACCTCGTTCCCCGTGCAACCGGACGCGTCAAAGAAGGTGGCAATGGCGTAGCCGAAGGGGTCCGGGGTGGAGTTGTTGGTCAGAAGAATCTGTCCGCCCAGTCCCAGTACCGTATCCATCATGCTGACGTCGATACACTGGCTCAGACCGACAACAACATCGGTGCCTGTGACACCCGTGATTTGCGCTGACCCGGAGGTCAATGCGTCGTCAACGTCTTCGGTATCGAAGGCGAAGAAGGCCGGCGGAGCATCGGTTGGGGACCACGGGCCCATGTCTCCGTCGAAATTGGGGTTCTGCAGTAGGTTGGTTCCCAAGACACTGAAGAACCACAAGTGGTCGTCACCTCCGGTTCCATCGCCGTTTCCATCCAGTGCGTTGCCGACGAAGTCGGTGATCGTGGTCGAACCACAGGCGAGAAATCCGTAGCCACCGTTTGGCAGGGCCGATCCATTGCCGACGGTCACGGCCGCGACCCGGCTTTCCAGATCCCAGACGACTCCGTCAATAGGAATCATGCTGTCATCATGCTGGATCACGCTGCAGTCGATGGTATCGAGAACACCATCGGCCCCGACGCCGACCAACCGGTAGTTCTGGGGGTTGGTGATGTCGTCGGATTCGAAATCGCCTGTCGGGTCATTCATCGGCTCACTGAATGTCAGCAGGAGCTGTGTGATCGGGCTGGATGTCTCTTCGGCCCAATCCACTGTTCCACCAGGGGTAGATGACACGCTGTCAAACGACAGGACGGTGGGCGGGAGGATATCGTTGATGACGTAGGGGCCGATGGTCGTCGGCAGTGACCAGTTACCGGCATTATCAACGGTACAGACGTGGAAATACCAGTCCCCGTTTCCGAGAGGTTCGCTGTTTAGGCCGATTTCGCCGGCACCGAGGTTGACGACCTGGTTGCAGGTTCCGCTGGAATCGCCGTTGAAAGCGACCGAATAACCGAGAATCCCGGATGGAACTGGAGGGCTGTCCGTTGCCGGAGACCAGCTCATCTGGATGATGGTATCGACGCTTTCAAGGCCAAGTGTGTGGCTTGTGCTGACGATCGCAGTCGGATTTCCAGGGGCAACGGTATCGATGCCATACCAGCCCTTGTGGACTGTCGAGGTGCAGTTGTTGACGTAATCGCAGGTTCTCAAGTGGAAATACCACTGTCCGTCGGCCAGACTGTCACTGGAGGTCGTGTGAACCCCGCCGACGTGGTCGACGTCAAGAACCTCATCAGGGAGGGTCGCTGCTGCGGTGTCAAAGAGGAAGGAATAGCCTGCCACACCGACCCCCGAGTCTGAAGCACCGTCCCAACTCATGGCGATATCCGAGATGTTCGTCCAAACGCCTTCGGTATGGGTCGTCGAAACGACGGTGGGATCGACCGGAGGGGCGGTATCGGAGAACTGGAAGACGATATTGTCGAACCACGCGTCGAAGGGGAAGTCCTCGTCCAGAGGAATCTGGACTTTTAACGAAACCAAAGCCGACAGGGCGGCAACAGGCGCCGGTCCGAGGTCGCTATAGATCGGCAGCCACGCGCCCACGGTGTCATCAAGGACAACGTTGGTTTGTAGCTCGGTTCCGATGAGGCTTCCGGAGCAGTTCGTGGCGTTGAAATAGCTGACTCCTCCAAATGCCCCGGCGACTCCAGGGTCGCCGCCCAGTGTCTCGTTGACCCGTACGAGGCCCTTGAGGAAGAAGTCGGAACCGTCCCAGGTCGGCAGAGTGACGCACTGGGAGACTGAGAATTCGTGGTCGTCCCCGGCTGGTGTGCCTTCCCGATGGATCCGGAAGGATCCCGAGGTCTCGGCGCCGTCGGCATCGTCGGTAGAATGAGAGATTCGTTCGCTGTTGGAGAGGGCCCATTCCGGCGCTAGGTTGGGATCGTCGAGGTTGGGGTTGAGGAGGAGGTTGGTGCGTTCCATCAGGAAGGTGAATGAAAAATCGTCCCCTCCAACGCCGTCGCCGTTGCCGTCCAACGGGTTCTGATTAATGTCCTCGAGGGCGTTGTCTCCGCAGGCAAAAACCCGGTACCAGCCCATCGGAATAGCGGCACCGTCTCCGACGGTCAGGGCGGCCGCCGCCGATGATGATTCGTAGGTGACACGTTCCACCGGAAGGAGCTGGTCATCGCCTTGGGCGGTGCCACAGGTCCCGGTCTGGATGAGGCCGTCCGGACCCCCGAACACCAACTGGAAGTTTGCTGGATTCGTGACGTCATGGGGGTCAGTGTCCCCTGCCGGGTCAAACATCTGTTTTGAGAAGGTCAGGAGGAATTGGGTAATTCCGTTGGTCTGCGATGACCCCATGGTGGTCTTGACTGGTGGCGGGGCGGAAACTGAGGAAATTTCGATCACCTTGGGTGGAATCGTGTCGTTAATGATCTCAAACGGTCCGGAGGTTGTCGGTGAACTCCAGTTGCCCGCAATATCGACCGCACAGACGTGGAAGTACCAAAGGCCTGCCTTGAGTTCGATACTCGTGGCGGTCGAGGTGCCGACCGCGGCGTCGACTTCCATGTTGCACTGCCCCACGGGATCGTTATTGAAGGTGTAGGAATAGCCGAAAACGCCGCTGGGCGTTGCTCCTGGATCGAGTGGTGGGTCGCTCCACCACATCTGGATCGTGTCGTCGTAGCTGGGAACGCCGACCGTGTGGGAGCTGGCCGTGATTGAGACGTCCTCGGGGGGAACGGTGTCGATCCAGTATGGTCCGACGTGCTCGGTCACCGAGCAGTTGTTCGAGTGATCGCACGTTCTCAGGTGGAAATAGTGATCGATACCGTCTGCCACGGTTGCACTCGAAGTCGAGTGAGGATCGGCAGTGTGGGGGAGGTCAATAACGGAATCTGTATCGGTGGAGTCCGCGGTGTCGAAGAGGAAAGAGTAGCCTGCGACGCCCGACCCGGATGGGTCATCGGTCGCGCCGCTCCACTGCATCCCGACAATTGGAATATTGGACCACTGCGAAACGACATGAGTCGTGCTTGAAATAGTTGGGTTAGTCGGTGCCGTCAGGTCTCTTCGAAAGACGGCAATCGCATTGTCGTACAAACCCGTTACATAGACGTTACCGTCATCCGGGCTCACTTGGATCGACGTTGGGCCAAAAAGACCCTCGACCCCGCCAATGCCGTCCTTCTTGACTTCGACGAATGCCAGGGCGCCGAATTCTGGATCGGAATTCTCGGCATTTCGTTGGAAAACCGTTGCGGCGTTGCCGAGGAAGGCGCAGGCAAAGACGTAACGGTCGTCAATGCTGACTGTGACCCCGGTTGGTCCGAGAAGACCATCGACACCGTCCGAACCGTTGGTGACCATGCTGTTCCATGTGAGGAGTCCGTCGGTGCTTCGTGTAAAGACGGCGATGGCGTCGTCACTCTGGCCGGCAACGTAAAGGTGAGTGCCGTTGGCGCTGATCGCCAGTGCGGAGGCGTCGGCGAGTCCGTCGACTCCTGCGGCACCATCCTTCTTGACCTCGAGGAAGGAAAGTCGCCCGAGGGTTCCCGAAGCTACGTCGCTGTCCCGCTCGAAGACGGCGACAGCATTATCACCCTGGCCCGTAAGGTACACATTGGCGCCGTCAGGCGAGACGACGACGTCGGTCGCAAACAGGAGGCCGTCGACCTCTCCGCCGAGATCCGAGGGATCGTTGACTCCGTCGGTTTCGGCCTCGATAAACGACAGGCTTCCGTCGGTCGGATCGATTTCGAAGACGGCGACGGAGCCGGAATTGTACGCGGCCGCGTAGAGATGACGACCGTCGGGTGAAGGTGGACTGAGGGCGAGGGCGACCGGTCCATCGAGGCCGGAAACCGCATCGCCGGGATCGCCGAGGTCGTTGACTCCGTTGACCTCAACCTCGATCAGGGCCAGGGAACCGTCCGAGGGATCCCTGGAAAAGACGGTGACCGCATCGTCGCCGGATGCGGCGACGTAGAGCATCAGCCCGTCATCACTGACAACGACGTCCTCGGGGCCGGCGAGCCCGGTGAAGGTCGATACTGCCCGTCCCGTGAAATCGTCGGAGGTGTAGGCATGAACAAACTGAAGTTCACCCGTTCCCGCAGACCGATGGAAATGGGCCAGAGCGTTGTCGTTTCGGCCTGTGACGTAGACATCGGCGCCGTCAGGAGCTGTTGCCGAGGCCGAGGCTCCGGCAAGTCCTTCGACGGTTGAGTCGCCGTCAACCTGGGCCTCAAGCCACATCAAGAAACGGGCGGAATCGACGATGACGGCTTGCCCCTCCCCATCGAGGATCGATGCGTTTCCCGGGTTGGACAGGGAGACGAAGAAAGTTTCGTCTTCCTCGTTGAGGGTATCGGAAAGAACTTCGACCTCGACCGTCGTCGTCAACAACCCGGCGGGAATCGTTCCCGCTCCCGACGTCGAGAGATAGTCACCGTCGACCGCTCGTGCCGTGCCGTCGGTGGTGGCAAAGTCGAAGGTGACCGGTTGATCCCACACTCTGGAGATACTGACCCGGAAGAAGGCGCTGACGCTGCCGCTGCGGGGTTCATTGATCGTGATGTTGTTGATCGAGAGGAGCGGGGGCGTGTCGTCGTCGGTGATCGTTCCTCGGCCCTGAGGGTCGAGCAGTACGGCGTTCGAGGGGTTGAGGAGATCGACGAAGAAATCCTCGTCGGTTTCCATATCGGTCTCTGAGCAGGCGAAGATGGTCAGGGTGGCCGTCGAGTCTCCCGGGGCGATGGTGATCATCCCCGAGTCGGCGACGAAATCGATTCCTGCGCCGCATGCGGAGCCGCCGACCGCGCTTCCGTCGGATGTGATCCAGTCCACCGTTACCTCGTCCTCGCTGACGGGCGAAAGCGAAACCGTGAAGGTCATCGCAACGGTGCCCGCGTCACCTTCCTCGACGGTCACGTCGTCGATACTCAGTGCGGGCGTCGCCTCGACATCGTTGGGATCGATGTCGACTTTTTCGACCGTACCGCGTTCACCGATGACGACCTGTCCGGCAACCTCGCCGTCGATCAGGATCACGGCGGCGTCACCGGTGCGGGCCAGCCCTTCGGAACGGGGGCCGACGGCGTCGAGGGGGACCCGGAGAACGTAAAGATCACCGAGATCGGATCGGGATCCCAGGGCGTACCGGGCTACCGGAGTGTCCTGACCTTCGAGAACCATAGTGACCTGACTGCCCCCGGCGGGGGCCTCGCCGTACAGGGTGGCGGTCCCGTACAGGATGTAGTCCGGTTCGGAGAGTTCGCCATGGGAGGGCGTTGCCGCCAGAACCAACAGGCTCAGGAAGGCGAAAAGGCGAAAATAATGGTGGGAAAACACGGCTTGCCCCTTTCTCGTTCTCATCGTCTCAATTCCCCGAATAGGCGTAGGTTTCAAAGAACAGCTTGATATCGCTGACGCCGTTGCCGTCTCGTTCACCGTCGCCCCCTGGAATTTCCTGGCCCTCGATGAAGGTGTCGAGTCCCTCCCCGGGGTCGTAGAGCAGAGTGCCACCGGGGATGATCAGCAGCCACTGGGTGTTCCAGACTGATCGGCCTATCAGCCGGCTGTCGGAGATGATTTCTGAGTCGTCGAATGGTTCGCTGAAGTGATGGGCGCGGAAGCTGGAAAAGCGCCGGATCTCTCCGAATGGGCCGCTGAGCATGTCCTCGAGTGGTATCCACCCCTCGTCGTCGAGGTCTCCTGCGCCGATCGGGAAGGGGATCGGGAGTACCTGGTCGACCACGGTCCACTCCCGGGTTTCGAAGTCATCGGCCGACGGGGATCGAAGGACATCGGCGCCAGTGGGCACGAGGTAGACCCGCGGCGTGTTGGAGAGGGGAAGCTCGGCGTAGTCGCCGAACCAGGTCCCGATGCCCCGGACGCGGGTCGCGAAGTGCGTCGGATCGTAGGCACTGTCCCCCGGTCCCAGAGGCCAACCGAAGAAGTTGAGGCCGAAGGTGACGGTGGAGGACATCGGGATCACCAGCCCCGGTTGGGGACCGGCGGACTCGGGTGCGAAGGGACGGCAATAGCGCCGGAAGGCCTTGATGGTCCACAGGTCGTCGACCCGTTTTTGTCTCAGGACGTCGCGCCACGCGGCGTCGCCGCTCTCGCCGTCGGGAATCCGGAAGAGTTCCCGTCTCAGGGAGAACCGGTTGGTCTCGATCTGCGGGTTGTTGAATCCCATCTGTCCTTTGAGGACGGCGAAGTTCTGGTCCATCCGGCCGAGGGGGTCGGCGAGTCCCCGGGAGCCAGGGACGGGTTCGTGATTGAGGATCTGGCCGATGGAGCGTTCCCGAACGATATCGGTCAAGAACTCCCGCCCGGCGGCGGCGTCCGTTCCCAAGAGGTTGGTTTCATAGTCGTACGCGGTCGCCGCGAGATAGGCATAGCGAGCGGCCATGTCGAACGCCGAACGGTATTTCGACAGCGCGTCGTTGCGGAATATCCGGAAGGCCATGTCCTCGTACCTGTATTCCTGGATCGCGGCGGCGGTGTTGCGCCGGGTCGCAAAGAGACCCGCGAGTGTCCGCTGCCCCTCGGCCAGCGCCTGGTAGTAATTCCTGATGGCCTGCTGAGACTTTTCAGCGAGGGAGAAGACCTCGGCCCGGAGAACCGGTTCCTCGCGCATCATGTGATCGAACTGCCCCTTCATGTTGAACAGTTCGAGTCGGGCGTCCTGGACTTGGACCTCGATTGCCGCCTGCAGAGGGATGTCGGCCTGGGCGGCCGCGGTGATGTTGGCCGCGACATCTGCCGCGTCGCCGACGATGTCCAGCACGAACGCCGAGACCGATTCGACGCTTTCCATACCACACTTGACGGCGGAAAAGATGTCACCTCCACCGGCCAGTCCGAAGATCATGTTGTCCGGAACACATTCCTCGGCGGAGTTCCAGGTTTTGCGGAGGCCGTCTGAGGTTCGCCGTGCCACGATGGCGGCGGTCTTGGCGGTTTCGATCACGGCGGCAAGCTGGTTGATCTCCTTGCGTTCATCGTTCTTGATGCTGATCTGTTCTTCCCGGATATCGTAGGTCACAGCCATGGTGTCGACGAGATCCTTGATGTCGAGCATGTGGTTGTTGTATTGCCGCAGGGCCTTCTTGAGTTCAATTTCCGTCTGAAGGATGTCGGCCAGGGCGTCCTGGAGTTTCCCGGTAGCCCGCCGCATGCCCCACTCCTCAGGTTTGGGGAAGGAGATGCCGGAGTCCAGGGACTCCCAGACGCGGTATTCGACGTCGAGCGTATCGTCGTCGCCGGGATCTCCGAGGTTGCAGCCGTCGCCGAAGGGGTTTCCGCCGCAATCCAGCTCGACGTCCTCACCGACGAGGTCGAAGAATCCGACGCCGGCGGGCATCGGGTTGTAGGTCGCGTTGATGATTCGAACCGGTTGGACCGGTTCCATGTTGGAATTGGGGTCATCGACGTTGATATCGAGGAGTGTGCCCTCGAGGACCGGCGGGTCGGTGTACATGTAGTGGTAGAGATCGGGCCCGTCGTAGTCGGTGGGATAGAGATCGTCACCGTCGTAGGGATAACCGAAGATCTCGATCAGTTTGGTCTTGTAACTCCACTCGTATGAACGGGAATTGGCCGTCATGTCCTCGGTCGTGTCTTGGTTGAATCGCAGCATCTTGTTCAGTCTGTTGGCGAAATCCCACACGGCAACGACGTTGTCCAGGGCGTCGGTCGCCCTCCCGAAGATTTGCTCGAAGTGGGTCTTGCCCTCATCGACTTCGGACGGATCGATATCGAACGGGACGACGCCCTTCGCCAGGCCCAACGGGTTGAGTCCGTGGTCCGCGGAGTCGATCTGGGTCTGAATTTCCTCGTAGGCCGTGACGATCTCGTCCAGTTCGTCGTTGTGGTCCCGATCGATGATCTGAATGCCGACATGGGCGGGATCGGGGTCCTCGGACGGAAGGATCGCGTTGCAGGTTACCCAGTCGAGGTAGGCCCCGATTCCGGCCCGTTTCCCCCACTCGGAGAGGCCCCAGGCTCTCTCAGGATCGGTGTCCTTGTAGCCCTGCCACTGGCCCTCCGGATCCTCGACATAGTTTTGCCGGTAGGTCAGGTTGACCAGGTCGGCGCCCGTACGCGCCTTGGCTGCCGCGACCTTGGCGAATTTTCGTTCGTCGAAGTAGTCGACTTGGATCGGGACGCCGGCGACCAGGACAGCTTCGGGCCGGGGGTTCCAGCTGTAGAAGGGATGGCGGAGGAGATCGTAGTACTTGGTGATCGCGGTTAGGTAGTGGCCCCATGCGTCTCCATGTCCCTGGGGGTAGAGGATCTTGGCGTCCTTTTCGTCGAGGATGCCGTCGAGAAAGATGTCGTAGATATTGTAGGACAGGGCGTAGGCGATCTCGCCGTTGCCCGACGTGAAGTTCCAGAACAGCCGGTTGTAAACCGGCCGTGCTGCGACGGGGCCCTGTGAGTCGTCTCGGCCCCGGAGCAAGACCAGCTCTTCCTCAAGCAGGGAGGCCGTCTGGTTTTCGAAGTTGAAGATCGTCGGCGCCAGGGAACCGAGGTCGAATGTCGGATTGTCGGTGCTGATCCCGACCATGGGATCGAGGGCGTCGGCGTAGGCCTCGTTGCCCAACAGTGTATAGAAGTCAACGATTCGTGAAGCAACGTTGAGGATGGCGGCATTGGCCGGTTCGTAATCGACGGGGGGAGTCGAGTCAATCGACAGTTTTTCCGCTCGACGCAGCACCGTTTCGTAGGCCTCGATCAGGCCGATCTCATTAAGGTTGTCCGGGTCGGGGCTCAAGGCGATGTCACCCTCGTAGCGTTGGCCCAACTGCATCAGCATGGAGGCATAGGTGTTGGTCGGTGCCTTATGGAACTGCTTGACACGGGTCTCGAAGGGGTTGAGACCCCTTACGACTCGCTTGACCCAGCCTTCTGCCAGTTGGGCCCTTGGTTCGAGGGGCGTACTGCCGGGCTGACCGGCCCAGACGCTCCACTCACTCATG
>CAYSHZ010000094.1:0-12165 GCA_964430905.1 uncultured Thermoanaerobaculia bacterium | reverse complement strand
GACACCCTCAGCCGCAAGGATGTTGACTTTTCCCTGCCCGAACCCTGGCTTCACTGGCAAGCCAAGATGGACCGACTCCATACCGAGAGGCGTGGCGTCGTTGTGGGCGCCGCCATCATCTTCGTGCTGATTATCACCCTGGCAGCGTGGAGACAATCGCCGGAGGACGCGGCCCTGTCGGGCATCGTCATCATCTTCGCCGGAGTTCTTCTGACCTGTTACTACTGGGTGATGCTCTGCCTGGTCCCGCTGGGGCGCGACCGCTGGGGGCCAACCGCCGGGTGGCTGGCACTCAATGTCGGACTCTATTGCCTCCACCTGGCAACGCCGTCATTCGAGATGATCTACGGCGTGATGAGTCTTGCCTTGACGGTCTTCTTCCTCACCTGGATCGGCCCGGATGCGTGGAAAACATTGCAGGAGATTCGGGGTCGATTGGCCCGAAACACAGGTTGACCCTTCGACCCTCTCCCCCAGCCCACGCTGGTCGCTTCGCGACCGCCACGGCTTCGCCGTGATCGCCCTCCGGGCGATGCGCGATGTCCCTACATCGGGTAGAGGCCGCTGTCCCTGGCGGGCGGCATGCCGCCGAAAGCGCCGCCACCCTCGTCGCCCATCTCTCCCTCGAGGGCATCTCCGAGATCCTCCTCGATTCGATCCGGATCCTCCCCGGCTTCGAGGCGGCGGATCATTTCCTCCATCGCCGGGGTCACCGGTTCCCCTGCCAGTTCCGTCATCTTTCGGACCGCCCGTGCCATTGCCTTGGGATCGTTCTCGTCGAGGTGCTCCATTTCCGCAGCAAACCGCATCATTTCGGCTTCCATCTTCGGATTATCAAGATCCGCACCCGGAGCGCCGTGCGTCTCGTTCCCCGCGACCTTGGTGCTGATCCCAAAAGACGAGGGTCTTCTCTGGAGGTCTTTCGCACCACATTTCGGGCACGTGGGCACCTTCGACGTATCAACCTTGAAAGAATGAAAACTGAAGATCCGGTTGCAGTTTCGACACAGAAACTCATAAATCGGCATGGTCAGCGTTCCTCCTCATTCCACCGCTCGACCCGATAGTCTTCCAGAGCCGCTTCGCGAAGTCGTTCCGGATCGGCGCGAACGGCAAGATCCATTGTATCGCCGGTGAATCGCCGTGCCATCTGACCGGGTAGGGCCACCGCCCGTTCAACGACCCGATTCTCTCTCAGGGGAATCCGCAAGACGGAGACCCCCGGTGCTGAAAGGACCCGATTTCTCAGAGCCTCCCGAAACTGCCCCAACCCCTCGCCGGTCACGGCACTGAGAGGCATGCCTCGACCTCCCGGCAGGGAGGGCAGAGCTTGCCGGGACAGCAAATCGATCTTGTTGAGGACGACGACTGTGCGCTCGGCATCCACCCCCAGTTCGCCCAGGGTGACCTCGCCGACCCTGAGGTGTTCCTGCCACGCGGGATGCGTCGCATCCACCACGTGAACGACAACATCGGCCTCGACCGCCTCCTCGAGGGTCGATCGGAAGGGTGCCACCAGATGGTGGGGCAGCTTTCTGACGAAGCCGACGGTATCCACCATCAGGGCCGAAACCTCGTGTTCCAGATCAACCCTCCGAGTCCGCGGATCCAGCGTTGCGAACAACCTGTCCTCCACCAGAACATCGGCCCGGGTCAATCTCCTGAAAAGGGAAGACTTCCCTGCATTGGTATATCCCACCAGCGCAATCGTCGGAACGGCCCATCGCCGGTTGCGCCTTCGGCGCCGATCCCTTTCAATGATCTTCAGCTTGTCCTTGAGATGGGCGATCCTCTTGGTAATCAGGCGGCGGTCAATTTCCAACTGGGTCTCACCGACACCCCGGGTACCAATGCCGCCGGCCTGGCGCGACAGGTGGGTCCAGCGCCTGGTCAATCGCGGCAGAAGGTAGTTCAGTTGGGCCAGTTCCACCTGGGTCTGGGCTTCCCTGGTACGAGCGCGTTGGGCGAAGATATCCAGGATGACCGCCGCCCGATCCAGGACCTTGACGTCCTGGGAAATGACCTTCTCGATATTCCGGGCCTGGGAACCCGTCAAGTCCTCGTCAAAGACGACGGACTGGACCTTCAACTCAATACACTGATCGGCGATGCCCTCCAAAAAACCCGAACCCACCAGCGTCGCAGGGTCGGGCCGTTCCCTCTCCTGGACCATACGGTCCACGACCTCGCCGCCCGCCGTATCCACCAGGCGCTCAAGTTCATCGAGGTGTTCTTCGACCATCAATCGCGGGACTGCCGGCCGTGCAAGCCCAATGACCAAGGTCCGTTCTCTTTCGTCGGGTCGCGGTTCGTACACGGGGCAGCTATCCTCCAATGTCAACAAACAACAAAAAAAGAACCCGGGTACTCCGGATATGCCGGGCCGCTGAAGGCGACAGCCGATGGCCGACGTTCTTGCCGAGAAGCCAACGGCTGCGTCCTGGGCCTTTCCTCTCTTGCGGCGTCAGGGCAAGTCTTCCTGGTGGAGCCTCAAGAGGACTCGTTCAAAGGCCCCCAGGGTCTCCTCGATATCTTTGGCGCCATGAGCCGACGAAACGAACGCCGGTGTGAGTGCCTCCGGAGGAAACAGCACACCTTCTTCTCTCAGGGCAGAAACCAGCCTGGCATAGGCTTCGGTATCTGAGGCTTCCGCTCCGGCCCTGTTGGTTACGTCATCACGCGATGCATAGATCGCAAAGAGCGAGCCCAGCTGGTTGACCTTCAACGGACGGGAAAACCTCTCGATCAGGGCCGTCATGCCCTCGACCAACTGGAGGCACCGTTCTTCGAGGCGTTCGAAGACCGAGTCGTTCTTGAGAATCGACAACACCGCATCCGCCGCCCGCAGCGCGACCGGGTGGGGCAGCGTCTCCTGGTCTTCCCACGGAGGTCCGTCTGATGCAGGATCCAAGCCTGCAATGCCAAGAGCGCCAATGGGAAGGCCTCCCCCCAACGCTCCTCCCATGATCACCGCATCGGGCGTTACCCCGAACCTCTCGGAGGCGCCTCCCCGGGCCAACCTCAAGCCGGTGACTCTTTCGTCAAGGATCAAGAGGACCCCGGCATCCCGACACAGTTCGGCAATCTGGACCAAAGCACCATCGGGGGCCGGAATGACCCCGAGCCCGCTCATCAACGGATCAACGATCAGCGCGGCAATCTTCTTGGCGCCACCGACGAGGGCGACCTCAATATTTTCAATATTCCACCCGGGGATGAAACGGCAATCATTGCCGCAGGTCGATGCACTTTGGGATCGAATCGACCCCGGAATGAGGAACTGCGAACGGCCAGTTCGACTCTGTGCCCACTTCAGGGCCCGTCCAAAAGCATCATCCTCGTCCCGAAAAAAGAACCAGCTATCGACCCACGGTACGAACTGCTGCAGACTCTCCGCGAGATCAACTTCGGCAGGCGGATGGAATCCGGCCGGAATTCCGTTGGTCAGGGCCTTTTTTACAGCATCGGAGATGTACTGGTTGGCATAACCGACAATGGCCGACCCTCCCCCTCCGGTGAAATCCACATATCCAACATTATCGACATCAAAGAGCCGCGCCCCCTGACCCTTCTGGATCAGCAGTCGGCTCCCCGCAAGATCCCGAACCCTTGGCAGGTTCCGGGCCCGCTCCATGATCTCATCTCGCTGCTTACCCATGGATCCACCCAATAGACTGTCGACTAGCTGTCGATCTCATCATCATCTCCGAAAAAGAAGCAATCTCTACACCGCGTCGAGCAGAACTGTCTTCCATACCCATCGACGGCGCAGTGATGGCAGAAGAGTTTACGACAGATCATGCACAGGTGCAATGAGTCCGAATCGCACTCGTTACCACACACCGAGCAAACGCTCTTGCCTGACACAGGGTCCGCTACCATCCATCAAGTATACCCCTTTTTCGTTCGAGTCTGAGCCACCCCGGTTGACACCTGAACCGTAAACGAAATATATTAACCGCCCCTTGGCGGTGTAGCTCAGGGGTAGAGCAGGGGTCTCATAAGCCCTGTGTCGGTAGTTCAAGTCTACCCACCGCCACCATTTCCCCTTTTTCACACCCTACCCAGCATGCCGGCTGCCGGGAACCCGAGAATCCGGGTTCGTTTCCGGCCTCAAACGCGATAAAGTTCCCTGATGGAGCTTCAAGCCTTCGTCGAGCATTTCCGCGAAGCATTCCCTGATCTCGAGGGATCAAGCATCGTGATTGCCCTGTCGGGCGGTGCAGATTCGACTGCGCTCCTCCACCTTCTCAACAGGGCCGGACTTGGGCTCAAACTCCACGCCACCCACGTTCACCATGGCACTCGGGGTGCCGAGGCTGATGGGGACGTACAGTTCTGCAGAGACCTGTGCCAGGAATACGACATCCCTTTCGCCATGATTCGTCTTGCCGAAGACACTCTGATCAATCGGGGCCAAGAGGCCTCCTGGAGGGAGCATCGCTATCAAGCCCTTGAGCGCAATGCACTCAGTATCGGCGCCTCGGTAATAGCAACCGCGCACCATCGTGATGACGTGGCCGAGGGGGTCCTTCTCCAAATGCTTCGGGGCGCCGGTCCCAGGGCGATGGCCGGTATCCATGCCCGCAATGGGCACATCATCCGTCCCCTGCTCCCCTTCTCTGGATCCCAAATCAGGGAGTGGCTCGTTAAGGAGAACCTCGCATGGCGAGAGGATTCGTCAAACGACAATCCCCGGCACCTCAGAAACCGGGTTCGTCACGAAGTCCTGCCAATACTGGAAACCATCGCACCCTCTATTCGAACGCACCTGATCCGATTGGCGCACGCCTTGGCTGATGATGAGCACTGCCTGGCCCTGCAACTCAAGAACCCGAATCTCTGGATTGACGTGTGGCACCCCGACGGCGGCATCTCCGTAGACCTGATTGAAAAAATGCCGCGAGCCCTTCAGATTCGCTGGCTCCATGCACAGGTGGCCCGGGCAGGCCTTCCGGGTGCCACCCACCGCCAATGCGAACTTCTCCCCGACGTCCTGTCAGGCTCGGAAGGCGCCCTGAGCCTGGCCGATCGCTGGCGCCTCCGGCGTTCGCGGGGCCGCCTCTGGCTCGAACCGGGACCGACAATGACCCCGGACTCTTTCCAAATCGACCTCGAGCCCGGCGAGACCCCTCTTCCAATTCCGGGTTGGCACGTCATCCTGAGAAAAGCACCACCGAAAATCTCAGCCAGCCGATGGATCTTCCCGGTCCCCGGGACCGGTCCACTGACCCTCCGATCGCCGACTCCGGAGGATCGCCTCGATGACGGGCGCCGTCCGGCGGCTGTCCTCCGTGATTTCCTGCCCCGCCACCTCCGTCGCATTTGGCCCATTCTCTTTGGTGGTGATAAACTGTTGTGGATTCCAGGTGTGGCGACCGATGCCCCAGCGGCAGGCGGATCACGAATCGTGGAGGTGATACACAGATGAGCGACCTACGAGTCGTCTATGACAGTGACCACATTCAAGAGAGGATCGGCGAAATGGCGAGAGTTATCGCCGATGATTATGCCGACCAGCCCCTGGTTCTCGTGGGCATCCTCAAGGGATCGGCGTTTTTCCTCGCGGATTTGGCACGGAATTTCCCTCGGCCCGTTGATTTTGAGTTCGTCGACGTCGCCCAGAGTCCCGGGGAACGAGGGGAGGTCGTCCAGCTGACCTATGCCACCCAGGTTGATGTCAGGGATCGACATGTTCTGGTCCTCAAGGATGTCGTCCACTCCGGAATCACCGAGAACTACCTGATCACTCATTTGAGCCAACAACATCCGAAATCGATCGAGGTCGTCGCCTTCGTCGATCGGCCTCAACTCCGACGAGTCAACCTTGCAGCCAAGTACTCAGTCTTCACCGATGTCCCCGACGGATTCCTCGTCGGCTACGGTCTCGGCCCGGGCCGTGACCATCACACGAACCGTCCCGACCTTTGTGTTATCGACCCGGAGTAACCCCTCGTCAATGGGGAACAAAGCCCGCAATTCCATTGTTGGAAACCGAGGCGGGGAAGTCTGTGGGACAGGATCGCCAACTCCCGGCATCCACGGTGACCTGCCCATGAAAATACAAAACAGCGCTCACGGGGATAAACCCTTCGAGCCTGAGGAGAGATCAACGTGAATCAAACCGTTCGTACAATTCTGATGTGGGCCGTCATCCTGGTTGGAGTCCTGCTGATTCTCCAGGTTGTTCGCGGCGTTTCGGACACATCCGAGGAAATTGCATTTTCCGACTTTCTGGACCGGGTCGCCGCGGGCGATGTCAGGGAAGTCCTGATCAAGGGGGAAGAAATCTTCATCAGCACCCAGGGTGAAGAGACCGACTCGACCGGTCCACGGTACGATCATTTCACCTACAACCCCGCCTATGACGATCTGATTGAAGACCTTCGGAAAGGGCACGTCGTCATCGAGGTCGAAAAACCCTCCGACGGTCGGCTGCTGACGGCACTCCTCTCATGGGCCCCACTGCTGATTCTCGTCGGCCTGTGGTTTGTTTTTTTCCGGCAGATGCAGGCAGGCGGCAACAAGGCAATGTCCTTCGGGAAATCCAAGGCCAAGCTACTCAATCCAGACCTCAAAAAGGTCACGTTTGCGGATGTGGCCGGAGTCAACGAGGCCAAGGAAGAACTCGAAGAGATCATCGACTTCCTCAAAGACCCCAAGAAATTCCAACGCCTCGGAGGCAAGATCCCCAAGGGCGTCCTCCTGATGGGCGCCCCGGGAACGGGCAAGACCCTCTTGGCCAAGGCGGTTGCCGGCGAAGCCGATGTGCCTTTCTTCTCGATTTCAGGCTCCGATTTCGTCGAGATGTTCGTCGGGGTCGGCGCATCCCGTGTCCGCGACCTCTTCGAACAGGGGAAGAAAAGCGCCCCATGCATTATCTTCATCGATGAGATTGATGCCGTCGGAAGGCACCGAGGCGCCGGTTTAGGCGGCGGCCATGACGAACGGGAACAGACCCTCAACCAGCTGCTGGTCGAGATGGACGGGTTCGAAAGCAACGAGGGTGTCATCCTGATCTCCGCGACCAACAGGCCCGACGTCCTGGACCCTGCACTGCTGAGACCGGGACGTTTCGACAGGCGCATCGTCGTCAATCCTCCCGACGTCCAGGGACGGCTGGGCATTCTCGAAGTCCATACCAAGGAAATTCCCCTCTCGGGAGATGTCGACCTCTCGGTCATCGCCCGTTCGACCCCAGGCTTTTCCGGCGCCGATTTGGCAAGCCTGGTCAACGAGGCCGCTCTCCGCGCCGCCAGACTGAACAAGATGAAAGTCGACATGGCCGAGATGGAGTATGCCAAGGACAAGGTGATGATGGGATCCGAACGGCGGTCCCTGGTGATGTCCGAGGAGGAAAAGATCACCATCGCTTATCACGAGGCCGGCCACGCCATCGTCGGCGCCCTCCTGCCCGATGCCGATCCGCTCCACAAGGTGACGATTATTCCTCGCGGCATGGCACTCGGTTTGACCACGCAACTCCCCGAGGGTGACAAACACCTCTATTCCCGAGCCTATCTCGATGCACGGCTCAAGGTCCTGATGGGCGGCCGAATTGCCGAGGAACTCAAATTCGGCCCCGATCAGATGACCACCGGGGCGGGTAACGACCTCGAGACCGCAACCGAGCTTGCTCGCAAAATGGTCTGTGAGTGGGGCATGAGTACGGGCATGGGCCCTCTGACCTTCGGCAAAAAAGACGAGAACATCTTCCTGGGCAAGGAAATATCCCGCCATCAGGACTATTCCGAAGCCACCTCCGTCCGGATCGACGAGGAAATCAGTTCCTTCGTCACCGAGGCCTATGCCGAGGCGAGGAAGCTCCTCGAAAGTGAGAGAGCCTCCCTCGACGCCATTGCAATGGCCCTTCTCGAGAGGGAAGTCTTGGACAGCGAAGAACTCTTCGTCTTGATCGAGGGAAGTTCTGACATCGACGTACGATCGATCAAGCCCCACAAGACCACCAGTCATGAGGAGGCCCCCGCGACGTGATTCCGGCCACCGCCCTGTCTGATGCCGGCCCCGAGACCCGCAATTCAAGGCTGCGGGCCCTGTGGCCGCGTCGACGGCCGGTGATCATGGCAATCCTCAACTGTACTCCGGACTCTTTTTCCGACGGCGGCCTCTTTGTCTCGGGGACCGAGGCCGTCACCCACGCCCTCCACATGGTCGACGAGGGCGCAGATATCATCGACATCGGCGGAGAGAGTACCCGGCCCGGCGCACAGTCGGTGACGACCGAGGAGGAGATCCGGCGCGTTGTCCCCGTCGTCACCGCCCTTCGCAACCGGTGCCCCGGCACCGTTTTGTCGGTCGACACCTCCAAAGCCGACGTGGCCGCCGCAGCCCTTGAGGCGGGTGCCGACCTGATCAACGACGTCACGGGCGCGGCGGACCCCGAAATGCTGAAGACCGTCGTCTCGGCAGAGGCTGGAATCGTATTGATGCACATGAGAGGCCGCCCCCGGACCATGCAGGAAAACCCGACCTACACCAATGCCCAGGCCGAAGTCCACGCCTTCCTGGTTCTCCGGGCCCGCGAGGCACTCGAGGCGGGGCTCCCCCGCGACCTGGTCTGGCTCGATCCCGGAATCGGTTTCGGCAAGGATGACAGGGCCAATGTCCGGCTTCTGGCCGCCCTGCCCGACCTGGCGGCACTGGGCCATCCCGTTGTCGTCGGTGTTTCAAGAAAGAGCCTGATCGGACGCCTGACCGGCGCGGATATTGGGGATCGCCTCCCTGGATCATTGGCGGCACTGACCCCGTCCGTCTCCCTGCCTCAAGCGGTCGTCCGGGTTCACGACGTCCGACAAACCCTCCAGTTTCTGAAAGTCCTGGCGGCAATCGAAGAGGCTGGACGATGACCTGGGTCCTCGACCTCCTCCACGGTTTGATGGATTTCCAGGTCGGCCTGTCCGACCTGGCCGACATCCTGCTGGTCACCGCGCTGATCTACACGCTCCTGACCCTTCTCAGGGGGACCAGGGCCATGCAGATGCTCTGGGGACTGCTGGGTCTGGTTGTCGTCTATTTGGCCGCAGCCGCCTTCAAGCTGATCACCCTCAGCTCGATCCTCAGCCACACCCTGGCGATGCTCCCCATCGCCATTATCGTCTTGTTCCAACAGGAAATCCGACGGATGCTGACCGGATTCGGATCGATCGGATGGATCCGATTCGGGTCGGGCTCGACGGAACAGCCGGTCCTGATCAACGAATTGGCCCTGGCGGTTCAGGCGCTGGCCGCCAAGAGAATCGGCGCTCTGATCGCGATTGAGAGAACCGACACCTTGACTCCCTGGGCGGATACCGGCATTCCTCTGGAGGCCCGGTTTTCCTACGATCTTCTCCTCAATATCTTCATCCCGGGAACGCCGCTTCATGACGGCGCCGTCATCATCAGGGGTGATCGAATCGTTGCCGCATCGTGCTTTCTTCCCCTGTCCTCCAGCCACAAGATTTCATCACAGTTGGGCACCCGCCACCGGGCCGCCGTTGGATTGTCCGAAGACTGTGACGCCCTGATCATCGTGGTCTCCGAGGAAACCGGGACCATTTCCCTGGCGGTCGAACGCCAACTGATGCGACCCCTCGACGAGACCACCCTGAGAAACGCCCTGACCGAGCACATGTACCAACTGAGTGCCGAGGATGAGGAGGTGGTTTCGTGATCTTGCGCCCTCGTCATCCCGCCTACTTTTTGATTGCCCTGATTACGGCCTCTCTTCTGTGGTATGCGGCCACGGGAAAACGACGGGCAACGATTTCCGTGCGTAGTACCAAGGCCAATTTGACCCTGGTCAACATGCCCTCGGGCCTTCTTCTGACCTCGAGCGTGCCCGATACCGTCACCCTGCAGCTTCGAGGGCCCCTGAGCCCCACCGGGACCTCCGCCGGAATTCCAGAAGTCTTCCTCGACCTGACCGAAGCCACACCAGGCCATGCAGCCTTTCCTATCGACGTCTCCGGCGTTCGACTACCGCCCGAAGTCGAGGTCATCGCCGTCGAACCGACCGAAATCGAGATCGATCTCGAACGCGTTCTGCTGCGCAGCCTTGCCTTGAGCCCCAGCATCACCGGGAATCCCGCACCCGGCTTCATCGTCAGCCTCGTCCAGGTCGATCCGGCCAGGGTCACCGTTCAGGGACCCGAGAGCCGGCTCTCGTCGCTGGAGACCGTCACGACATCTTCAATCTCGGTCCAGGGCGCCACGGGCAGCATCGAGACCGTGGTCACACCACGGCTGACCGACCCCCTGCTTCGAATTCTCACCGGGTCCCCCGTGACCGTTCGCGTTACGATCGTGCCCCAACCGTCGGAGGAGGATTCCACCCTCACGCCGACAGGATCTGAATAGGACAATCTCATTCATGGCTCGTGAACTCTTCGGAACAGATGGAATCCGGGGGCGTGCCCTCGAATGGCCCCTTGATCAGGAAACCCTGGGGCGGTTGGGCTGTGCCTTGGTCCAACTGTTGGCCAATGGAGACCCCAAACCGTCCTTCCTGATCGGAGGCGACACGCGGTCCTCGACCGAGACGTTGGCCGATTGGCTCACGATCGGCATCCAGGCCTCCGGTGGCACCGTCACCTGGGGCGGCATCCTTCCGACCCCTGCCGTCTCCCACCTGCTTCGGGTGGGTTCCTGCACTGCCGGAATTGTCATTTCCGCATCCCACAACCCGGCGGAGGACAACGGTGTCAAGGTCCTGACGGCGGATGGAGAAAAGGTCTCCGAAACCCTCGAGGAACTGCTTGAAGACGAACTCAAACGGGCCCCTCTGAGGACCGGTCCGGGGCTCCCCTCCATCAAGCCCGGCCTGATCGAACGCTACCGGGAGAAGGTCCTTGGGACATTTTCGGAGCCACGGCCCCTCGCCGGACTCCACCTTGTGCTGGATGCGGCCAACGGCGCCGCCTCGGGACTTGCCGATGAGATCCTCGAAAGCCTCGGAGCCACGGTCACCGCAATTGCCAGTTCCCCCGATGGGCACAACATCAATCGCAACGTCGGGGCCGCCTCGCCGGCCCAACTGGCCGAGGCCGTCACCCGGGTCGGCGCCGACGGCGGGTTGGCGTTGGACGGGGACGCTGATCGGGCCATTCTGGTCGACGAGAAGGGCCGAATTCTTGACGGAGACGATCTCCTGTTGGCGTGGGGCCGAAGTCTCCACGCCGCGGGGCGGCTCCCGGGCAGCAAACTCGTTGCGACCGTCATGTCGAATTTCGGCCTGGAAAAGGGTCTGGCGAATGAGGGAATCGAACTCCTCAGGTGTCCCGTGGGTGATCGGGCGGTCTGGGAGATGATGGCCGAAAGCGGCGCCACACTTGGCGGGGAACAGTCCGGTCACATCATCTGCTCCCATCTCAGCGTCACCGGCGACGGACTCCTGACCGGCACCCACCTGCTGGCCCTGGCCGCCGCAAGTGGTCGACCCCTCTCCGCGCTGTCCGGTCTTCAGCGCCTGCCTCAAGTTCTGATCAATGTCCGCGTCGGGAGGAGGCGCCCCTTCGAAGAGATCCCCGAAGTCCGATCGCTGGTCAAATCCATCGAAAGCCGCCTCGCTGGAACCGGGCGCCTGCTGCTGCGCTATTCGGGCACCGAGCCGTTGGCCCGCGTAATGCTGGAGGGCGAGGACGAAGGGCAGATCCACACCCTCGCCGAAGAGTTGGCCGAAGCGATCAGGAAGGCGCTGCCGGAGTAGCGGAGAGCTGTCGGCTGTCGGCTGTCAGATCAGGCGCTTGCAAGGCTGAGGAAATAGCCACAAAAAGGGAAATGCGCCCCGAAAACCACGAGGGCTCCTCTGTGTGCTCTGAGTCTCTGTGGTGAATCGTGTTCGGCACCTCAGGCCAGATGCCCGAGAATCAAGGCCACCACTTCGTCTCCGGCCTCCAGCGGCAAAAGATGGCCCGAGTCCGGGATGATCTCCAGCCGTGCATTGGGGATACCTTCGGCGGCTTCCCGGGCGAAGGCCAGGAAACCCGGCATTTCACGCCCACCGGCCACCACCAGCGTTTTCGCCGATATTTCACCCAGCCTTTCAGGGATCGTCCATTCCCGTTCGACCCAGTCACGGGCCTCGGCCAGATACTCCGCGCCGGGGAAATCCTTGACGATCTCCGAAAGCTTCTCAAGAACACCGGTTTTCGCCAGCGAGACCGC
>CAYSHZ010000093.1:0-12177 GCA_964430905.1 uncultured Thermoanaerobaculia bacterium | reverse complement strand
CCTCGAAACCGTCGGCAAAGAGCGGCGCTCCGAGAACGTGGATCCCACCGCCGAAAGACACAACCCATAGCTGATCGGTGCCGACAGGTCCCGGGAACACCCGCACCGGATGGCCGATGGGGTAGTCTTCGACCAGCGAAAACGTCGGCGTCGCCGATTGAAAATCATCGCTGTGCCACAGACCGGCGGCCTCGGTCGTCATCCACGCCTGATCGGCGTTGTTCGGATCAACGAAACAGCTCTCAACCCGGTAGGCATCGCTGATCCTGCTCCAGCTCAGACCGCGATCGGTTGTCCTGTAGAGACCTCCAACCTCGTTGGGGTAGTGGCCCCAGTGTGAAAAGACCGCCGCCAGCCACGTATTCTGGGCCGGGTCGTCAGGATCGATCATCACATCCTTGGTCCAGCGGATCATGCCGCCGTCACTGCGATCGGACCAGGTCAAACCCCCGTCATCGCTGAAAAAGACACCCGAGCTCTCGGTGAAGGCGCCCGAGCCGTCTCGCCTCCCCGAGTAGCTGACAATCAGGCCGCCGTCATTGAGAACCCTAAGGATCAGGGGATGTCCCTCCGTACGCGGAGGTTCGGCCAGGCGAGACCACGAAGCGCCGGCACCCTGATCGAGGTTGTGGGTCACGTAGATACCACCGGCACTGCTGTGAACGACCGAGGCATACAGCGTGTCGGAGTCGGCGGGGTCAAAGGCCAGCCATATCACCGGATGGCCGAAATCGTGCAGCACGTCCCAACTTTCACCATCGTTCACAGAGATAACGATGCCACCCTCGCCCCCGTCGATACGATTGTCCGCGAGGTAGGTACTCTGGTAGAGGTCATGAACGGACGAGGTCGCGCCGTACAAAGCCCCGGTTCCCGGATGCTCGACGATGTGATAGGTGCTGTTGTGGGGCAACCCCTGGCTGAATCCCGAGGCCCAGCTCAGGCCGCCGTCTGTACTGCGAATGCCACGAATATCGGTGAACGCCGCGATGATGGTCTCATTTGTGGCCCAGTGGAGCCACCAGACCGAGGTGTCCTCGACGCCGACGCCTCGATAGGTCCGTCCCTTGGGCGTCGGACTGCCCATCGGGTTGGCATCCTCGGGATCAACATAGGCCTGGGTCCAGGTGACGCCTCCGTCGGTCGTCAGATGGGCGAAACCGAGGTCGGTGATGATCGCCCTGTCGGAATCGGCCGGCGAGACGGCAAAACCCAGGGCGAACTCGCCCCACCACCAGTCGGTATCACCGCCGGAGCCGGCCCAACCGGTTGTGACGTTGGCATTCCCTGCGGTCAACAGCACCGATGCCCAGCTGTCTCCCCCATCGCTCGAACGGTAGACGATCGGCGCATATGTTGAGGTACTGCCCCCGGCCAGCCAGACCGTCCCGATGGTATCCGGGGCGGCCGCAACGAAGAAGGGACGATCTGACGACGGAAGGGAGGTCGCCACCTCACTCCACGCGGCATCTCCCCAGTCCAACCGATAGACCGCCCTGAAGTTTTCGAACTCCGAGCCGGTGACCAACGGCCAGACATCTCCCGAACCCAGGGTAACCGCCCAGAAGCGGGTCGTTGCCCCGGTTCGAGCGCCTGCGAAGGAAACGATGGCCTCGTCCGAGGGAATCCCCGTCACGGCGGCCGCAGTGAAGGTCACACCCCCGTTTGTACTGACGAGCAACCCAACCTGGGATCCCACAAAGATGCTCTGACCGTCAAAAAACACTCCTGCGATGTGGAGGTCGGTCGCAGACCACACCGACGAAAAGGAGAGGCCCCCATCATCGGAGAAAAACAGCTCTCCGTAACTGGAAAGCAGCACCCGCTGGGTCGAGGCCGGATCGACCCACAGGGAGTAGACCTCCCCCGAGGTTGGATCTCCGGCCAGCGCCGACCACGTCAGACCGCCATCGATACTCTTGACCGGGGTTCTCAGGTCATCGGCCAATCGAATGCCGAAGAGCACCATGGGATCGGATGAAAAGCGCACCTGGCTCTCTATGCCGCCTCGAAGCTCGGTGAAAGGAAGAGCATGCCAGGTGCGCCCTGAATCCGCCGTGTGATAGACCGAGGTCATGTCGGTCGCCATATAGATCTCATCGGTATCGAAGGGACTCCATGTCGGCGAGTAGAGGGCGCCTCCGCCACCGATGCCGCGAGACTGCCAGGATGGGGATGGTCCGGATCGCCCCGCCCCGCCCGGCCGGGCATCTTGAGCCGAAACTCCGGCCGCAACAGCCGCAATGACGGCAGCAACCATGATTCGAAAACCCACTCCTCGCTTCATCCCGACCTCCATTGGTTGAACTCCGATTCTAGGAGGGCCCCAACCTCCCAGAGGTGAGGGAGATCACAGGGCCACCGAGGAGCCTCCCCCCGCCAGATGAGGATTGAGGAACAACAAACCCGCCGCCTGACCACGAAATTGCGAAAAAGGCCCCTTTCCGGACGGAAACCGCGTGGTTTTCGATTCGGAAAGGAGGTATTTTTCGATAAGTTCCAGGAAGGCAAGGGGTTGCGCGGAGTCGTACTTCCCGTACGTCGCACAAGCAACCCCGCCGCCTGACGACGAAATTGCGAAAAAGACCCCTTTCCGGACGGAAACCGGCTATCGGCCCTCCGGCCAGTCGGTCGCCGCCTTCCCCGTCAAGACCTCGATCACCTCGTCGAGCATTCTCAACGTCAATCCCCAGAGGACTCGTTCGCCGATCAGATACCGAGGCAGCTGGACTTCCCGCCCGGCAATCGTGTAGGCCATTGACGACCTCCGGCTCTGATCTACCAGATCCGCCAAGGGCAGCCAGAGGGCGGCCTGGGCTTCACTATTTAGCGACAACTCGGGCGATCCCATCAGCTCAAAGGCAAAGGGCTCAATCACCAGGGCCATCCTCCGCCCATGTGCAACGGCCGTCAGATCGGAGAATCGACCGATCTCCTTCGCATGAACCCCAAGGTCAAGGCCCACCTCTTCGAGGGTCTCCCGCAGGGCCGCCGCCCTGGGGTCCGCATCCGAGGGATCGACGCGGCCTCCCGGAAAGGAAAGGTGCCCGGACCACGGGTCCCGTTCGTCCTCGGCCCGGTGAATCAACAAGACCTCTGCCCCGGCCGCACCCGGCCTAAAAATGACGGCGACGGCGGCTCGTCGATCGCCCTCCAGAAGACGAGGCTCAAACCCGACCAGATGTTCCTTGAGCCTTTCGATCCCCAGCGCATCCTTGGGGGAACCCGGCACAGGATCAAACCCTCCAGGATGAAAGGGCTGACACTTGAGGAGACGAACCAGGGCCAACCACACGCCCCGGAGTCCGTGCCGTTCGATGGCTTCTGCGGCATAGACCGAACAGGTCGGTTCGAAACGGCACGCCGGAGGCATGAAGGGCGAAATGAATCTCTTCCAGAACCGCGCCGGCCACGCCACGATCCGCCAGATCAGCTTCCGCTGCTCATTCACTCAAAACCCCACATACACCTGCTGACAGCTCAGCCTTTTGCAAAAATACCTTCCACAGGCCGATGTGCTCGAACAGTCGAGGAACGGGAGGGGATAAACCCCTCCCCTACAATCGATAACGCGAGGGCGAGAATAATCCTCACCCAGGTTTCCCCGAGTTCTGCAAGCTCCTGAGCCAATAGCTGACAGCTGATAGCCGATAGCTGAAGGCTGCCGATAGCTGATAGCTGACAACTGATAGCTCCTACACCCCCACGGCCTCGGCGTCGCGTTGCGACAGCATCCCGCCGTCGGAGCGTTCCTTGACCGTACCATCCCTCTTCCACGACCTCTCGCACCGTGGTTCGGACCGCAGATCGAGGATCTCCACCGAGAGATCATCACCCTCGACCAGTTCGAAACGGCTCATGCCGCACAGATCGACCAACTCCTCCACGAATGGCTCGATTGCCGAACGACGGTCGGCCTCGAGCGTCACCCTGGCCCCGGCGTCCATCGGGTTGGAAATCTCCATCGACTCCTTGGCCTGTTCGAATGCCCTGAGAACCTCGGAGCGGATCTCAAACACTGCATCCCAGCCGGCGTCAACCTCGACCTCCCCGGCCTGGGGCAGGGCCTCGAGATGAACGCATCTCTTCGAATCCATCTCCTCGCCGTGGAGGGCCAACCACGCCTCGTCCGCCGTGTGGACCAGAATCGGAGCCATCAGGCGAATCAGGGCGTCCGCAGCCTCATACAGCACGGTCTGGGTCCGGCGACGACGCATGGAGTCGGCCGGATCACAGTAGAGCCGATCCTTGACGGCCGCCATGTAAACCGCGCTCATCGTGTCGTTGCAGAAATTGAAGATCGCCTCACGGACCCGCTTGAACTGGTAGTTGAGATAGGCGTCGGTGACCTCACGAACAAGGTCGGCCACCCGTCCCATTGCCCATGCGTCCAGACTCCTGGAATCGTCCGGGCCGAAGGTCACTCGATCTTTTAACGGGTCAAAGTCCACCAGATTGCCCAGCATGAACCGGATGGTGTTGCGCACCTTGCGGTATTCCTCGGACGCCAGACGGAAGAACTCCCACTCGACCTTGGCGTCGTTGACGTAGTTCAGGGACGAGACCCACCAACGAGCGATGTCGGCCCCGTGCTGCTTGAGGAGATCCGCCACCTCGATCGTGTTGCCCAGGCTCTTGGACATCTTCTCGCCCGAACCGGTGACGATGAAGCCATGGGTCAGAACCGTCTTGAACGGGCTTTGACCTGTCGCACCGAGACCCAACAGCAGCGAGAGCTGGAACCAGCCACGATGCTGGTCGGAACCCTCGAGGTAGAGATCCGCCGGGTAGCCGATGCCACGCTCTCTCAGAACGCCGTTCCACGACGATCCCGATTCGAACCAGACGTCGAAGATGTCGGAGCCCTTCTCCAACCGAGAGAGTCCCTCCCGGCCGGCCTCACGGACCGATGCAGGAGCCGCCATATCACCGGCAGGATCATAGTCGGCCAGGATGACCTCAGGGTTCTCGGAGAACCACCGATCCGAACCGTGGGCCCTCACCTGTGCCACGACCGCCCGAACGGATTTCTCGGTCAGCAGGACTTCGCCGTCCGGCGTCATGAAGGCCGGGATCGGCAAACCCCACGTTCGCTGACGGGAGATGCACCAGTCCGGCCGGGATTCAATCATCCCGGCAAATCGCTTCCGGCCCCACTCGGGAACGAACTCGATACCATTTGCCGTCACCTCTTCCGCCCGCTGCCTGAGGCTCTTCCCGGTTGAACCGAAATTCTTGTCGACGGCGACGAAAAACTGGTCGGTCGCCCGGAAGATCGTCGGCGTCTTGCCGCGCCAGTCGTGCGGATAGCTGTGGGTGAAGACCTCGTCCTTGAAGAGGTGCCCGGAGGCCCTCAGATGCTCGACGACCAGGGGGTTGCCCGCCCAGACATCCTTGCCCTGCAGCCACTCGGGCGCCGTCTCGTCAAAGGTCCCGTCTCCCAGAACCGGGCAGTAGATGTCCAACCCCTCCTTGAGGCCGGTCATGTAGTCCTCGGCGCCGTGTCCGGGCGCCATGTGGACCATGCCCGTTCCATCTTCGAGAGTGACGTAGGGTGCAACAACAACCGGAGACTTTCGGTCAATGAACGGATGACGGTAGTGAACACCGCTCTCGACCAGATCTACGCCCCGGCACCTGCCCAGAAGCGTGGCATCCGGGCCCAGGACCTGTTCCTTGAGGTTCTCGGCCATGACGACGTGCTTGCTCACTCCTTCATGATCGATGAGATACAAGCCATACTCCGCGGTCTGAGCCACCGCGACCGCCAGATTGGCCGGCAAGGTCCAGGGCGTCGTCGTCCAGATCATCAGATGGGCATTGCCGCCCTCCGGCAGGTTGAGATCGTGAGGCAGAACTCCCGGATCGTCGATCTCAAAGAGGACAAAGACCGAGGTATCCTTCCGGTCGTAGTACTCCAACTCGGCTTCGGCCAGAGCCGTCTCATTTTCGATCGACCAGTGGACCGGCTTGAGATCCCGGTAGACCAGACCGTCGGCGACCAGGGCGGCAAAGACCTCAAGGACTGCTCCCTCGTAGGCCGGGTCCATCGTAAAATAGGGCTTGTCATAACTGCCCAGTGTTCCAAGGCGTAGCATCTGCTCGGCCTGAAGCGCCATAAAACGGGAGGCGTAATCTCCGCAGCGCCGGCGAATCTCCATCGTGGTCATCGTCTGGGCCTCGTCGCCCAGTTCCTTCATGACCTTATGTTCGATCGGCAGGCCATGACAATCCCAGCCGGGAACGAAGTCCACTTCGTAACCCGTCATCGACCGACTGCGAACCACCAGATCCTTGAGAATCTTGTTGAGGAGATGCCCCAGATGAATAGAGCCGTTGGCGTAGGGGGGGCCGTCGTGAAAAACGAATTCTCCAGAGGGGTGGTCCGCCTTGCGGATCGAGCCCCATACATCGAGGTCCGCCCAGCGCTTCTGAAACTCTGGTTCCTTCCGAATCAAACCTGCACGCATGCTGAATCCGGTCTTGGGGAGGTGCAGTGTTTCGCGGTATCGGTCTTTCTTCTTGGTCTCGCTCATGTTGATCTCCATCCGGCCCATGCCGTCGAATGGGGGATTCTACACTGTGGACGCGCCGAACGTATCCCGTATTCTCTGAACTCCGACCGTTCACGGGCCGCAGAGTCCCGGACTCCTGTATCATTCGACCGCCTATCGGCAACCCCAGGGGAATAGATTTGGGCCCCATGTTGTCGGTATTGGAGAGAGGACTCGCTCCTCGGAGGAACCCATGATCAAGGCCCCATCAGATCTTCATCGCCGTGATTTCGTCAAGCTACTGGCCGGCAGTGCCGCTGCGACCGGCTTCTCAATCCCCCTGACCTCCTGCGGGCCCAGATCGTCGGCAGCCGGCAAACGTGTCATCGTGCTGGGTCTCGACGGCCTCGATCCGACGATGATCCGGGCGATGATCGACATGGGGAGGGCCCCCAACTTCAAGAAACTGGCGGCCCTCGGCTCCTTCATGCCGCTGGAAACAACGATGCCGGCTTTGAGCCCCGTGGCGTGGTCCTCGTTCATCACCGGGATGAGTCCAGGAGGCCACGGCATCGTCGACTTCACTGTCCGCGATCCAAAAACCTACACACCCCAATTCTCCATCTTTGAAAACACTCCTCCGGACATCGCCATCAACCTTGGCGACGTCGAACTTCCGATCAAGGGCGGAGGACCGGTGTGCCTTCGAAAGGGAACACCCTTCTGGGCCTACCTGACCCAGAGAGGCATCCCCGCATGGATCTCGAAGGTTCCGACCAATTTCCCGGTCGACGAGACCGCGACGATGGCTATCTCCGGCATGGGAACGCCCGACCTGACCGACTCCTACGGGTCCTTCAGTTACTTCACCTCGGACACATGGGAAAACTATCCCGACATCTCCGGCGGAACGGTGCATTACGTCGAGATCCGGGACAACAGGGTCGATGCCGAACTCCTGGGGCCGGAGAACTCCTTTGCTTCCCATGACGACTCCACCAACGACCCCTATGCATCCAAGGCCAAGGCGCCCTTCACGGTCTACATCGACTCCGAACGCGACGTTGTTCGTCTCGAAATCCAGGGCCGCACTGTTGTTCTCAACGTCGGTGAATATTCCGACTGGATTCCCATCGATTTCGAACTGATGCCCGTCATCGCCAATGTCCGAGGCAACGCGAGGTTCATGGTCAAGGAGTTGAAACCGCACTTCAGGCTTTACGTCACACCGATCAACATTGATCCCACGGACCAGGCGGCCCCCGTGACCTATCCCAAGGAAATCGGCGCCGAGATCGCCCGGGACATCGGCGCCTTCTGGACCAAGGGCTTGCCCTGCGACACCAAGGCCTTTGACTACGGGATCCTCAACGACGGCGAGTACGTGGGACAGGCGGAGATCCTCCTCCGGGAGAGGATAGCCCTGTTCGACCACCTCTACTCCCGTTTTGACGAAGGGCTTTTCTACTTCTACGTTTCCTCGACCGACCAGGATGCCCACATGCTGTGGCGCAACATGGACGTGACGCATCCCAAGCACGCGGAGTCGGACATCCGGTACGCGGGCTACCTCCACCACCTCTACGAAGAGATGGACAAGCTCGTCGGGAAGGTCCTCCCTGCGGCAGAGGATCCCAACACCCTGTTGCTGATCTGCTCAGACCACGGATTCGCCCAATTCGGGCGCCAGTTCCACCTCAATACCTGGCTCCGGGACAACGGCTACCTCGCAATCAAGGATGCGGCCAAGAAGAAGGAAGAGACCACGATCTTCGATATCGACTGGTCCCAGACCCTGGCCTACAACATCGGATTCAATGGCCTCTACCTCAACCTCAAGAACCGCGAGGGTCAGGGCATTGTCGAAAAAGAAAAGGCCGGAGAAATCACAACCAGGCTCTCCCGCGAATTGACCGGGCTGACCGATCCCGACACAGGCAAGCCCCCGATCGTCAAGGTCTACCCCAAGAACGAGATCTACAAGGGCGAATTCGTCGAGAACATGCCGGAACTGCTGGTTGGATACCACCCCGGCTACCGGAATTCCTCCCCGTCGGTTCTGGGTTCAACGGGGCAGACGACGATTGACCTTAATCCCTGGGCGTGGAGCGGTGACCACTCGATGGCCCGCGACGCGGTCCCAGGTTCGCTGTTTTCCAGTCGAAAGGTCGCCAAGGCCAACCCGTCGATCCTCGACCTGCCCGTGACGATCCTGGAATTCTTCGGCATCGACAAGCCTGAGCAGATGGAAGGATCGTCGATCTACGAACCCCTCAAAAAGGGGTAGTTGACCAGCGGCATCAACTCCTGCCGAACCTGAGCGATTCTGGCGGATGAGAATCGCTCAGTTTAGGTCCTAATTACCCCTTCTTCCGGGTACTCTTCCCCTGCTCGTCATACCCGTAGTGGTAGTAGGAATGGTAATAGGTCGAGTAGTAGTGGTCTCTCTCGATATCAACGTTGTTCAGCAGAACACCGGCAACACGAACTCCGCTTCGGGCCAGAACCCGCATCGCCCCGGCCACGACCTGTCGGCGCGGCCCGCCATACTTGACAACTACCAGAACCATGTCCGCCAGTTGGGCCGCCACAACCGGATCAGTGACCGAAGCCGTCGGCGGCGAGTCGATGATCACCCAATCATAGGTCTCCCTGGCGCCATCGAGGAAATCCTTGAAGGTCTTCTTGCCGAAGAGTTCCGGCGGATTGGACGGCAACGGTCCCGAGGTCACCATGTCCAGATTGGGAACGCCCGCAAGGCCGTGAATCACATCCCCGAGATCTGCCTCACCCAGTACCAGACTGGTCAGTCCCCGCGTATTCTTGACGTTCATCATTCGGTGGAGCTTGGGTTTCCTCAGATCACCATCGACCAACAAGACCTTGCTGCCCCCCGCCGCCAGGATCTTGGCCAAGTTGAAGGAGACCGTCGTCTTGCCTTCACTGGGTACCGATGAGGTCACCAACAGAACCTGGCTGTGCTCACCCCGGGCGGCCAACATCAGTGCAGTCCGCAAGGTTTGGAATGATTCTCTCAGTGCCCGGTCATTGTCCTCAGTCAACTTGGGAAGAGCCGCCAGCATCTCAAGCCCAAGATGCCGCTCAACCTCTTCCGGGGTCCGAAGAGTGTGATCCAGAAAATCCAGTCCGAGTACCAGACCAACACCGAGAAACAGGCCCAAGACGCCGCCCAGCGCAACTGTTCGGCTTAAATTGGGGCTATACGGTCCCAGAGGAGGCACCGCCTTCTCGATGATTCGGATATTGTTCATCCATGCGTTGACCGAAAGATCGGCCTCGTTGGACCGGGCCAACATGTCTTCGAGAAACTTCTTGTTCTGGAGATAGACCTCTTCAAGTCGGTCAGACTCCAACCTTGTCTTCGACAGATCAATGGTCTCGTTTCTCAGACCCTGAATGTTTTCGAACAGAGACTGTTCCCGCCGCTTGACGATATCGAAGCGGGTCTCCATCCCAACCCGAAGCGTCTCAATCTGGCGCTCGATCGTTTGATCGATTCCATCGAGCCGAGTCCGCAGTTCCTTGATGGCCGGGTGTCCCTCCTTATATGTACCCAACTTATCCAGCAGTTCGACCTCGACATCATTCCGTCTTTGCAACAGGCTTGAAATCGTTGAATCCGCCAATACCTCGGGGAACGACACCTCCGACAAATGCCGTGCCCTCAGTTGTTTGAGGGCGTTCAATTTAGTCTCGATATTAATCCTCTCAGACTTGGCCTGGGCATATTCCTTTGTCAGCAAATCAACCTGCTCGGTGATGACGTTCTTCTGCTCGTCCGCAAATCCCAGACTGGCATGGCCTTCGTGGAAGGTCATCAGGTTCTGCTCCGCATCATGAACCTGCTGCCGAAGGGGGTCCAGACGGGTCTGGATCACCTCGAAGATCTTCTTGGTTCGGTCGATACCGTCCTCGATATTGGCATTAATGTATTCCTGGACATAAACGTTGAGCCACTCGGCAACCCGGTCGGGATCCCGGCCGACCATCGTCAGCTCAATGACGTTGCTCTCCGGAACCGCCTCGACCGTCAACCCTCCAAGGACGATACCCGGCCCCGGTGCTTTCCCTTCATTTTCGGGGAGTGCCGCCAGTCCTAACCGGGCCACAACCCTGTTTGCCAGCCGTTCGGTCTCCAGGACCTGAACCTGGTCGGAGATATAGCGATCCAGCTGCCAGTAACTGACAAAGGCGTCGAACTGATTATTGTTGATCGAAGATGTCGGTTCAACGATCAACTTGGTCTTGGCCCGATAGAGTTTGGGTCTGCTGACCGACCACGCCGTGGCCAGGACCACCGTTGTGACCAGAACCGTCAGAATCAACCATCGACGTGACCAGACCAGCCGCACGTACTCCAATACGTCGATTTCATCGCCCGGACCTTCCACCCATCCACCAGGATCAGACCCCACAGACGCTGCAACACGACGATCTTCTGCCACCCACCGGTCGAAATCACTGTCTCCTTGACGCATCAAACCTCCTGCAATCGCGGGGCGCCAGTCCGCCCTAAATACTGTCCAATGCCGACAGAACAGGGTTCCACAGGGAGACTACAGCCAGAGGCCCCGAATACCGCGCCGTGATTATCGCCGGGTTGATGATCTCGGGTCAAGGAGGATATAGGTTAGAATGCCATCGGTCCGTTTCCAGCGGGTCTCAATCTCCGAAGATAGGATAGATCATGACGACTGATTACAAAATCAAGGACATCTCACTGGCCGCGTGGGGCCGACGCGAAATCGAAATTGCCGAGCAGGAAATGCCGGGTCTCATGGCAACCCGCTCCAAATACGGCGTTTCCAAACCTCTGGCCGGCGCCCGGATTGCCGGGAGCCTGCACATGACCATCCAGACGGCAGTCCTGATAGAGACCCTGATCGACCTGGGCGCCGATGTCCGCTGGGCCTCGTGCAACATCTTCTCGACCCAGGACCACGCGGCGGCGGCGATCGCCGAGCGAGGTATCCCCGTCTTCGCATGGAAGGGCGAAAGCCTCGAAGAATACTGGTGGTGCACCAAGTCCGCCCTGACCTGGCCGGACGGGGGCGGCCCGGATTTGATCGTCGATGACGGTGGTGATGCAACCCTGCTGATCCACAAGGGGTACCAGGCGGAGAACAACCCCGATCAGCTCACAGGGCACGCCGACAACGAGGAAATGGAGATCGTCAACCGGCTTCTGAGCGAGACCCTTCAGACCAACCCGACCTTCTGGCACGGCGTCGTCGATCGATGGCGCGGTGTCTCGGAGGAGACCACGACCGGTGTCCACCGGCTCTACCAGATGCACTCCAACGGCGAGTTGCTGATTCCGGCGATCAACGTCAACGACTCCGTCACCAAGTCCAAGTTCGACAATATCTACGGCTGCCGCGAGAGCCTGGTCGATGGCATCAAGAGGGCAACCGACGTCATGATTTCCGGCAAGATCGCCATGATCTGCGGCTTTGGGGACGTCGGCAAGGGCTCGTCGGACAGCCTGGCCGGACAGCGTGCCCAGATCTGGGTCAGCGAAATCGATCCCATCTGCGCCCTCCAGGCATGCATGGCCGGCTACAAGGTGACGACGGTCGAGGACGCCCTGCCCCATGCCGACATCTTCGTCACCACGACCGGCAACTTCAACGTCATCACTGCGGAACACATGAGCCGCATG
>CAYSHZ010000092.1:0-12231 GCA_964430905.1 uncultured Thermoanaerobaculia bacterium | reverse complement strand
CCCAGTGCTTCAAAGAAACGGCCCCTTCGGGCCGTGCTGACCCCTTTCAATTCACGGCCGGTGAAGACACCCTCGTCAACCCGTCCAATGGCCTTGGTGTTGATGTCGGTTGCCAGAATTTCCAGGTCCCATGCCTCAGGGAGGGCCACTCCTTCGAGAAGCAGCATCGCGAGAGAGTAGGGTTCCGCGCCAATCGAACATCCGGCGGACCACAGGCGAAACCGGAAGGTGCCGGATCTGCGGCGCCTTTCCATGACCTTCGGCAGAATCTCCGCCGCAAACATCTCCATCTGGGGAGGATTTCGGAAAAACGAGGTCTCGGTGATGGTGACCAACTCCGTGAGGCGTCTCCGAGTCGCTCCATCGATTTCGAGGTCAATCAGCAGATCGGAGGGATGTATTCCACTTTCCGCGAGGAACTGTTCGATCCTTGCGGTCAAGAAACTCCCTCTGGCGCCTGACGTGCGAAAGCCGAAGTATCGGCCCACCCATTGGAGAACGTCATCTACGTTCGCTCCAGGTAGACGGTATCTCCCAGGATGAAGGGCAGGGTCCGGCAACACTCCTGCCTCAGGCCTGAGTCTTGAACTCGGCGACTGCATTCGTCAAATCTTCGGAGAGATTCACAAGTGAATCGGTTGTTTGCCTGGTCTGTTCCACGCCGGTAACAGCCTGTTTGGAAACGTCCGACACGACTCCCATGGCCTTGACGACCTCGTCCGCACCGCGAACCTGTTGTTTTGCGGCCAGGGTGATCTCCTGAACCAGGTCAGCTGCCTTGGTGGATACTTCGGCAATCTGGTCCAGGGCTTGGCCCGCGTCGTTGACAATGCCGACCTCTCGTTCCACCTCCTGTGTCACCTGATCCATCGCCCGGACCGACTCTCCGGTCTCGGTCTGAATCGCCGAAACCAGCTCTTCGATCTCGTGGGCAGCTTCGGCACTCCGTTCTGCCAGGCGCCGGACCTCTTCCGCAACAACCGAGAATCCCCGTCCGTGTTCACCGGCTCTGGCGGCCTCGATGGCGGCGTTGAGTGCGAGCATGTCCGTTTGGGCCGCGATCTTGGTAATGGTCTCGACAATGGTTGAAATCTCCATCGACCGATCCCCGAGTCGTTTGATCTGTCGGAGTGTTGAGAGCACGGAGGATCGGATGCCCTCCATGCCGTCAACGACCTCGAGTACCTTGGCCCGACCATCTTCGGCACTTTCCCGGGCCCGGGTTGAGGCCACTGCGGTCGCCTCAGCGTTATTGGCCACCTGCTCGATGTTGATGGCCATTTCCTGGACCGCGCTGGTTGTATTGGTAATGTCCTCGAGCTGGCGTTGGGATCCGGCCGAAAGGGCCTCGGATCCGGCCTGAATCTGGTTGGCTGCCGATGAAACCCGAACGGAAGAATCGCGGATCTTGTTGATCACCTCGGAGATGTTCTCGAACATCAGGTTGATGGCGTCTGCCACGTTGCCGATGATGTTCTCGGTGACCTTCGCTTCGGAAGTCAGGTCACCGTCAGCGGCATCGGAGACGACGACCAGGAGGTCCTGAATATCTCGTTGCAATTCGAGGCGTTCCTCATCCGACTGAATCAGGGTCAGGACTCGATCAAGTGTCGTGTTGACCTGTCGAGCCACAAAACCCATTTCGTCTTTGGAAAAGACTTCACACCGGGCCTTGAAATCACCCTCGGACACCAAAGCCATCGTCTTGGCAACATCATCAACAGGGCGAATAACAAGATAGCGCAGGGCATAGACCAGGGCGAAGACCAGTAATGCAACACCGAGGATTGCGATTGCTGCGGTAATCAGGCGGGTCCGGCGGGCCGTGGCCAGAGCGGCAGTTTCATCCAGGGAAAGCACGACCGAGCCGACCGTATTGCCCGAAAAATCGGTCAGAGGAAAGGTGGCATGCCGCCAGGAAAGGCCATCGACCTGTTCGGATTTCATCCCGAAGGCGGCGCCATCACTACCCAGGTTTCCGACGACTCCGGCAGACAGGGCACGTCCGAAGTCGGGGTCCGATGCGTCGAAATAGACGAAGTCTCCGTAACCGGCGCCCTGCTCGGCTTCGAGAACACGAGAGGCGAGCCGCCACGCGATGTCGTCGACGATTTGGCGAGTGAGGAAGAAGGTGACTTTCATCCCGGTTCGGTTTGCGGCGTCGTTGAGTGGATCGGCGATACCGCCACCGAACTCAACCGATCCGATGTGTTCGCCATTGTAGAAAACAGGGACGACACCACGAAGACCTGGACCGCCACGGCCCATCTCGAGACCGGAAACCGCCTGGGGCTGGTCATACCCACCCAGACTCCCGTTGGCGGCAAGAACGGTGTAACGGAAACTGGACAGATCATCACCAAAGTCGCCGAGGGTCCAACCTCCATCGGCGGCATCGGTCGAGTGGACACGGAAGAACGAACGGGCGGGTGGGAGGTGGAACTGGAATTGCCCGAGGTTGTAGGCGTCGTGTTGCTGGTGGTAAATCGGCGCCGTCAGGTTTCTCAGCCGGGTCATTGACGGATTGGCCGCAATCCGTGCAAGGGTTGCCGGGTCGGTGATTCGAACCGGTTCTCCCTGCTGTTCTTCGAGTCTGCGTTGGTTTTCATAGATTGGGCCCAGTTCAGAGGCTGCGGTTGCGAAGAGGCGTTGAATCTCGGGATTCTCGGCCATTTCCGCCGCGAGCCTCTGGTTGCCGCGTGTTGCCACGTCCATCAATCCGGTCAGGGTTCCATGAGCCCTGTCCAGCTGGGTTTGGACCTGCTCCACATAACGTGCCGACTGGGCGCTGATCAGGTAGACCGTCGTTCCACCCAGCACGAGGATTGCCACCAGGCTGACGGCTATCGCCAGCTTGCGGCCCAGCGTTAAGCCCATGTGGCTCCCTTGAGACTGTTCGTGAGTTTCAGACGTGGCCATGTCACTCTCCTTTGTGATCCCTGAGTTGCTGGTATTCGGCAGAAATGGTGGTGTCCTGCCAGGCGCCGGTTACCGCCGTCTCGACTGTGCTCATCAACAGATCCACGTCGAGGACTGCGATGACCTGATCCTCGACGACGACGGTTTTTTGAATGAGTCCTTCGCCGTGCTCACCTTCCGGCGGCAGGAGGACAAGACCGAGAGTTGCATCGATTGGAACAACCATTCGTCCCTCTCCCTCGCCCACGATGAAGCCGATTGTCCCCGTCGTCAGTGGTTGGTTGGCGGTATTCGTGATATCGAGAAGGGTGTTGATGTTCAATACGGGCAGGATGTCGCCATGATGGTTGATGACGCCGACCACAACCGAGGCGGCTGCCGGGACTCGTGTTGTTTCCGGAATCTCAATCATCTCCGTGACGTCAACAACTGAGACGGCAAAGAGCTGGGCCTGTCGTCGGAATAGAAGATGGGTCCCGGAACCTCCCACCGGCGAACCGGCGGCCTCAGTGGTCATAACAGCCGCCGTGCGACCTGAAGGATTTCACCGGCTTCGAAGGGTTTGGTGATGTAGGCATCCGCTCCCTGCTTCTCTCCCCAGAATTTGTCCGATTCACCGGATTTGGTGGTGCAAAGAATCACCGGGATGCCCTTCGTATCATCCGATTTCTTGAGTTTTCTGCAGGTCTTGAATCCATCCATGTCCGGCATGATTACATCAAGAATGATCAAGGCCGGTTTTTCTTTGATGGCAACCTCCAGGCACTGCGAACCGGTATCCGCAACAAGAAAATTGTAGCCCAGGGGTTGCAGAGCTTTCTTGATAATCTCCTGTTCGGTTCGTACATCGTCAACGATTAGGACTGTAGGCATCTTATCCTCCTTCAAGATTAGTACCACCCCTGTCTCCGTTTCGGAAATGTGGAGTGTCGTTTGCGTTTGATTGAGTGAAAAACTCGGTCAATTGTTCGGTGAGAAACGGTTTTGGAAGGAACCCGTTGAAACCGACTCGATAGAGTTGACGAATCTCGGCGTCACCGAGGTCAGTCCCCATTCCGATGATCCGTATGGTCTGGAACTCTCCGGAATGCCTGAGGAGCTTGACCAATTTGGTTGTATCGAAGCCATCCAGGTGAACATCAATCAGGATTGTGTCCGGCTGGAAGATTTTGATGATGTACGGGATCCTGTTGAAGGTGTCACTCTGGCAGCGGATTTCGACGCCGGCCTGAAGTTCGGTCAGGATCTCGGTGATGGTTGGGCAGAGTCCTTCTTCGTCCGAATCTACCACCAAGACCCGGCGGATCTGATGCCCGTCGGCTTCTCCTCGCCGCTGTTTGAGACGAACCACTTCGGCTCCGGCAAGCCGATAGAGAACCTGACAGACCTCGAAGGCGGTCGAGTTCATTGCCTGGACGATGTCTCGAACCGTTCGATTGCCATCAACGAGGTCCAGGATCTTCGATTCAAGAGGTGTCAGAGAGAGGCGGGCAGAGAGGCGAGAGGCGCCACTGCTTCGAACCAGCATAACGTCGAGCGAGGGGATGGCGCCTTCGATGGTGTGCCAAGCGTCGGTTCGTCTCAGGCGTTCCATCCGGAGTTCGTCAATGTCAAGGTCAAAACCGAATGACCGTCCCTCCTCCGGACGGTCCCTGGTCGTCTCAACTCTGAATCTTAAGTCGGGGTCTTCCATGGTTTCCAGGAGTGCCGTGATCGCAATTTCCCGGGCCAATCTGCGGGCCGTATCAGTGTCCAGAAAACCCTCTTCGGTCAACAAAGTGACGCCTGATTTTTCTCCGGCCTTCTGCCGTTCTTCTGCGTCACGAAGGGTTTGAGCAGGGACATCAGTCAGGTGGCTGATGACCCTCTTGGCTTCGAAGAAGGTCCTGTGCGGGATGGTGTAGGCCACGCGGCCGTCTTCCAGCCAAGTTGTGAGGGTCAGTCCCTCCCGGTCGGCCACGTTCAGTTTTCCGGTGACTCCCTCTCTCTCGCAGGCAGCCAGCACGTCCTCCAACGGAACCAATCGGGTCGAACCCGAGAGGAGCAGGGTCGTCGACGGATCCTGGGCCTCGACTTTCATTGAATCCATCGCGTGGCGAATGCTGGGTGGAATCTCCTTCCACTGGTCATCGTTGAGGCTCCGAGAGACCAGGGTTGCCAGGGACGGGAGGAACTCGACACGTCCACCTGCAACATTGGGTCGTCTTGAAACGCCCACAGCCGGCTGGAGACCGTGCTCAAGGACGTGTTCCACGACCGAGGTCAGGACAACTGGGGTGAAGGGCTTGGTCAGAAAATCAACGACGTTGGACAGATCCATGTAGAGCTTCCGAATATCGGCGCCCTTTGCGGAGATCATCAGGATGGGGATTGCTGCCGTTTCCGGATTCTTCAGCAGGGTGCGGCAGATGTCGGTCCCGTGGCCGTCCGGGAGGATGTAATCAAGGAGGACAAGATCCGGTCTGAAGAGAGGAACCTTGTGGAGAGCCTCGACCATCGTCTCGGCAAGTTCGATCCGATACCCTTCTCGACTGAGAACGCGTTCAGCTAGTTTTCTGATGGTCAGACTGTCATCCACAATCAGGATACGTCGTTCTTTCACTCTAGTGTCCCTCTATTCTCACTATCATGCACGGCCACGACGATAGCAGTTCCTGAATCATGAGGACTGGTCAACTTCAAGAAATCAGGCAGTTCTTCAGCGTTTGCGGCCTCGAGTAGTGTCATTTTTCGTGCCTTTGGATTGACTTCGTTGTCCATGAACCAGCCGGACGGCAGCACGAGAAGGTGATCCCCGGACGTCAATTTGATGCGGCGAATCTTGCCATGAGGGGAGTCTTCCGCGCCGCTGAGAGCAACGCCTGGACCTCGCGTGATGCCAAGGGGAGGCAGCCTCTTGGAGTTGATGATCCACAGGTCGAGATCACCGGTCAGCAGGACTTCGAGAGTTTGTAACGAACGCTGAAAAACCAAGAGAGTTGGTCTGAAGAGTTCTTCCCGACCCAGCATCGAGCGGGCCTCTTCGATAAATCTGTCAACGAGTGAGGCGCCGGTCTCATTGTCGCTGAGGCACCGGGAAATCAGCGCCTGCGTAAAGAGGGCGTGTTCCCGGGCATTGAGACCATTGAGGCCTTCTTCCACTGCGAACATGATTGCCACGTCTTCTCCGCTATCGGACAAACCGGCAAATACTGGATACTCCTGTCTCTTGCTGGGGATCACGGAAACACAAAGCCCTGAATCCTCGGGAGCGTTGAGATCAAGATTGGTCAGTTGCTGCTTGAATGCCACTCCCTGAAAGGTCTCAGATTGTTGCATGTCCAACTGTCCCAGAGTTTCTTCAATCCTCGAACGGGCCAGGGGGGGGGCAGCAAAGTGGCTAAGTCCAGATCGGATATGCGCCAGCAAGTCCGCTCCTGGACTATTTCTGGGATCGGTGACCACAAACGGGATGCCGAGATCACGGAGGCAGACTTCCTGGAGTTCCTGAAGCTCCTCGGTTACGGTGACAATCCTGGAAGGGGGAAACCCGGCCAATAGGGCCTCTTTGATTCGTTGAATCGGGAGGTTCTTGTCGATAACGATCAATACGTCGACTGACGTGTCGGAGGGTTTGACGGATCGGCAGGAAAAGTCGTCCCCCAATACAGCCTCCAGTTGGGACTGGGTTTTTGTCTGGAGTGACGTCCCGTTCCCGAGGATGCCCAACGAAAAAGGGGTTTTGGAGGAACGACTCAAAGAGTACTTCCGTCTTCTTCCAGAATGCTCCAGTCGATACCGTCGTCTTCTGAATGTGTTTCTGCCGGGTGGCTCACTGAATGGTCGCCGGGTTCATCCAAAACTGTGCTGAGGCGATTGAGAAGAGTGGTCAGAACCTCGCAACGGGCCATCGTAGAGGGAAGCTCCTGGAGTTCGTTGACCATCTCCATCATGCCGTTGGCGGCCATCCACTGGTAGAGACGTCCCAATGAACGTCGTTCGAGTTCACCGTACCGTCGGGATTCCTCAGTTCCGTGGCGGTAGTACCAGGCATCCAGCTCAGCCCGGTGCTGCATCAGCAGGCCCTCACGCACCGATTCCACAAGCCGAACCAGCTTGGCGAGATCGGGAGGTTCAAGATGTACGGTTGGCAACTCGGTTGGGAGACTCTGTTGAGTTGGATATGGGGGGCCGGTATCGTGTTTCTCTTCATCAATTTGCCGGAGAATATCGAGCAGCAGGAACGTGAGGCCCCGTCCCTCGGGCAGACTCGCCGGGATATCTGCCGGAATTGGAACGCCTGTGAAGAGGTACCATCCATTCTGGCATTGGCAGCACGCCTTCACTGCTGCTCTTCCGAACAGTTCCTGACCTTCTGCATGGATCAGAGTGCCATTTTGAAACCATAACGAATAAGCACGTTTGTTTGAAGAAGAACCATCCTCGGCACATACCAGGAGGACACCCTGAGTGGCCTCTGCGCCAAAGTGTTCAAGCAGATTCGGGATCTGATAACGTTTGAAAGTCCCTGCAGAAAATGTGTTGTGGACTCCAGCCGATGTGGAGATTTCCAGAATCCCTTCGAGGATCCCATCCAGCCTCTTCAGAACAGGGGATTCTTCGCAACGCCGAATTCGAAGGTTGAATTCGAGGGAAAACCACTCCAGCAACTGCTCTGCAGCGTTGTGTGCTTGAGCGCTCTTTTTCATTGTTCTGTCTCTCCAAGAAGGATCAATTTCCCCGGCCGATGATCGTCTCAAGATGTTTATAAAAAATACTCCGGAAACGCCTCATATTCCAATAATTCCTCCAGTCTCCAATATACCGCAGTTAGACGTGATGTGCGTAATGGGATTTGTTCAGAAAACCTTTGGTGAATCAAGGTTTCAGATCCGACCGTTGATTATACAGTCATTGCGGGTAATTGACAATGGACCACACGAACCCGGCGTATGCAGAATACACTTTGGTAATGTAGGTGAATTCCAGATCGACCATACTCGTGCAGTTGAAGAACTGGGGGCTACCGGCTGGTTACTCCAAGCGCAGCGAGGCGTTTGAGCAGGGCTGCAGCGCCGTAAGGTTTCTGAATGAAACGCGTCAGGGAGTCATTGCCGATATGCCTGACAACCTCATCCTCGTCATAGCCGGAGGACATGATGACCGGGAGGTCTGATCGAATCTTGCGGATCTCGATCAGAGTCTCGCTACCGCCCATTCCCGGCATCGTGTAGTCGAGGATGATGCACTCGAATTGTTCAGGGCGCTTCCGGAAAACTTCAAGACCGCGGAGGCCGTCTTCCGCTGAAGCGACGGCAAATCCTGCTTGCTCGAGATATGCACGAGTCACCTCGCGGACGGTCTCCTCATCGTCGATGATCAGAACCAGATGCTCGTCGGATTGTTCCCTTGAGGTTTCATCCCGTAGCGTATCGGATCGGGGCAAGATAATGGAAAAGGTGCTTCCCCTTCGCCCCTCCGACCGAACGTCAATACCTCCGCCGTGGCCTCGGACAATTCCAAGGACTGCCGCAAGGCCAAGACCTCGTCCGGTGAACTTCGTCGTGTAGAACGGGTCAAAAATACGCCGCAGCGTTTCGGGCTCAATTCCGCATCCCGTATCTGACACTTCGATAAAGACCATCGGACCCGGCTGAAGTTCATGAGGTACGTACATCCGGTCGAGATCATCCTGGTTGAAAACCCTTTCACCGGTTGTGATCCTGATCAATCCCGATCGTTCTCTGATTGCCTCGGAGGCATTGGCCACCAGGTTGAGCAGGACCTGGCGAATCTGCGCGACATCAACCGAAACCATCGACACCTTATGGTTTGGCTCGACCTGCAAGACGACGCTGGAGGATACTGCTGCCCGCAACAGGTGGACGGTATCCGCTACTAACGGGCCGATATCGACCCGTTCGATCTTGAAACGTCCCCTCCCGGAGTAGGCAAGCATCTGATTGGCAAGATCGGCTGCCCTCCGCGCGGCGATGATGATGTCCTGAACCTGATTGCGTCCAGCTGCATCGGGCGCCATGACGGACAGGGCCAGATCGGCGTTGCCCAGGACCCCCATCAGGAGGTTGTTGAAATCGTGAGCAACGCCGCCGGCCAGGATGCCGAGGCTTTCCATTTTTTGAAGGAGATGTCCGCGCTCTTCGGAGGACATGAGTTCCGTCATGGATTGTCGGTTGCCACCATTTTCCATTGAAATCGTCCCAATACCGTTGTCTGCGGACTCTTGATCCTGCACTGCCTTCAACCCTTCATCCTCATGCAATTGTCAAATCAGCACTCTACCAAGCCTAGCATAGGTTCGATCATGAAATTTTTTCTTGATTCTCAGATGAGATCAGGTAATAATTTGTAACACGAGGAGAACATATGGAAGGCAAGGCCCACATCATAACCTTCAAGGTTGATGACGCCCTGGTCGAAGCGATGAAAGGGATCGAAAATCGTTCGGAGTTTATTCGTGCGGCGGTCCTGTCGGCGCTGGACGGGGTCTGTCCCCTGTGCCGTGGTACCGGCGTACTCAATGCACGCCAGTGGCGCCACTGGAGGGACTTCAGCACGACTCATCAGGTTGAGCGATGCGACCAGTGCAACGTTAATCACTTGGTATGCATGGCGGACCATGAACCGATGGAGGCCCCGTGACACGAATGCCTCTTGTTTGCTGTTTTGCCGTCGTGATGCTTCTCGGTGGGTCGGGCGGAGCCATGGCTCAGGGGCCGATCAGAGCTGTCGTTTCGATCCCACCCCAGCAGGAAATCCTGCAACGGCTTGGTGGCCAACAGGTCTCGGTCACCGTATTGATTCCTCCGGGCAGGTCTCCGGCAACCTTCGAACCCAGTCCGAGGCAGATGGCTTCGGTTTCCGACGCCGATCTTCTGTTGCCCCTGAATCTTCCTTTCGAGCGTACCGTCGTCGCTCGGATACGCCATATTGAACCCGACCTTCCAGTATGCGATGCTTCGCCGGTCATTTCGATGGGAAACGCGGGTCGCTCGGATTCTGAAGTTCACGATCATTCCCGAGGTCTGGACCCACATTTCTGGCTTGATCCTCGTTTGACGATTGAATATGCATCCGGTGTCACCCAGTGCCTCTGCAGGGTGCGGCCCGAAAGCTGTGACGTCTTCAGGACCAATCTTGAGGACTACTCGGTTGCATTGGATGCCGTCGATGCTCGGATCGCGGAAAGGTTGGCGCCATTTTCCGGTCGCAGTTTTTGGGTCTTTCATCCGGCCTTGGGATACTTTGCCGAGAGGTACGGTCTTCTCCAGGTGGCCATTGAGCGGGAAGGGAAGAACCCGACCGGTCGCTCCCTGGCCGAGGTGATTGAAGGCGCCAGGGAACAGGGTGTCAGGATCATCTTCGTGCAGAGGAATTTTGCCGATTCCGCTGCCCGGGCAGTTGCAGAGGCAGTCGGTGCCGATCTCGTTGAGTTGGATCCGTTGGCGCCAGATCTCCTGGCCAATCTTGATCGAATCGCGGACTTGGTGGTTGGATCCTTTGATGTGGAACGGGGGTCGACGCCATGACACAGACAACACCGGTGCTCGACGTTCGAAACGTGTCCTTCGCCTTCGGTCAACGAGAGCCGGTACTCAGGGATGTGACCTTCACCATCGAAAGGGGAGACTTCGCCAGCATCATCGGTCCCAACGGGGGCGGGAAAACGACCCTGGTCAACCTGATTCTCGGTCTCTTGAGTCCGCAGTCGGGGGCCATTGAGGTCTTTGGCCTGACTCCGGAGAAGGCTCGGCCGAGAATCGGCGCTATGCCCCAGCATGCGGTCACCGATCCCCATTTTCCCATTCGGGTCATCGATGTCGTCTTGATGGGGTGCCTGAGACCCGGAAGGAACTTCGGTCCCTTCTCGGCTGTCGACCGGGCTTTGGCATCCGAAGCTATCGGCCGGGTCGGCCTTGAGGGATTGGAATATCGTCCCTACTCGGCCCTGTCCGGCGGCCAGAGGCAGCGGGTCCTGCTGGCCCGGGCCATAGCCCCAAAACCCGAATTGCTGTTGCTTGACGAGCCTGAGGCGGGTCTGGACCGCAAGGTCGAGCAGGATTTCTTCGATCTCCTGGAAGACCTTAACCGGGAGAGTACCGTTATCCTGGTCTCCCACGACCTTGGGTTCGTGGCCTCATTTGTCCGCACGGTCATCTGTGTCCACGGCTCGGTTGACGTCCATCCCACATCGCAACTGGACGGTTCGGTGATCAATACTTTGTATGGCGGAGACGTGCACATGGTGCATCACGATCGGCATCTGTGATGGAATTTCTCGAAGCTGTTTTTCATTTTGAGTTTCTCCAGCACGCCTTGATGGCCGGGCTTCTGGGGGGTGTCGCCGCGGGCATTGTCGGGACGTGGGTTGTCGTTCGGAGAACCTCATCCATTGCCGGAGCAGTCGCCCACTGCGTTCTCGCGGGTCTGGGATTGGCGCGTTGGCTCCAGGAGGTTCACGGCCTGTCCTGGGCCGATCCGATGTTGGGGGCCACAGCGGCAGCCCTGGTTGCGGCGGCCCTGATTGCGAAGGCGTCCGAGAACGGAGGCGAACGGGAGGATACGGTCATCGCGGCCATCTGGGCTCTGGGAATGGCGATCGGGCTTCTTTTCATTGCTTCGACTCCGGGTTACGCAGAAGACCTGATGAGCTATCTCTTCGGCAACATTCTTTTGGTGAGGACGACAGATTTGTGGTTGATGGCCCTGTTGGATGTCTGCATCGTGGTCGTGGCTGTTGGTCTCCATCGGGAGATTCAGGCCCTGTGTTTCGATGAGGCCTTTGCCAGAATGCGGGGACTTGCTGTGGGGCGCCTGTCGCTTCTGCTCCACACCATCACGGCGTTGACGGTCGTTCTGCTGGTCAGCATCGTGGGAATCGTCCTGGTCATCGCCCTCTTGACCCTGCCCGCGGCGGTGGCCGGTCGGTTTTCTGCGACCCTGGGACGGATGATGGTTCTGGCTATCATCCTGAGCGTTGCGTTCACAACGCTGGGGCTCGGTATCAGTTATACAACTGATCTTCCGGCCGGGGCGACTACCATCGTATTGGCCGGTCTGGTCTACGTGATCGTTCGCATCGTGTGGCGTCGGCAACCGGGTTGAGTTTACATTTAGGAGTTTCCCGAAGGCAGTTTCCCATGTTGAAAGGGGAGTTTTCGGGATGATCTGTCAGCGGAGGTAATTGTGGATCGTCTGACAAATTTTCTCTTCGAGGTCGGCATGCTCAAACGCACGCCGCGCACCGGGTGGAATTTCCTTCCGGGCGCCGACGGTGAGAGTGTTGCCGAACATGTCTTTCGGGTCAGTGTG
>CAYSHZ010000091.1:0-12252 GCA_964430905.1 uncultured Thermoanaerobaculia bacterium | reverse complement strand
CTTCTCAGGAATACCAAAGTATCCGGCATCACCAGCAGCGTCATGTGCGAACGAGACGCCATATATATCTCCATTCTCAAGGGTGACCACCGCCGAATCGACCTGGACCTCTCCAGGGACCGGAACAAACTCGTAGGACAACGTCAGCGTTGCACCGATCAGAATCTCAGAGAAGCGGAAAGGAGGCAGACCTGCCGGGTCCACAGGCTGGTCAGCGGAGAAAACGAACGACGTCGCTCCTTCCGGCGGGTACCAAACAACTTCAGCAGGTATCCCCTCAGGCGCAGTTCCGGGACTCAGAACGAGATCAATCGAGAAAACCTGCGCTTGGGCGCCAACCGCAGAGGCGAGATCTTGGCCCTTGTCAGTGGGAAAACGGGGATTGGGATGAAACAACAGGTAGACTTCTTTCGGTGTAAAGTCGTAGAAAAGCGACTCAACTCCCCAGCCGCAGTTCACGACCCACGGCAGCACGACGATCAACATGACGGTGACTGATCCGAGGGTTACAACCAGCTGAGTCCTTGCATCTGCATTTCGACGATCTCTTCCCCAAACCGACATGGAAACACCTCGATTCCTTTGGATCACAGGTCTTGGGGGGCAAGACCCAAGGCCTCAGACTGAGTATATCCCCAACCGAACGATTTTCCTTAATCAATCTCCCAGAGATAATTGGATTTTCAAGGCCCGGTCCAATTCCAGAACCTCCTGGACGCTGATGCGTCCGAGAACATCGCTCACCCTTTTCTTCGAGATCGTCCGAATCTGATTGGCTACCACTCGGAATTGAGGACTGCACTCTCTTCAGCGTCCTCTCGGTAGGCCCTCTCCAGCCGGCGGTTCATTTCATCGGCATTCTCTGCCTGGTGATACTTCCGCCTGATCTCATCCATATCAACCGAGGGTTCGGGGTATTTCATGTTAAGACCCTCCATAGCCTCAACAACGATCGAGGCTATGGCCAGGTTTCTGAACCACTTTCGGTTTGCAGGGATAACGAACCATGGGGCGTTCTCGGTACTGCACCGGCTCAGAGCATCCTCGAAGGCCTCGGTGTACTGATCCCAATAGGGTCTCTCGGAGTAGTCGGCATCGCTGATCTTCCAGTTCCTGCCGGGGTCCGAAATGCGTTTCCCGAAACGTTCGAGCTGCTCGTCCCGGTCGATGTGAAGATAGAATTTGAGAACGGTCGTCCCCGAGTCATGCAGCAGAGCCTCGAAATGATTGATGTGTTCGAAGCGTTTCGACCAGACGGCCTCGGGCACGAAATCGTGGACCCGAACGACCAGAACATCCTCATAGTGGGACCGGTTGAAAATCCCGACCTGCCCTCGCGCAGGGACCACCGAGTGGCAACGCCAGAGAAAATCGTGGGCGGCTTCCACCTTCGACGGCACCTTGAAGCTCGCAACCCTGCATCCCTGGGGATTCAATGGACCGAAGACATGGCGAATGGTGCCGTCCTTGCCGGCCGCGTCCCGCCCTTGAAGCACAATCAGGATGGAGTGTTTGTCCTCGGCATACATTTGGTGCTGCAGTTCGCGAAGTCTTGCTATGAGGCCTTTGAAATGTTTCTCGCCCTCTTTCTTCTTGAGACCCTCGGGTTTGAACCGGGCATCGACGCTCTCTAAATCGACTCTGCTGCCGGGTTGAACCCGGAATTGATCAGCGTAACTCATGAAAAGTGCCTCCGGAGGCTATGATACCCGGACCAGGGAAGATCCACTCCGGTGCCCTCATTCCTTCAGACCGACAGTCAGTCAACCCCGCAGGGCCGCCGCAAAAATACCGGGGAGATGCCGCCATCCAGGGCGGGCCGAAAACCGGGTCAAGCGCCGGGACGTGATGTGGGCGGTCTTGTTGGTGACGAACCAAGGTGGTTTTGGAGTCATGTGAAACTCGCCGTGCATTACAGCTCGGGGAAACGGCATGAACGGAGCGTAGACAACAGTCTTTTGCGGCTTGTCGAACAGCAACGTGTTATGAACCACGCCCCGGCCACTTTGAATATCCGAGTCAGGGTGACCCGGGTATGCGCCCCAGGTAGCTCTGGCCAAGAGATAACCCAGTGCGACCCAACTGTTGATGCCAATGGAACCGTACTTCAAAGCGGCGATAGACTCTTCAAGCTCCGGCCCCAATACCTTGATCGTCGTCGGGTGGATGATCAAATTAACGCCCAGGGTTCCTGCGAGCTTATGGTTGCAGAAGGTGACGGCGTTATTCAGAAATTCCAGTGCCGTCTCCCCCGGCAACGAGGTCTGGGCGTAGGTCGCTCCGAAGAATTCCTCGGAGAAACAGGGTTCGTCGACGGCCTTCGGATCAAGGCCACAGATCATGGTTTTGGGCACCTCGGGTCCAGCGGCGGCATCCAGCAGTTCCGCCTCCGGGTGCCACTCAACGGCCTGGGCCTGCCGCTCACCCATCCCCGGATAGTAGGCCTTTCGCACGACCTGTTCTCCCATGACCTCCTTGACCGCCGCGAGGAAGTCGTCAGCCTGATCCCAGTCTTTCGGGAGGATCAGCAGCTGGGAGGCGACGCAGTTGCAGCCGGTGTTGTGCAGCTTCTGAGTCACCACATGCTCGGCCTGGAACCGAATGTCAGCTGCCGACCACGGCCCTGGGAGGACAATGGTCGGTCCAACGCCGCCCAACTCCGCACTGATGGGCCGGGTATTGATCGGTTGGTTCTTCTTCCGCCGTTCCTCACCCTCGGCACCCATCCCGAAGACAATGGCGTTGAAGGTCCGGTCACTGCCGGTCATGTGGATTTCGTCAACGCCCGGATGGTTGGTTAGGTAGGCCCCGACATCGGCCCCTCCGTAGACGAATCGTATGAACCCAAGGTCGATCAGTTCAGCGAAGATCTCTTCAAAAATTGGCCCCAGGTACTGGTTGATCGGGTTCATCTTGACGATACACACCTGGCCCTCGGCCACCATCTTGTAGAGGACATCCAGCGGCGTGATGCTGGAAATATTGCCGGCCCCAAGCACCAGGGCCACGGCGCCCTCGGGATCCTTCTGGTCATAGAACACCGCCATGGTGTCCCGAAGGCCACCGGCAGTGACCCCCGGCTCCATCCAAACCTCTGCCGTGATCCCGTTGAGCAACAGCCAATCAAAGGCCGAGGCAGGAAAGACCTTGGCCACAACCTGACCATCGGCCCGAGTTCGGATTCCAGTCGGTTTCAACCTCTTTCGATCTCCGAAATCCAGCTTCTCAAGCGTGTCCAGGACCTCGGTGATCGTCGAAACCAGGGCCCACGGGCCTGACGACCACTCCTCGCCCGTCAGCGGCGAGTCCGAAGGGATGCCTTTGGCATAGGCTGCCGCATCGACCCAAGCCTCTGCCGCGGTATTTGCCCTGGCCCTGACACCTTCGAATAACTTGATTTTCTCGGAAATAGGGAGGCGTGCCCACCCCTGTTTGTGGTACTGGAGGTCGGCAACAGCCTGATCAATTTCTTGAGTATTCATCATGACCTTCAATTTCCTTTGGGCGGTCTCGGCGCCGGTTTGCACTTTCCGTCGGGTTTGTCCGGGATACCCGCCATCACATGCTCCGATAGAGCCGTGATCGTCAGAGCCGGATTGACCCCGAGATTGGTGGGAACCAACGAACCGTCGGCGATGAAGAAATTGTCGTAACCGAAGACCCGCCCCGAGGCATCACAAACCCCATCACCGGCATCCCGGCCCATCGTCGCTCCACCAAGAATGTGGGCCGTACTCGACCGATTGCCCAGAACCTCGAGCAGCATGCTCTCCGGCGTTCCGTTCATCTTGGCGGCCAACTCCTCGGTGACAGCGTTGGCAATGGGAATATAGGTCGGCGCCCTCTTCTCGGCATCGAGTTGGGTCGTCAAAACCCGGCCCCAAGGTCTCCACCTCCGCACCAGTCTCATCTTGTTGTCCAGGGGCTGCATCACGAGAACGATCGCCGAGCGAACCGCCCACCCGAAGGGATAGTTGCCCTTGAAGGCCCGAACGGGATGTCGGACGAAATTGCCCAGCCACCGCAGCCACCGGGGCCACGGAGGACCACCCCCGGTCAGGTGGGTCAGATTCATTCCCATGAAGTCCCCACCCTTGCCATATCGAACCAATTCGATGTGCGTGTGCTCGTCCGGCCATCCCCCGGAAGTGATGGCAATACCCCGGCTGTAGTCCTCTTCGTAACTCGTTGCCGTCACTCCCAGCAGGGCCTCGGAGTTGGTCCGGCAGTAGTCGCCCAGGGCATCCGAAATTTTCGGCAGGCTGCCTCGTTCCTTGCACTCGAAGAGCAACTTGACCGTCCCGAGAACCGATGCCGACAGCACGATGCCACGAGCCCTCAGGGTTTTCGGCCGCTTGTTGAAAACCGACGTTGCCTGAACGGTATCGATCTCGTAGCCACCACCCTCCAGCGGCCGGATGTCGACGACCTTGGTCTCTGGATGAATCACACACCCCCTCTTCTCGGCGAGATAGAGGTAATTCTTGTCCAAGGTATTCTTGCCACCGTCATTGCAACCGGTCATGCAACCCCCACACAGGGAGCACCCGATCCTCTCCGGGCCCTCACCGTCGAAGAAGGGATCCGGTCCGACCTCGTTCGGTGTCCCAAAATGAACGGCAACCTGGTGCTTCTTGAAGGTCTCTCCGCGGCCGCGTTCCTCGCAGATCTCCTGGAGCAGGAAATCCGAGTTGAACATCTCCTTGGCCTCGGTCGAGCCCAGCATGAAATAGGCCATCTCATAGTGGGGCGCCAACTTGGCCTTCCAGTCCTCATCGGTCGGCCATCGGGCATCCGAAAAGACCTCGTCGGGCGGCATGGGCAAGGTGTTGGCATAGACCAGACTCCCGCCGCCGACACCGGCGCCGTGGAAGATCAGAACATCCTTGAGCAAGGTGATCTGCTGAAAGCCGTGGCACAGGAGTTTCGGGAACCACAAAAATTTCTTGAGATTCCAGGTGCTCTTGGGAAAGTCCTCCGGCTCGAATCTCTTGCCCATCTCGAGCACCGCAACCGTGTAGCCCTTTTCAGCCAATCGAAGGGCCGACACCGACCCCCCAAACCCGGATCCAATGACGATGTAGTCGAAATCGAATTGCTCAGCCATCGTGCCTCCCGCCAAACCGGAGTCTCAAAGCGAAGATCTCCATTGTCCCATGATGATATCGAGAGGATCTCCCTGAGCCCATCAGGAATAACGAAGAATCCACTGCGGATTTCTTTACTCGACGAGACCTTCCTTGACGGCGTACCGAGCCAACTCCGCAACACTGTGGATGTCGAGTTTGTCCATCAACCGTTTGCGGTGGACCTCGACGGTCCGAGGACTGGTCCCAAGCACATTGCCGATCGCCTTGGTGGTCCGGCCCTCGGCAATCAGCTGTAGGACCTCACGCTCCCGTGGTGTCAAGACCGAAAACGCTGTTGCCTGCTGATCATCTACCCGATCAACCAGGCTTTCGGCACTGACGACCGAAACCTCGGGGCCAAGGTACCGGGCGCCGCTATGAACCGCCTTGACCGCGGCGACAACCTGGTCGAAGGCTGTCAACTTGGACACATAGCCGGATGCTCCGGCACGGAGCATCTCGGAAACCATTCGCTGACTGGTGTGCATCGACACCGCCAGGATCTTGGCGCCAACACTGGCTTTGATGATCTGGCGGGCTGCATCGATCCCGTTGAGATCCGGCATCCCGATATCCATGATAACGACGTCTGGATTGAGTTCCCCGGCCATGGTCACGGCCGCCCTTCCGGTCCCGGCCTCTCCCACGACCTCGATCTCGCCGTCACGCTCCAGAAGTGCCTTCAATCCCTCCCGCATCAGGGTGTGGTCATCGGCAAGCACAACCCGAATCGTCACGACCGCCTCATCCCTCGGTCTCGATCGGCATGATCAGTACGGCCTCGGCGCCGCCCCCTGGCTCGGAGATGATTCGGAGCGTTCCGCCAACGGCCCGAAGTCGTTCCCGAATGCTGAACAGGCCAAAACCACCGCCGTGGGCCGGGCCCTTGATACTCTCTGAAACCCGGAAACCAAGACCGTTGTCGATCACTCCGACCTCAAGGCGCCCCTCTCCGAAAACGGATCGAATGACCACCTCCGATGCCTCGGCGTGTTTGACCACATTGGCCAACAATTCGCTGACGCACCGGTATACCAGCAAACGAACGTCCCGCCCCAGAACGACCTCGTCTCCCCGGCACTCATACCTGCATTCGAAACGACGCTCCCGCCCGACACGATCAGCCAAGGACTCCAGCGCCGCCCCAATACCGATCTCGTACAACTCCGGAGGACTGAGGTCAAGCGACAGGGACCTCAACTCATTTGCGGTCTCACTGACCAGCGAACGAATATGCCCCACCTCGTCGACGAGATCCGGGCTGTCGGCCCCGGCCTCCAGCACCCGAAGCTTCATGATCGCCAACGCAAGATTCTGTGCCGCACTGTCGTGAAGCCCAACGGCGATCCGCCGCCTCTCGGCCTCCTCGGCCAGCAGCACCCTCGATGCCAGGGAACGCAGGTCTTCCTGGTAGGACTCCAACTGGGCCTCGGCTCTCTTGCGAGCACTGATATCCATCTGCACGCCAACGATCAAATCACGCCCCTCGACTTTCAATCGAACGGCCTGGGCCAGCATCGGAATCACTTCTCCATCCTTCGTAACCTTCCTATACTCGACCGACCCCGAGCCGTCGCGAAAGGCATCGACGATCGTGTTGGAAACCATCTGGCGGTCTTCCGGACATACCATCTCGATCCCGGGCTTGTTCATCAACTCTTCGGCCGAATACCCCAGAACCCTCTCGGTATTGTCATTCCATCGAATGTACCGCCCCTGCTCGTCCATGATAAAAAAAAGACCGGGCAGATTGTCCAGGAGATCGTTAAAGAAACGAATCTGATCCTTGATGGAGTTCACACACTGACCCTACCACGGGTTCAGCGGAACCCACCGCCCTGACTTCTCCGGCCCTCGTTGACAACCGATCATGAGTATGTCAACCCAAAGCCCTCCAGAACGTCTGATGGGCATGTTCAACATCAATCATCCGTTCTTTCAACAGTTTCAACCAAAGGAGAGACTCATGAAAAAAGCCCTGATTGTCCTGTTCGCCCTGGCCGTCGTCAGCCCCGTTCTTGCCCAGGACACACCGCCGGAAGGCCCGCCCCCCGGAGTTGTTGCGGCCCACAACCAGGTCGTCCGCTTCCTGGAACTGACCGAGGACCAGGTTGCGGCCTGGGATGAAATCAATCTCATCCACCGAGACGCGGAACAACCCATCCGGGAAGAGATGCGAGTCCTGGAAGGTGAACTCAGGGACATGATTGATTCCGGCGATGCCGACCCGACGGCTGTTGGAGAGCTGGTCATCCAGATTGCAGATTTCAGGGCGGCCCTTGGAGAGATCCAAATGACCTACCACGAGGACTTCGTCGCGTTGCTCGACGAGGACCAGATGGGTCGCTTGGTTTTCATCAACCGTGCCGACAAGGTGCAGCCGATCATCCCCGCCTTCAAGCTGTTCGAACTGATTCGCAGGCGGTAAAGGCTTGGCCAAAGACTCCAAAACGGGGCTTCGGCCCCGTTTTGAGTTCAACCGCTTCGGTTCACGACAGGAGCCACCGTCTGGGTAGCCTCGGCGGGTGGTGGCGAGCCGGAAGACCGGTGGTCGAATGGACCCCACAGGTATTACTGCCAGGCATCGAGATTCCCGGACTCGAAGCCGTCGGCAAACAGAACCTCCACCTGGGAAAAGCAGTACAGCCGCTTCGAGGATGAATCGCAGCTTGAATGGCCACGCTCGGTCCAATCATTCGATGCCAGGTTAGCTTGTCCCGTCCGGGCAACAAAACCGTTAGTCCCGTCGGTCCAACCGTCACAGTTGCTTCCCGATGTCGTGCCGACTGCATCGGTACCGGTCCAGATTGGCAAGAAGGCCAGGTACACACCAGTTTCGGTAAGATTGAGGGCAGAAAATAGTTCGCCGTCGCTCAGGTCGGTCTTACCGTCGGCAATTGGAACACCGTCAAGCCGGATCCATGGCCCATCGTAGTCGAAACGATCGATCGCGTCGGTGGCATCGGTGGACAGCCACGCCCGAAAGCTTGACGGCACCGCGAGACCGGCGGTAGCGGCCCTCGCTTGACAAATAGCGTCGCCGGCAGCAACCCCGACCTGGCCTCCCGCATCGGCCCACGAGGCAAGGTCACCGCTCCCGTTGGTCGACGTAACGAATACCCTCGCACCCGACGAAGTGATAGCCGGCATCGGGTCTCCGGCTCCCTTTTCCATGCACAACAGCCCATTCAGCTGATCGCAAGTGGTTGTGACGCCGCTTGTCCAGGCGAACGTCGTCCCAACCGAGTCGCCACCCCTGACAGAAATGGAATCTGAGGTTGTCCAATCTCCACACGAGGTGAACGATGAGTAGAATTCCCCATCCGAATTGGTGTTGGTGAAATAGCTACCCGGTGGGTCGAGATCCCCACTGCCGAACTCATCAATTGAAAGGGGAACCAGTATTGCGCCCTCCGGTGACAGGAGGTGCGAAATGGTGTCTCCTATCGGGAACCCGTCGGTACGCACCCACGGCCCACCGGACTGGGGCAGCGTCGGCTGCCCGCAGTTGCTGACCTTCCGGCCCGAAAAACCCTGTACACGGCAATAAGCGTCGTCGTTCGAATCCGAGAGCCAGGCAACAAAATCATCCGGATTCGCCAGACCGGCAGCCGTCGCCCGTGACTGACAGATTGCGTCGGCGGCACCGAGCCCAACCGAACCGCCGGCATCCGGCCAGGATGAAAGATTCCCTGGCCCGGTGACCGAGGTCACGAAGCATATCTTGTTCGCTGCGGCAGCCGGCACTGACCCGCACACCAAATGGAGCACAATAACCCCACCGATCAGAGTTGATAATTTCGAGGCAGGCATTCAATCCTCCTTTTTCGAGTCTCCTCGTAGTTATCAACGAAGTGATTGCCCAAATCGCACAAAAACACCTCACACCGGGATCCGAGACCTGCAACCTGAGACCTGAGGCCTGATATATTTCCTCGAGTTTCGTTTTGTGTGAGTGGCCTGATCCAACGCATCAACAACCCTCTGGTTAGGGCTCTTCCCCTCAGCGGCAGCCGCGCCGGCAATAGATCAGTCGGTGCTTGCACCTATCACGCGGACCGGGTAGCTTCAAACCATGGAGCGGCACACGACCACCGACACCGAAAAAAATATCGGCCGTAGAATGGTCGGATCAATTTTCCCCAGGCCGGTCATCCCCAAAACCGACGCCGATCGACAACGCACGATCCTGGAGTTCCTTGTCCTACACATGCGGCCGGTCAGAGTGCGTCGGAGTACGCTGCAATTCACCCATACCTTCGGCCTTGGAGGTATGTCCCTGGTATTGATAGGCCTATTGATGGCCAGCGGCATTCTCTTGATGCTGGCCTACGACCCATCGCCCGAACAGGCCTATCAATCGGTACAGGACCTCCAGAGCGCCTCCCTCTTCGGAGGCTTTGTGCGGGGCGCCCACCACTGGAGTGCCAATGTCCTGGTCGTCATAGCGGTGCTTCACCTTCTGCGCGTATTCTTTACCGGCGGTTACCACGGCCCTCGCCGTTTCAACTGGGTCATCGGTCTGGCACTCCTCGCCGGAATCCTGGCGGCCAATTTCACCGGGTATCTCTTGCCGTGGGATCAGCTTTCCTTCTGGGCCGTGACAATCTGCACGAGCATGCTGGGCTATGTTCCCGGAATTGGTGGATGGCTCCAGGCATTCGCCCGTGGCGGCGCCGAGATCGGGCGGGGCACGTTGGTCCTGTTCTATTCTTTCCACACCACTGTCATTCCGGTCGTGCTGATCGTCTTGATGGCCTTCCACTTCTGGCGTGTTCGCAAGGCAAAGGGCGTTGTGTCACCCCATCCCCAGAACGGCCGGAAGACCGACGAAGAGGAAAGAGTTCTGACCCTCCCCAGTCTATTGATTCGGGAACTGGCGGTCGGACTCACCCTGGTTGCACTCGTCGTGCTGCTTGCCACCTTCTTCGATGCGCCCCTCGGTGCGCCGGCCAACGCCGGTATGAGCCCTAATCCTGCCAAGGCGCCCTGGTACTTCATGGGATTTCAGGAATTGCAGATCCACCTCGAACCCTTGATCGCGGTCGTCTTTCTGCCTGTCCTCGGGGCGCTGGCCCTGATCCTCCTGCCCTACCTTCGCTTCGACCGGACATTCTCGGGCCCCTGGTTCCTGACCTCGAAAGGAAAAATCAGCGGCACTCTTGCAGCCATTGTCGCGTTAGTCGTGACGCCCTTTCTCATCCTGGTTGATGAGTTCCTGCTCCAACAGACGGGAGGCGCCGGGTGGCTGTCGATCGGGGTCGTCGCAGCCTTCGTAACCGCCTTCGCCGTCTTCTTATCGAAAAGATTTCAGCTGGAAAAGGCCGAGTTGGTCCAAGCTCTCTTCATCCTCTTCCTGGTTGCCTTTGTCATCCTGACAATCACCGGCGTCTGGTTCCGGGGACCCGGAATGGCCCTGGCGTGGCCGGGAGCACCCGCATGAGTCCCCCTGAAACAACAACACGCCGCAGCCTTCTGGGCAAGATCTGGGTGGGGCTCGGCGGCTTGGCCGTCCTTGAGGGTCTTTGGATCGTCACGGATTTTCTCAAGCCCCGCAAGAGCCGAAGCACAGACGACTCCGCCCAGACCCTGGTCGTCGCGGGGCCGGTTGAGAATTTCGAACCCGGCTCAGTCACCGCCTTCCAGCAGGGAAGATTCTATCTCGCCAGGCTTGACGACGGCGGCTTTCTCGCCCTCAATCGAAAGTGCACCCATCTGGGCTGCACCGTGCCCTGGATTTCGGCCGAGGACCGCTTCGTCTGCCCGTGCCATGCATCGGTCTTCAACATCAAGGGACAGGTCCTCAGCCCACCGGCGCCTCGACCACTGGATCTCTTCGCCGTCCGCATAGAAAACGGTATCGTCAAGGTCGACACTTCCAAGACCCTCACACGCACAACCTTCTCCGACTCCCAGGTGACTCGATCGTGAGCACCGAACTCCGTTCATGGAAGATTCTCGGTACAATTTCTACCGCTGTCATCATTGCGGCGATCCCTCTCTCCCTGCTCAAGGGCGGTCCTTCCGAAGCCCTCTCTGGAGACGATGACCCAGAGGGCGCCACCTTTGTCGGGCGGGAGATCTGCAAGCCCTGCCACGAGACTGAGTTCGACGCGTGGCTCAACTCCGACCACGACAGGGCGATGGCCGAGGCCACTGACGAGACAGTTCTGGGTGACTTTTCGGACGTCGAGGTCAGCTCGCACGGGATCACCTCTCGATTTTTCAAACGCGACGGTCGTTTCATGGTCACAACCGAGGGTCCCGATGGCGAAATGGCCGATTTCGAGGTGACCCATACCTTCGGCGTGGAACCCCTCCAGCAATACCTGATTCCCTTTCCTGGCGGCCGACTCCAATGCCTCAACCTCGCCTGGGACTCGGACAGGAACCGCTGGTTCGACCTCAATCCTAACCAGGTGATCCCACCCGGTGACTGGCTCCATTGGACCCGGGCGGCCCAGACCTGGAACGGCATGTGTGCCGAGTGCCACTCAACCAATCTCAAGAAGGGTTTTGACGCCCGGACCCGAAGCTACACGACGACGTGGTCCGAGATTGATGTCAGTTGTGAGGCCTGCCACGGACCGGGTTCCGCTCATGTCGAATGGGCCGACATCCAGCCGATGGCGCGCCCCGAGATCGATAACGTCGGGCTCGTGGTCAGGACCGGGAGCATCGAATCAACCCAACTGGTGGACCTCTGCGCACCCTGTCACTCCCGCCGTTCGGAGTTGGGTGACTACGACCACACACAGGCGACCCTTCTGGACATTCAGATCCCGTCACTCCTCGAGGAGGGCACCTACTTCGCCGACGGTCAGATCCTCCAGGAGGACTACGTCTGGGGATCGTTCACTCAAAGCAAGATGTACCACAACGACGTCCGCTGTTCGGACTGTCACGACAGCCACAGCCTCAAGCTGAAATTCGAGGGGAATAAACTCTGCGCCCAGTGCCACCGGGCCGACGTCTACGACACACGAGAGCACCACTTTCACAAGAAAATCCACGAAGGCCGGCCCTCGGACGGGGCACTGTGCGTCAAATGTCATATGCCCGAGAGCGTGTTCATGGTCATCGACTGGAGGGCCGACCACTCCATTCGGATACCACGGCCCGA
>CAYSHZ010000090.1:0-12519 GCA_964430905.1 uncultured Thermoanaerobaculia bacterium | reverse complement strand
TTTGGACGCCCTATTTGACCCCATCGTCAACCGACGGCCGTATCCCCCGGATACATGCGGCGTCACTGACCCGGCGCTTCATGCCCCAGTTCACGGAGATCCTCCGCCTCGAGAAGTCCCTCGAAGACCTGGGTGGCGGCATCAACGACGGCGAGCTTGACGGACTCGGCCGCAATCGCCTTGGCCTTGAAACCGGACATCATGCCCTTGCTCGTCTGTCCCTCTCCAGCCGCCGTCTGGGTAAAAATGACCTCTCCATCAGGATCAGACACAATAACCTTCAGCACAACTGCAGCATGATACGGATTGTAGGCCGGGTGAGGAATTGTGACCTCAAATCTCAGCAGTTGGGCGGAGACCCTGACGTCGAGATCTTCCACCTTCGACGGATCCAATCTCAAGTCGGCAAAGATGGTGGGCAGGTTCTTTTCCAGGAGCTCGGTCGTGAACTGACCGACGGGAAACTTCAGTTTGTCAAAGGGACTGGTCTTGACGACTTCGATCCTCGTCCGAAAGTCCTCCCCGAGATCAAGGCCCGCAGTCAGCGGCAGAGGCGTTACGGACCCCATATCGATTGCGGGTGCGGGCGGCATTTTTACCTTGGCGCCATGGGCCGGCACCACCGTCAAAAACAGAATCGAAACTATTGCGATCGTCACATATTTCATTGAGTTTCCTCCTCTTTTCTGGTTTCGTTCAGTAGCTCGATACCGGAGAGCAGATCGGTAACGACCTGCCCAACCCGGTCGGATTGATCGAAGGACAGCGCGCGCCAGACTCCCTTGTTGATCCACAGAATTTCTCCGGTCGCACACTCGAGCATCAGCGCTTCCAGCCCCACACCCTCGGCAAAGGACGGAAGAAAGATGCTGTAAGTGAAAAACGAATCACCATTTGAGATCGCGTTGCTGTATCCCGCCCCGTAGCTGGCTGCCGTCCCTGCAACGGAAAGCCCGACCTTGCCGGCCTTCATGCCGGCCGTCTCCTGATTCTGGTGACCTGATACCAGCAGTATGGCATCGACACCGTTGCTTTCTCCCCACTGTCTGAGGGCCTTTCGGGCCGTCCGAGTTTCCAGGCGCGGCGCGGTTGTACGGTAGGCATGACGAATCGGATCAACCATTGCCATCGCAGAGTGTGCGTCCCGCCAAACTGATCGTAGGCATTTCGCCTCGTCGGCGGAGGTCCCTGTAGCGACATCGAACACCGGAGCCAGTTGGTCACGGATCGTTCGTCCGAGGACTTTTCGGCCGGCCAGCGACTTGCTCTCGGAATGCTGTTCTTTAGAAAACCCTCTCAGGGTCACATCAAACTGGGGTTCCGGGATGAAGATACTCCTCACCGCTCGCGGCGCCCCAGGATCGGCAATTGGCTCGAGTGTCACCGAAAGGTTACGTGTGGCAAGATCAATCGCCTCCGCCTTCGCGGCGAAACCGCGTTTTTCCAGCCGAATCCACAGCCTCTTCTGCTTCTTTCCGAATTTAAACTCCCGGGTCAGTGGTGTTTCTCCGGCAACGACGCAATAGGACTCGTCGGTCGGTTGAGCAGTCTCCCAGATCGAAACCAGGGCGCCGGGAGGGGCCGACTCGATGGTCACCGTGGCCGTTCGATGCGTCCTCCCTTCGGCGGGGACGACGGCAAACAGGGCGAGGATTCCAACTGCGACTGAAATGGTCGGACCCCACGACAATCGCCTTCCTCGACGTTCAGTGGCTACTGAAATCCCCCCAATCCGTTCCCGGCAGGGCGCCAAATATTTCGATTGGTTGGTCCCGATATTCATTCGTCCTCCCAGTCAGTCATCTTCTTCGTGGTCGTCCGACACCCAACGCCATCACGACCGAGACAAGAGGACCCTTTGCAATTTCCGAACCAACCGTCCGTTCGGGTCGGGCTTCACCGACCACTGTTACAATTACCGTCGATGATCGAAGCCATCAAGAACACTCTCTGGAATGTGCTCCGGGACAAGGATGTGTCTTTGGCCATGGTCTACGACCGGGAAGGGCGAATTCTCTGGCATCGTGGCCGCGGAATCTCAGGGCGGACCATCGAGGCCGGAGAAGGCTTCCCGAAGAGCCTGATCCGCGGAACCCTTTCGGATCGCAAGGCCGTTCAGTCCGAGGATGTCGTCGTCATGTCCTCGGCCGACGCCCTTCCACTCTCCGCCGGAGCGATGTATCTCAGGTCGATTCTGATCCTGCCGTTCGAGCAGAATTTTTTCCTGTATCTCGACAGTGGAAGCAAAGAAAAATTCTCGGACGCCGACATTGAGGTCTTCCGAGCCATGGGAGAGCTGCTCGGCGAAACCGTTGCCCAGATCCGGCGGCGTGGTGCGGACTCCAGCGGTACCGCCGGGTCCAGCCCAGCAATGGACCGGGTGAGGGAACTGGTCGTCAACTACGCCCTTGAGGAAGAACCAGTCCTTCTGCTCGGTGAAACCGGCGTCGGAAAGAACCACGTCGCAGATCTGATTCACAGGGCATCGGGCAGAACGGGAAGGATGGTCATCGTTCACTGCCCCTCGATTCCCGAGAGCCTCTTCGAAAGTGAGATCTTCGGCCATCGACGGGGGGCATTCACCGGCGCGACGGAGGCACGGAAGGGCCTGATCGAGGAGGCCAAAGGCGGAACCCTGATGCTTGACGAGGTCTCGGAGGTTCCGCTGTCCTTTCAGGCCAAGCTGCTGGCGATCGCAGAAACGGGGCGCTATCGCATCCTCGGTGACAGCCGGGAACGGGAGTCCGACATTCGCCTGCTTGCAGCATCCAACAGAGACCTTGCCCAGGAGGTTCGGGAGAAGAGATTTCGCTCCGATCTCTACTACCGACTCAACGTCCTGCCGATCTGCATCCCACCGCTGCGCGAAAGACCATCGGACATCCGAGACTTTGTGCAGCAGCACATCGAGCTCCTCCGAGGGAAGAAGATCGAGGAGGGGTTCTTTCAGGCCCTTGAGCAGCACAGCTGGCCGGGAAATATCCGGGAGCTGATCCAGGTCCTCAAGAGAGCCGGCATCCAACTTCCGGGAACAACCATTGGCCCAGAGATTCATCAGGTTCTAATGGGCATCGAAAGCCCGGACGGGGACATTGGCGATACAACGGTGAACGAGATCGAGGCGTCACTGGCAAGCGGCGCCTCGTTCTGGGATACCGCCTGGAAGAGCTTCCTCGCCAGGGACTTGAACAGGGAACAGTTGAGAGGACTGCTGGAGAAACTCTTCGCGACCCACGGCCACAGCCTGCGTCGGCTTTCTCAAGCGATCAACATCGACTCCAAGGACTATCCAAGATTCGTTTCCGCCCTTCACAAGTATCAGGTCCACCCGGCCAGGCAAGACTGAGTCAGACTTCGTTCCGATCGAGCTTCGCCGAAATCGCCGATCCATCGGGCCGCGCTCCGGGGTCCTTCGCCATCATCGCCAGGATCAGATCGTTCAACCATGGTGAGATGTCCGGCAGGTAGTCTCTCGGCGGCACGGGCGATCCTTCGAGAATCTGCTTGATGATAACCACCGGTGTCTCACCCGGGAAGACCGGCTTCCGGGTCAGGAGTTCATAGAAAACCACCCCGAGGGCGTAGATGTCGGTTGCGGTTGACCAATTCTGTTCGGTGATCAGTTCCGGCGCCAGATAGCCGAGAGTCCCTACGAACATGCCGGACTGGGTCAAGCGGGTCAAGGATTGCGTCCTGGCGAGCCCGAAATCTAGCAGCTTGACGAAGCGGGCATCCCCGTCGCGCTCGATCAGGACGACGTTCTCGGGTTTAAGGTCTCGATGGAGTACACCCTTGAGATGGATCACGGAGACAACGTCGATCAGTTGTCTCATGATGTGGAGACAGTCAGCCAAGGAGAGACCGGCTGGATCGCCGTGGATCATCTCCGCCAGCGAGGGACCATCAAGCAACTCCATTGCCATGAAGAGCTTGCCCTGGTGTTCACCCCTCTCGAGAACCGTCACAATATGGGGATGATTAAGCTGGTCGATAATGGCCGCCTCGTGCAGGAAGCGCTTGCGAACGATCTCGTCCGCGGCGTACTCCTCCCGAATCACCTTGAGCGCTATTGGTCCCGAGTCTCCTACGATGCTCTCTGCCCGGTAGACGACACCCATGCCTCCGCCGGCAATCTGGTCGATGATCTTGTAGTGGCCGACGAATGACCTGCGTTTCCAGAAGGAGAAAAGATTTCTGTACCGTCTGAAGAGCCACAGGAGGCCTCCCGAGGCCAGGACCAGGGCCGTCAGGAGGAGGTTTGTACGAAGCCTTGCACGGCTTGCTTCGAGGCGATGGATCTCGTTCTCCTTGTGAAGCAGAATGATCTCCTGGTCTCTCTTCTGCGACTCGAATTGGGCCTCGGCCCGGGCGATCGCATCCCTTGTGAACTCGTTCAGCAGCTGATCTTTGACCTTCTCGTGGTCTTCGAGAAAGGCCAGTGCATTCTTGTAGTTCCCTCGAGCCTTTTCGAGCCGGGAGAGATGCCATGTGGCATCCCTGATGATCTCCCGCGCCTCGATTTCCGTGGCAATTTCCAGGCCACGTTTCAGGAAGGGCTCCGCTTCACCGAGTCTGCCGAGTTCGGTCAGGAGTCGTCCGATGTTGTTGCATGTGTTCGCGATCGCCCGCCGCCCACCGATCGCCTCCCGTATTTTCAGTGAGTCTCGGTGGTAGGCCAACGCCTGCTCAAGGTTTCCAAAGGCTCGCTCGCAGATTCCCAGGTTGTCGAAGGCGTCGGCGATCCCCGACCGATGCCCTGCTTTCTCGTAGGCTTCGAGGGCAATCTTGTAGTGACCGAGTGCGGCCCTGTGATCCGAACGGCCCGTCAGGAGATTTCCAATCCCACTGTGGGCACTGCCGAAGAAGACCAAATCTCCGATCTCCTCGGCTGCCGCAAGGGCCTTCTCGTACATCTCCAGGGCCTCGTCGTCCTGACCAAGGTCGGCCTTGATATTGGCGATGTTGTAGTAATTGCCCGCCGCACCGAGATTGTCCCCGGCCGCCTCATGGATCTCAAGAGCCTGGAGTTGGAAGGACAGCGCCTCCTGGTAGCGCCCCTGTTCGAAGTAGATCGTGCCGATATTGTTGAGAGTCGATGCGATCAGCGCCTGATCATCGATCTCGCGATCGATCTCCAGAACCCTGAAATTGGTTTCCAGGGCCTCCTCGTATCTGCTTTGGTCCAGGTACACATTGGCGATGTTCCCCAGCGTGCGAGCCATCCCCCTCGGGTTGTCCAGTTGTTCTTCGACAGCCATCGAACGGGTGTAATACTCGACCGCCTGATCCACATCGCCGAGCATTCGATAGGAGATGCCCATATTGTTGAGGACCTTACCCATTTGGACCAGGTTGTCTTCAGCCTCAAAGATCGCCAACGCCCTCCCTGAATATCTGAGGGATTCCTCCTGGTCGCCGGCGACTGCATACGCGATACCGACACTCTTGAAGGCGTAACCTTCGGCCCCGCGGTCACCCAGTTGTTGGGCCAACTCGGCCGCCTCCAGACCATAGGTCACGGCAGTATCGGTTGAACGCTGGCACAGACCGTTGGCCAATTCGTTGAGGACCTCGAGACGCTCTGAACCGTTTGTATGCTCAAGACGTTTCTCGAGTTCGTCGATCGTTGGGCTCTCTGCCTCAACGAACGTCACGGTTAACAGGAGGACCATTGCACAGGAGGCCGCAATCGCCAGCAACCGCCGCCGTTTTCTCACGTCAGGCGGACCGGTTCGAAACGTCTGAAAGCCGGTGAAAGACATGCTGATCCCCTTGAGGCCGCAGAGTGTACCACCGAGCCTGTTCATACCCAATGGGGTATCTGCATGGTCCGGAGGGTATGGAGTATTCCGAAATCAGGGTTCCCTTCGCAACCGGAATCTATCCAGAATCTTGGCATGGTTCATGCAGCTCCACGGGCATGGAAACGAGGATACGCCGGGCCATTATTGCCCGTGAAAGGACCACACAATGAGACCTTCTTCATTGACGACAGGAATCGCAGTCTTGGGGATCCTCCTGAATTCACACTGGGGCATGGCAAACGACTGGTTGCATTTCGGCGCCGACAGCGTCTACTCCGGCAACAACACGGAGGAACGACGGCTCGGTCCGGGGACCGTCGGTGATCTTGAACAGCGCTGGGGCATCGGCTGCAACGACAGCTGGTTCAGCGTGATCTCGGGGTCTCCGGCGATCCGGAACGGTGTCCTCTATACCTCGGGCGCCGGAAGTCGTTTGACCGCCTATGAAGCACGAACCGGCCGGATGCTGTGGGAGTTCGGACAGGGGAATATGGGTTGGGCGCCCCAGCCGGTTGTGTCGAACGGCGGCACGGTCTTCTACCTGGAAGGCTCCTACCCGACCGAGATGTACGCCGTCAACGGAATGTCCGGCGAACAGCTGTGGCACGCACCACTGGCCTTCGACCTTGGATACAGCGATACCGCCATCGTCACCGTCGATGAGGCAAACAACCGTGTCTATGTTGTCGAGACTCCTTCCAACACCGAGGATGGGAAGGTCTTCGCCCTTGATGGGACAACCGGAGACATCGTGTGGTGGAAGGGCCCGGCAACCGACAACCTGGGATTCAAGGGCGATCACGTCCTGCTCCACGAGGGATCGATCTACGTCGTCGCCATCACCGAAGATGAACACCAGTGGCCGGTCGAGATGGTCGTTGCCGTCGACACTCTGGATCAAAACATCAAGGCTACGTTCTCGCGTCCCTCCGACATCGAACTCAGGGAGATTTCAAGGATTTCCATTTGCGGAGAGACATTGATCGTCAATTTCTGCGACAGGGATGACGTCTTCGAGTCGGAGGGTATCCTGGTGGCCTTTGATCTTGGAACCGGAGTGGAGCGATGGCGAATGGAGGCCAATGGCCCGATCACCGGCAGCATCGCGTGCAATGAAACGCTCGGCAAGATCTACGTGCCGGCCGGTCCCTACCTGCGTGCCCTCCGCATCACCGACGGCTCGGAGATCTGGAACTACCTGGGTTTTGACGACATCTTCAACCCTTCCCTGGCCAATGGTATCGTCTATTTCATCTCCGACACCAATGCGTACGCTCTCGACGAGAACACCGGAGGCCAGCTCTTCCGTTTCGCTCTTGGCCATGATGGCTACAATACAACCCAGATCGCCATCGCCGATGCGATGCTCTTCTTCTCGGGCAATGGTGGAACGTGCGATCTCTATGCGTTGGCACTGCAGGGAGAAAACCCGGGAGAAGCAATCGATGGCTTCATCCCGGCCGCCGCCAAGAATGCCGGGGCTGCAGGGACCGTCTGGGGAACGACCGTCTGGGCGTTCCAGGACGATGTGGACACGGCCACCCTGGTGTTACGCGCCGGAAACACAGGCAGGCCCGCAGATGAGGTCGAGGCCCACAGTGTTTCCGTTGCTCGTGGACAGGTCGTTCGGATCGACGACGTTCTGTCCCTGTTCCCGGAGGTGTCACCTCCGGCGGCGTTGTTCTATTCGTGGCTCGGAGTGGAACCCGATCAGGGGGTCATTACCAGCAGGACCTTCACGGCCGCACCCGGCAGCGCCCCGGGTACCCTTGGGCAGGGCATTGTCGGAATCAACCTGCTCGATCTTCCGCAGGCCGGAACCAGCCATGTCGTGCCTCTGTCTCCGGATACCGACCTCGTGCGTTCCAATCTTGGAATTGTCAATGCCGACACCAGCGAGGCGGCCTTCGTAGTGCGGATTCATTCCGAAGACGGTTCCGTTGTGGCCCAAAGGGAATACACCCTTCCTGCCGGTTCATGGCGCCAGATCAACGGGGTATTCGCCTCCTTCGGGATGGCGCCGGTTGACCGCGCCTTTGCCGAGGTTGTCAGCACCCCGGCGGGGGGACAGCAGTCTGGAACGCCACTCTTTGCGATCTACGCCTCCCTGGTCGACAACAGCAGCGGCGATCCGACCTATCTTGCCGGACAATGGGAGGGCGCCTTCGGCGAAACGGTGATCCCCGTCGCGGCCCACAACCCGGGCGCCAACAACACCCAATGGGTCACCGACGTCAGCACCCTCAACTGGCAGGGAGACGACGGTGATCTGTCCTCCTACACCTTCCTCGCGGAAGGCGTCGCCAACTATCCCAGCGCAGCCGGTTCCAGGACCTTCCCGATAGACTCCAACCATCATCTCTATCTTGGCGATGTGCTGCTCAACCTCTATGGCGAAACGAACCGCAAGGGAGCCATCATCAGCTCCGGAACGCCAGACAACCGTTGGAGCCGCACCTATAACGCCGGTTCAAGCGGCACCTACGGCCAGTCACTGCCCGGCTTGAAGGTCTCCGAGAATGCAATCGAGGGGTCAACCCGTGGTGTCATGATTGGCTTGGAAGAGAGTATGGACTTCCGCTCCAACATTGAAATGGTCAACACCAGTACGGAAACGACCAATGTCAGCATCGTCTACATGACGGCCGAGGGCGTACCTCTCGGTACCCGCCAGTACCAGCTTCCTCCGCGCGGCATGGAACAGATTTCAACGCCTTTCGCGGCCTTCGGCGGTGTTCACGACGGTCGAGCGCAGGTCAGTTCAGACCACGCCGTCATCGTCTATGCATCCGTGGTCGACAACGCAACCGGAGATGCCTCCACAGTGCTGAGCAAACGGCTTCAGTGATCCCCAACAGGGCCCAAGGTCAATGGGCCCCGGGGGCTGAAACGATACAGGCCGGGTCCAACGACCCGGCCTGTGTCTGAAATTCAGTAGATCTAGTTGGACTCAACCTTGACCTTGACGGTCCTCGGCTTGCTCTCTTCCCTCTTGGGAAGGACCAAGGCCATCACGCCATTCTTGAACTTCGCCTCGATCTTTCCGGAGTCCACCGACGTCGGCACCGTGAATCGCCGTTCAAAGGCGCCGAAGCTGGACTCGACCCTGTGATAGGTCTCGCCTTCGCTGACCTCCTCGAAGTGGCGTTCACCCTTGATCGAGAGGACGCCATCCTCGATCGTCACCTCGACATCCTTGGAATCGACACCGGGCATCTCGACGGTGATCTCGATGTCGCCCTCTCGCTCCAGGATATTGACCGGCGGAACCCAGGTCCCGCACATGCTGTCCGCGTCGTCCTGGCTTCTGATACGTCCTCCCCACATTGAACTGAGGAAACGCTCCATGTCCCTGGAAAGAGCTGACATCTGGTTGACGGGCTCTCGTGCTGTGATCATTCTCATTGTTCTTGCCTCCCTTTTCCGGTGCCGGCTCTCCCGGCTCCCTTGATGGACTCAATATAGAACCTGAGCTACCCATTGTCAAGTAAAATTCTAAGAAATTTAACTTTTCTTAGTATTCTATTATCAGATCAGTTCAATTGACACAAAAAATAGCCCGGGGCCTCTCGACCCCGGGCTCGTTCTTTGGTCTCTGGGCTGAATCAGCCGAAGTGAACCGCATAGAGCAGCGGCGCGATAATCATCGCGACAACGCTGATCAGCTTGATCAGAATATTAATCGACGGGCCGGAGGTGTCCTTGAAGGGGTCCCCTACCGTGTCGCCGGTGACAGTCGCCTTGTGCATCTCCTCGAAGGCGTCACCATGGACCGCCTGTCCCTCATCCTTGACCTGCTTCTTGGCGTTATCCCAGGCCCCACCCGAGTTGGCCTGAAAAATCGCCAGACAGACGCCAGATATCGTCACACCAATCAGGAGTCCACCAAGCATATTGGGGTTGTAGAGCCCTACGATGACCGGAACCAGAACCGCCATCAGGCCCGGAGCGATCATCTTCTTGATCGCTGCAGCAGTTGCAATCTCCACGCAGTGGGAGTACTGGGCCTTCCCATCGGCAGCGTGAATGATGGCATTCTCCTCATCGGTCGGCTCACGTTCCTCGCTCTCCGCCTTCTGGGCAACCACGAGGGCCGGGCGCAGTTCGGGAATCTCCTTGAACTGCCGGCGCACCTCGCGAATCATGGCCTGCGCAGCATCGCCCACCGCCACCATCGCCATTGCCGAGAACCTGAAGGGCAGCATGCAGCCCAACAGAAGACCCACCAGAACATAAGGGTTGGCCGCGTCAAGCTCGACCTTCCCCTGCATCTTGGTCAAAAACGCCGCCGTCAGGGCCAGGGCAGTCAGAGCCGCAGACCCGATCGCAAATCCCTTGCCGATCGCGGCCGTCGTGTTGCCGACCGCATCCAGCTTGTCCGTCCTGGCCCTGATGTCACGACCCAAACGAGCCATCTCAGCGACGCCACCGGCGTTGTCGGCGATGGGGCCATAGGCGTCTGTCGCCAACTGAATGGCCGTCGTCGAAAGCATTCCCAACGCGGCAAGAGCAATACCGTAAAGCCCGGCAAACTCGTAGGCAACAAGGATTGCCGCACCGATGACGATGACCGGAAATGTCGTCGAGTTCATGCCGACGGCAACACCCTGGATGATTGTCGTCGCAGCCCCGGTCTTCGAAGACTCAACGATCGTTCCGACCGGAGTCTTCCCAGTGGCGGTGTAGTATTCGGTCAGAAGACCCACTGCAATTCCTGCTGCCAGGCCGGCGACAACGGTGATCGAAAGCCCGATCCAGGTATAGGTATCATGCCCGGTCCCAACAACCCTGGCCACGACGATTCCGCCTTCGGGAATCAGCCACTTGATCGCAGCAATCGTTCCAACGACCATCAGGAACCCGGCGCCGAACGTGCCTCGATTGAGCCCAGCCTGCGGGTTACCACCCTCCTTGGTTCGCACGAAGAAGAAACCGATGATTGAGGCCACCAGGCCGACAATGGCCACGACCAGCGGCAGCAGCACGGCGTTCATGCCCGACCCGGCCTGAGCCGCCTCAAGACCCGAGAACCAGACCACACCGAGGATCATCGAAGAAATGATCGCGCCGATATAACTCTCGAAGAGGTCTGCGCCCATGCCTGCAACATCGCCGACGTTGTCACCGACGTTGTCGGCGATCGTTGCCGGATTGAGAGGATGATCCTCTGGAATGCCCGCCTCGACCTTGCCAACCAGGTCGGCACCGACATCGGCAGCCTTGGTGTAAATGCCGCCTCCGACACGCGCGAACAACGCAATCGACGAAGCACCCAGCGAGAAGCCGGACAGAAGATTGAGAACCAGCATCATGGCTGAGACGTCCGTCAACGCCGTCGGGTAGATCTTGGTGTAGACGATGAACAGGGCGCCCATTCCAGTCAGAGCCAGACCGACGACCGACAGGCCCATCACCGATCCGCCGTTGAAGGCAACCTGCAGAGCCTGGTTGAGACCCTGGCGAGCGGCCGAGGCCGTCCGGATATTGGCCGCCGTAGCGGTCTTCATACCAAAATAGCCCGCCAGCGCGGAGCAGAAGGCGCCCAGCACGAAGGAAACAGCGATGATCCAATTGGTATCACCACCAACCATTTGGTTGGAAACTCCAAGCAATACGGCAACGGCAACGACGAAGACTGCCAGTACTCGGTACTCACGGGCCAAAAAGGCCATCGCACCATCAGCAATCCAACCACCGATCATCTTCATGCGATCGGTTCCTTCATCCTGCTTCCTGACCCACGATGCCTTCATATAGGCATAGATCAGTGCCAGAATTGCCACTGCTGGACAGAGATAAATCAAATAAACTGGTTCCATAACACCCCTCCTGATTAGATGGAACGGCCTCTTCCGTTCCGTGTCAGTATAGCCCGTGAACAAGGCCAGAACTTGTCGCCGCGTATGATACACGAATCCGGCTGGGCTGGGAGTGTTCAGCTGTCAGCTCGCCTCTTTCAAAATCCAGAGACACCCGGGCGGGGATAAACCCCGCCCCTACGTTTTTCATAATGGAGGCAGGGGTTTTCTTCGGAATACTGTCCGCATCCCTGCCGACAGAGACGTCTCTACGTTTCTCTTCGTAGGGGAGGGGTTTATCCCCTCCCGTTCTTAGGCTGTTTGGTCTTTGAAGACTGAATCCTGGGACCCGAGAGATCGATATGCTACTCGGCTCGTTGACCTTTCTCCACCGTGACGACGGTGTGAATACCCCCCCTGAGACGGTAATCCAGGACAATCTCCATCCATTTCGGGTCACTGACAGCCGCCAAATCGTCAAGAAGACGACCAGCGGCATGTTCCTGATAGATGCCGACTTGGCGAAATGAGGTCAAGTAATACTTGAGCGACTTGAGCTCGATACACCGGTCGGAGGGAATGTACCGGATCATCACACGACCAAAGTCGGGCAGACCCGAGAAGGGGCACACACAACTCCATTCATCACTCTCCAACTCGACCAGGGCATCCCGCCCCCGGTATTCGTAGGGAAAGGTCTCCAGAACCTCCGGTGAGATTGCTTCTTCACCGGAAAAATCAAATGTCTTGCCTTCAGCCTCAACCATAATGACCCCCGCTCGCAAACAGCGTCCCTGAATGCTAACCCACCGAAGACGGAACCCCAAGGTAAAGAAGCGATAACTGAACCGGTTGCAAAAATTCCCTCCACAGGCCGATGTGCCCGGACGGTCGAAGAACGGGAGGGGATAAACCCC
>CAYSHZ010000089.1:0-12545 GCA_964430905.1 uncultured Thermoanaerobaculia bacterium | reverse complement strand
GTCGGCCACTCTCTCAACGTCGACCAGGAGATGGGACGAGATGACGACACTGCGCTCGGGATCCCTGACGATGTCCAGAACGCTTTCCAGGAGGCTTAGGCGTCCCTGGATGTCGAGCCCGGTTGCCGGCTCGTCCAACAGCAGCACCCGGGGGCGGAAGGCCATCGCCGTGATCAGCCGAAGACGCGTCCCCTGGCCCTTGGACAGTGTGTGAACCTTGTCATGGGGATCGAGCTTGAATCTCTCGAGCAGCGCCTCGACCAGGTCGGAATCCCAACTCCGGTAATAGCCGGACAGCATCCGAAGCAGGGCGCCGATGCGCATCGTGAACAGGGGCATGTCGTCCGACATGAAGCCCAGTTCCTCACGCACCGTCGCATCCTTCCAGGGATCCCGCCCGAAGACCGACACCTCACCCGATCGGCTTCCCCTCAGGCCGGCCAGGCGTTCGAGAAAGGTCGTCTTCCCGGCGCCGTTGGGTCCCACCAGGCCGACAACCTCACCGGGTTCCAGCACCCAGTCCTCAACCTTGAGCGAGAATGAGCCCCGGCAAATATCAAGACCCGAAATCCGAGCCAGCTCATTTTTCATTGTCGTTCCCTCCCTCAGTCATCAGTCCCTCGAAAAGGGCGGTGATTTCGATGTCGGCCAGGCCCATTCTTCGAGCCTCCCCGACGACCTCGTCAAAACCAACCCTCGTTGTCTCAATTGCCTGTTCGTGTGACGCCATATCGATCTCCTGTGCCACAAACGTGCCATGTCCCTGTCGTCTGATGATCAATCCAGCACTCTCGAGATCCGCATAGGCCCGCCGGGTTGTGATCAACGAGACCAGCAACTCTCCGGCCAACTGTCGAACCGAGGGCAACTGCTCCCCCGGCATCAACTGCCCCGAGCGGATCAGTTGACCGATTTGATCCACGATCTGGCGGTAGAAGGGAACACCGCTCGCCTCGCTGATCTTGATTTCCGGAACCTTCACGTCAACCTCCCCTGCTCCTTAGTGAGCTGATGTGTATAACCTAATGCACACCATCACACTTGTCAAGGGAGAATTTTTTGGATAGCTCGTCTACCGGGAACAGAATTCATGATAGGGCCGGGGTCAGGGGCCCTCATTTTTGGAGGCAACAGCAAACTCTACCGGCTGAAGGCTCCCCCGTCCCGGGTCACCCCCCGGCACATCGAGACCAGTTCGTGGCGGATCACCTCGCCGTTCCGTCTGAATTCCAGGGGCTCGAGTTCCTCAACGGAAGTGCAATAGGTCGGCAACAACCGTGCCTGGCGCGCCTTGGGCATGACGACAACGACGTCCTTGCCGATCAGGTCTCCCCGCGGATGCCAATAGAGCGAGGCAAGGCCATGTTTTCCCCGCGAGAGACTGGCCAGACGGGTCGGCAATTTTCCCTTGGAGAGAAAGGCAAAGAGATGGGTGTCGGTATAGCTGGTCAGAAGGATGGCCTCATCATCCCCAAACCGCCGCAGCAGTTCCGCAGTCATGGCCTCGTTGCCGAGGATGGCTGCGAGTTTCTTCGTATTGAACCTCTTGGGACGACCCTCATAACTCCACTGTGCATCCATCAGGAGATCCGGCCGGAGGACGATCCCGATCACTGCGAGTACCAAGACCAGCCCGAAGATTCCACCTGCCCAGATCAACCCCCGCCGTCCCCTGAAGGTGACCAGCGACAGAACCACGGCGCCGATCACCATGCCGGGGCCACCCCAGTGGCCGCCGACCCGGCTCGTCAGGGAGATTAATCCGAAAAAGAGAAAAGGCATCAGTGCCGCCGTGATCACGACCCAGCGGTCCACCCGGCCCTTGACGACGAAAAGCCACAGAGCCACGATAATCGCCACGGCCAGAAAGGGAGTCGCCAACGCCAAGGAGGCGCCGACGAATTCACCGAGAAATTTCAGGGTCAGTCCATGGTCCTCGATGCGTCCCATCCCCTGGAAGAAGATGTTGTCCCAGTCGTTCTGCACCGCCCAGATCCAGACCGGCGCCGTCAACGCCAGGGACATCATCGCGGCCAGCCAGGGAGTTGGCGTCCTCAGGTCGTCTCTCGCCTCCTTGGAAGCCAGGGCAACCAGAATGATCGGCGCCATGACGACGATGGGGAATTTCGCCAGAAAGCCCAGGCCCATCGCCAGGCCGAAAGCCCACCAACCCCGGCGGTCCCCCTGGGCAACGGCCACCGCGGCCCAGGTCGCCCCAATCGAGGCGGCGGCCAGCCCAATGTCGGTGCTTTCGTAGAACGACCCCAAAAAGAAGGCCGGCATCAGATGCAGCAGCGAGTAGGCAACGGCTGCATGGCGATAGCCTCCGCCCAGTCGCCGCACCAGGCCCAGCATCATCAGGGCGATGACGAAACTCGCAAGAATCGCCGGCGCCCGAACCGCCAGGGACACATCTCCCAGGATCAGGCGAAAGAACGCAATGGGCCAGATCATCAGGCCCGGCTGATCATAGTAGGCCCAGTCAAAATGGCGGGCACAGTCCCAGTAGTAGGCTTCGTCGCCCGAGATCTGGAGCGATGCCGCCAGCACAATGTGCAGCACCGCCCAGGCCCCAACGCTCCCCCAGAACCACATCTTCGGGGAGATGGGCCTGGTCATTTCAGTGCCTTCTTGAGCCTGAAGAGCTGCCCGAGGGTCTCCTGGATCGTCCCAACCTTGACCGTCGTCTCACCCTCGGTTCGCGGCCGATGGGTAACGGGGCCCTGCGCCCACCGCAGGCCCGCCCGGTCGGCCCGGGCATAGAGTTCGGCATCGATCAGGAATCCATCACTGGAGAGATTGACCCTTTCGAAGAAATCTCGCCTGAAAAACTTGAAGGCGCAGTTGACGTCTCGAGCCCTGACCCCGAGGACCAGTCCCTGGATTGCGTTGTAGACACCCGAAGTCACCAGCCGAAACCAGGGATCCTGCCGCCCGACCCTGTAGCCCGCGACCATGTCGGCCTCGGCGATCAACGGATAGAGCCGGCTGATCTCCATCAGATCGAACTGGGCGTCGGCATCGGTATAGAAGATCACGTCGAGATCGCAGGCATGAAATCCACGGATCAGGGCCTGGGAATAGCCCCGGTTGGGATTGTTGGTGACGACCCGAATGCGGGGTTCCCGATCAACCCACTCCGCCAGGATCTCCGGGGTCCGATCAGTTGAACCGTCGTCGACGATCACAATTTCCCAGCTACTGACCTGGGCATTGAGTGCCGTCACGGCCTCATCCAGCGCAATGGGAAGAATCTCCTCCTCGTTGTATGCCGGCATCATCAACGAAAGCTCCGGGATCATGCCATTCGGCATGGTCCCAAGGTCAACTGGGGAAGGTGTCTCACTCATGGGCGCATTGTAGACCCTGGGACACCAAGTGGCCAGAACCAGCAGGCCTCATCAGCCCTTAGGCCTCCGTAACCATGAAAATCCCGCTACAATCCACTGATGAGGAGCGACTCCGAACCCAACGCCTGGATCGAGGCCCTCCGCCTCGCCCGATGGCCGGCGGTCATCATCGCGATCCTTGTTGCAGGCTGGCTGATCATCCACTCTGCCCTCCGAATCGGCAGCGAGACCGCCCTGGAAGTGGTAGACAGGACCGCCGAGGCCGTCAAGGGGCTGGGCGCCGGCTTCACCTCGACGATGATCACCGAGACCTTCACCGCCGCCATCCCGACCCTGGGAACCGAAGGCATGCTGCTTGAGCTTGCCCAGCTCGAGGCGACCGAGACCTTCGAACGGCGTGACGAGAAGCGTGCCTTCTACGATCTGGTCCCGCTGGGAACGACGGTTTCGGAGATCCGGGTTCCGGTGACCTATCGCTATCACCTGCGTCTCGACGATCAGTGGAAACTCAGTGTTCGAGACGGCGTTTGCCGGGTTCAGGCGCCATCCATCCGACCGACTCTGCCGCCGGCGATCCACACCGACGGCATGGAGAAGCGCATCGAGGGATCGTGGCTCCGTTTCGACGAACACGATGTAATGGACGATCTCGAGCAGAGCCTCTCGCTACGGCTCAGCGCCCGGGCGAAATCACCCCGAAGAATTGACCTGGTTCGGGAGATCTGCAGGACGAGAGTGACCGACTTCGTCCGTTCCTGGCTCTTGGCCGAAGCGCAGTGGGGCCAGGGCCGGATCGTCGCCGTCGAGGTCGTCTTCGCCGACGAAGATACCGAAGATCTCGAGATGGCCGATACACCGAACGGGTAACTCTTCGCCCGGACCGAGACAACCCTCGGCCTTATGGCATCAACGATCGCCGAACCGGGCCCGATGAAGGCCCACCAGCGTCTCAACGATGTCGGGATCGGCCAGGGTCGTCACGTTGCCCATGTCACCGTACTCCCCCGCCGCGATCCGGCGCAGGATACGCCGCATGATCTTGCCCGAACGGGTCTTGGGCAGACCGGGAACGATCAGGATTCGATCTGGCGTCGCGATGGGCCCGATGACGTGCCGGACCTGCTCCTTGAGGGCGCCCACAAGCTCTTCCGGCGCTTGTCCCTCGGCCTCGAGATTGAGAATGACATAGGCGAAGATGCCCTGGCCCTTGATCTCGTGAGGAAAGCCGACCACCGCCGCCTCCGCCACGGCCTCGTGGGCGACCAGGGCACTCTCGACCTCGGCAGTTCCCATACGATGCCCGGAGACGTTGATCACGTCATCAACCCGACCGGTGATCCAGTAGTAGCCGTCCGAGTCCCTGCGACATCCGTCACCGGTGAAGTAGAGCCCGGGGAATCTCGAAAAGTAGGTCTCCTGGAAGCGCTCGTGATCGCCCCACACGGTACGCGCCTGACCCGGCCACGACTGGTCGATGCACAGATTGCCCTCGATGTCGTTGCCCTCGATCACCGTCCCCTCCTCGTCGACCACGACCGGCCTGATACCGAAAAAAGGCAGGGTCGCCGACCCCGGCTTGAGGGGCGTCACGCCCGGCAGGGGCGTCATCAGAATGCCTCCGGTTTCGGTCTGCCACCAGGTGTCGATGATCGGACACCGGCCCTCGCCGACAACATCGTGATACCAGCGCCAAGTCTCGGGGTTGATCGGTTCCCCGACGGTTCCCAGGATGCGAAGGCTCTTCCGGGACCATCTGGTGACGGGTTCGTTCCCCGCCCTGTTGATCGCCCGAATCGCCGTCGGCGCCGTATAGAAAATGTTAACCCCCAGGTCATCGACGATCTGCCAATACCTTCCGGCGTCGGGGTAGGTTGGCACACCCTCGAACATCACCGTCGTCGCTCCGTTGGCCAGGGGGCCGTAGATAATGTAGCTGTGACCTGTGATCCAGCCGATATCGGCGGCACAGAAGTAGACATCGCCCGGATGGTAATCGAAGACCAACTCGTGGGTCATGGCCGCATAGACCATGTAACCCCCGGTCGTATGGAGAACCCCCTTGGGTTTGCCCGTCGATCCCGACGTGTAGAGGATGAACAGGGGCTGCTCCGAACCCATCCACTCGTAGGTGCAGGTCGAACGCTGTTTGCGGCACTCCTCGTCCAGCCACCAATCGCGCCCCGGTTGCATCGGAACCTCGGTCGAAGTTCGGCGTGCCACCAGAACCGTTTCAATCAGATCCAGGCCGTCGACTGCCCGGTCGACCGTCTCCTTGAGGTTGATGATGCGGCCGCCCCTGACGCCTTCGTTGGCCGTGACAACCACCTTGGCCCGGGCATCGATGATCCGGTCCCTGATGGACTCCGCCGAGAACCCACCGAAGACGATCGAGTGGACCGCGCCGATCCGGGCACAAGCCAGCATTGTATAGGCCAGTTCGGGAATCATCGGCATGTAGATACAGACACGGTCACCGGCCCGGACTCCGTGAAACCGCAGGACGTTGGCCACCCGGCTGACCTCGTGCTTCAGCTGGCGGTAATTGATGTGCTCGTACTCGCCCGGTTCATCCTTGACCCAGATGATCGCATCCTGGTCGCCCCGCGTTTCCAGATGGCGATCGACGCAGTTGTAGCAGGCGTTGAGCCTGCCGCCGAGGAACCAGCCGCAGTCAACATTGTCGTAGTCGCTGTCGAAGACCGTACTCCAGGGATGGAACCAGCTCAGTCGATCGGCCTGCCGCGCCCAGAAGGTCTCCGGGTCATCAAGGGAGAGGCGGTAGAGACGGAGGTACTCCTCCATCGAGCCAATATGTGCGCCTTCGACGATGTGGGGTTTGGGCGGGTAGATCTCGTTGAAATCTGACATGGAGCCTCCGAAAAAACCGGTCGTGGCCGGCGATGATGGCGTGAATACACCTGCCGACCAACCTTACCATCGCCTTCAAAGAGTGCCCCCAGAGCGACCTTTGCCCAAAAGGCTCCTAGTCGTCCTCGTCCTTGCGGTCGGCCGGGAAGAGATCCCTCAGTGGCCCGACCAGTTCGGCGAGGGAGGCGTGGAGGCTCCCCTGGTTGGACGAACGCCGGGCGCCCGGGGAGGCGGTCGAACCGCTTCTGCCCCGCGGCCCCTGCGAGCGTCCCCTGGGCCGGCCCTGATCCCGCGGGCCCCGATCGTGACGGCGGCGCTGCTGGGCGAAGTGGGCCTTGCGCGCCTCGAAGAAGGGCTCGCGCGCGGCCCGAAACCGCTGCCAGAGCTCTTCGTCTTGCCTTCGCCCCGGCGACGGCGCCTTCTTCCACTCCTCCATCAGCTCCTGCATGGCATCGAAGGTCGCGTCCCAGTCCGTGGAATCCGCGAGGGCCTGGGCCCGGGCAATCAGATCCTCCTTGGCCTGCTCTCCCTCGCGCCGGGTCTGGCGCAACTCTGCGGAGTGTTCGGAACGACGATCAAAGAACACCTTCCGGGCAGTCTTGAAACGCAGCCACAGGGCCTCATCCTCATCCCCGCCGCCCGCGCCCGCCTTCTTCCATCTCTCCATCAGCTCGGCCATGGCATCGGCCGTCGACCGCCAGGAGGTTGAATCTCCCAGCTTCTCGGCCTCTACGACCAGCTCCTCTTTGACCGTCCGGCTCGTCTCCAGCTGGGATTCGATCCGGTCCAGTTCGCCGTAGGCCTTCTCCAGCAGGGCCGCAAAGTCCCCAATGGCCTGGGCGCCCTCGACCCAATGGATGAACGACCGCAGGGACTTGAGGTGGCGGACCATATTGTGGGTGCCCGAAATTTCCTTCTTCAGCAGATTCCAGCGATCCTCCAGGGCCTTGAACCGGTCGGCCAGCATCGCAATGACGGCCTCGCCGTCTTCGCCGCCAACCTTGCCGACGACCCTTCCGCCAAAGAACCGGCCGCCCCGGACCCAGATTCGGCCCTTGACGTCGATCTGGAGCAGCTCGTCGCCACTCCACTCAGGCTCGGGACAGTTCTCGGGGGTCAGACTCTCAGCCTGGACCTCGGGCTCGTCGAGATCGAGGATGCCGTCCAGCGGGGGCAGGGTGGTCTTCAAAGCCTTCGTCATGACTCGTTCGGTCCCATCGACCGGGCGGGGAGTGTAGCATTCCACCGGCCGGACTCAACCCCCCCCTTTACGATTTCTGCAACTTGGCTCGCAGGGTCTTCCGGTCGATACCCAGCAGGCGGGCAGCTTCGGTCTTGTTGTCTCCCACCCTGGCAAGAACCGCCCGAATATGAGCCGCCTCCAGATCTCGAAGGGGCAGAATATCTGCCGGGACCTCCGCAGCATTGAACCTGAACCTGAGGGGCAGATCGGCAATCTCGATCGGCCGACCGGCGACAACTCCGACCACCGTTCTCAAGGTCGATGCCAGCTCCTCCATGTCTCCCGACCACGTCGCCCCGACCAGGGCCTCAAGCGCCTTGTCGCTGACGCTCGGCGGCGTACACCCCAGCAACTCACTCTCCTGGGCGACAATCTCGTGGACCAGATCGACAATATCCTCCCTGCGGTGCGTCAGAGGCGTCACTCGAATTCTCTGTTCCGACAACCGCTCCAGGAGGTCCCTGCGAAAATGGCCCGTTCCCGCCTGTCTTTCGAGGTCTCTCGAAGAAACAGCGATGACCCTGACATCGACCGGCACGCCCCGGCCTCCCCCGACGGGGATGATCCTTCGCTCCTGGATCAGCCTCAAGAGATGAACCTGAGCCACCTCGTTGAGGTACTCGGGATTAACGACGACGAAGGTCCCATGATCCGCCCCTCCAACGAGGCCCTCGGCCTCGCCATCGCCGAAGAGTTCCCGGCTGGGGTCCACCAGGAGGTCACAGCGGCCGACTGCAAACACACACGAGGCTCGACCGCCTGCGTCATGAAGGGCACGGGCGAGGGGCAGACCGCCTGCCCCGATCGGTGCCTCGATCAATACCGGACCATGGGAAAGGGCAGCAACTTCCACCGCCGCCCGAAGGGAGCGCGCGGCATCGGAACGTCCCACCAGGGGCAAACTGGTGTGGGAACTCCGGGCATCGACTCGTCGGCCCTCGAAGGCCTCGAGAACCCGGCTGACCGTCTCCAGCAGCTCGGTCTGGGTGAAGGGCTTGGTTAGATAGGCTTCGGCGCCACCCTTGACCGCCTCGACCGCACCTTCGATCGAGGGAAACCCCGTCAACATGATGACCGCCGTTCGGTGAAGATTCTCCCGAACATGCCGGACCAGGTCGAGTCCGTCGGCCCCCGGCATCCGAAAATCCGTGATGACAAGATCCGGAGCGATGCCCTCGAGACACCGAACCGCCTGGGCTACATCCGGCGCCGTTTCCACCTGGTGACCACTCTGGGTCAGGATGCGGCCAACGACCTCCAGGGTTGCCGGCGAGTCATCGACGACGAGGATTCGTGCTCCCTGGGTCATCTTCCGTCCCCCTTCGAACGACTGACCGTCCTCCCGCTCCGGGGTAGACGGACCTCGAAACGCGAACCCTGCCCGGCCACGCTGTCCACCACGATGCTGCCCTCGTGAGCCGTAACGATGCCGTGGACCACCGCCAAGCCCAGGCCGGTCCCCTCGTTGACATCCTTGGTCGTAAAGAAGGGCACGAAGATCCGCTCCCGGACCCGTTCATCCATCCCGACGCCGGTGTCCTCGACCTCAAGGACCGCCGATTCATCCTCGGACCTCGTTCTCAGGGTCAACGTCCCGCCCTCGGGCATCGCCTGGACCGCATTGACGATCAAATTGACCACGACCTGCTGGAGGCGTGCCGGATCGGCATCGACCAGAACGCTCTCGGCATCCCGTTCTTCGATGACGACGATACCGGCATCCCGACACCGGACACTGGTCAGCTCCAAGGCCGCAGTGACCACGGCCTCCCACTCGGTCGACTGGGTCAAGGGAGGATCCCGCCGGGCGAAGAGCATCAGTTGGCGCACAATTTCCCGGGCGTGGAGGGCGGCATCCTCGATCTTCTTCAAGTCTCCGGAAACCGCCTCAGGTACATCCGGATGTCCCGCGGCCAGTTGCGCAAAGCCCAGGACCGCTCCCAGGGGTTCATTGAGTTCGTGGGCTACGCCCGCGGACAGCGTCCCGATCGTTGCAAGACGGTCGGCATGGCGAAGGCGGCGCTCCAGCTTCTCCCGCTGGTGTGCATTCTCCCGCCGTTCGACCAGGCCCGAGATCTGACGCGCAACCGTCGCCAGAAGCTCGATCTCCTCCGGCAGAAAGACCGCATCACCCAGCCGCGGTGGTTCTTCGGTGTAGCCCACCTCGACCCAGCCGCGTTCGGCGCCTCCGATGATCAGCGGGGTCTTGAACTCAGCCGTTACCCGATCCACCGGCTCTCCAAAGGCATCGCCATCCAGGACGATTCCGGCGACCGCGACTTCCGGGTACTGCAGCGCCGGCGGGATCAACGCGGCGGCCTTTGCCAGCAAAATTTCCAGCGCATCAGGGCTATCAATCAACCCCGAGAGTCCATAGGTACAGGTCAGTTCCTTGACCCTCTCACGAACGGCGGCCAACAATCGCTGCTGCTCCAGGGCGATCGCCAGGGTCTCGGAGACACGTAGAAATTCCTCGGCCTCCCTCTCGACCAGATAGGCCGGATCAGACCCCGGAAAGGCCAACCACCCCAGGGTTCGATCACCGGCGACCAGCGTCAAAACCGTGACGCTGGAAGCGTCCGGGGCCCTGCCGACCCTGACGGTCAGGACGTCGTGATCCCATCCCTCGGGCTCCCATCCCGCAAGGAGGCTCAAGGCCTCGACCGTGACACTCTCGGGCGCAGACCTCCTGCGAGCCGAAAAACCACTCTCTCGATCCCACCTGAGATCCAGCCACACCGGCCCCTCGACAACCCAGAGGTTGATCGTGCCGCTGCGGACCGTCGATGCCAGAGCCGCACACAGCCGCCTGAAGAACTCCGGCCGTGGCGCCTCCGCCTGGGCCAGACGGAGAATCTCCGGCGCCAACTGGTCCGGCCCCAGAGGGAGCGGGTGCATTTCCCCAATCATCGATCCGCCCGGATCTTTCGGCCGTAGGTATCGACCAGGTTCCTGAACCGGGCGGCAACGTCCGCATCCAGCATTTCGTTCGTCAGACGGAAGGTCCAGTTGCCCTCTGCCAGCCCCGGCGTGTTCATCCGTGCCCCGGCGCCGAGGCCGAAGAGATCCTGGTGGGGCACGATCGCCACGTCCGCCACTGAGGCAAGGGCCTCAGTGATCAGGCTCCAGTGAACCTCCGATCCGTCCGACTGCGTGTAGCGCCTGACGAGATCACGCTCCTCGGGCGAGGCGTCCTCCTCGTACCAGCCGACGGTCGTGTTGTTGTCGTGCGTCCCGGTGTAGACGATGACGTCTCGCTCGAGCCTGTAGGGGATGAACGACGAACGCGGCTCCGGTGAGAAAGCGAAGTGCAAAATGGCCATCCCCGGCAGGCCCAGGTCTTTCCTCATTTCGATCACATCCGGCGTGATCTCCCCGAGATCCTCCGCAACCAGCGGCAGGGATCCGATCGCACCTTCCAGCGCATCGAAAAGCTGACGTCCCGGTCCCGGAACCCAACGCCCGTTGATCGCCGTAGCTTCGGTAGAGGGAACCTCCCAGAAGGCTGCGAAGCCCCGAAAATGGTCCAGCCGGACGGCATCGACCAGATTCAACGCGTGGCGGGTCCTGGCTATCCACCAGGAATAGTCGTCGTTTTGGTGGCGCTCCCAGTCGTACAGGGGATTGCCCCAGAGCTGCCCCGTCTCGCTGAAGTAGTCTGGAGGCACTCCGGCGACCACCGTCGGACACCTGTCCTCGTCGAGGAGAAACAGCTCCGGATGGGCCCAGACATCGGCCGAGTCCAGGGCGACGAAGATCGGAAGATCCCCGAGGATGGAGACTCCATGGTCCGCGGCCACCGCCTTCAGCCGGGTCCACTGCCTGAAAAAGAGGAACTGGCAGAACTGGTGGAACGCGATCTCGTCTCCCAGTGCCTTCACCGCCTCGGCCACGGCCTCCGGCTCCCGGTGAACCAGGCCCCGGGACCAGTCCGTCCAGGCCGAACCACCGTGATGGTCCTTGAGGGCTGCAAAGAGTCCGTAGTCTGCGAGCCACCAGCCGTCATGCTCTCCGAATTCTTCCCATGCCTCCCGGAGGTGATCAGCGGAACCCCTTCGAAATAGATCCCACGCATGGCGGAGGATCTTCGTCTTCCAACCCACCGCGGCGCCCACATCCAACAACCCCTCCGGGAAGGACGGAGGCGATTGAATATCCCCGGCCGCCAGGAGTCCGTCCTCGACCAGCAGTTCCGGCGACACCAGAAACGGGTTGCCGGCGAAGGTCGACGTTGCTGAATAGGGCGAGAATCCCGGTCCGGGAGGGCACAGGGGGAGAATCTGCCACCAGCCGGCCCCGGCCTCAGATAACCACTTTATGTAGTCGTGGGCGCCTGGACCGATGTCCCCAATCCCGTGCGGAGAGGGAAGGGACGTGGGATGCAGCAGGATTCCGGCCGAGCGGTCCACGGCTTACCCTCGATAGTGGTCCCGGATCCTGGGGAAGAGGTAGTTCTTGAACCCGTCCTCCAGTCCATACTTCGGAGCGTGGCCCCAGTCCTCGCGGGCAGCGGAGTCGTCGACGTCGGCGGGCCAGGTGTCGACGATCGCCAGGCGCCGGCTATCGGGCTCGAACGAGATCTCCGCCCCGGGAAAACCCTCCATGACCAGGTCACGAATCTCCGCGGCCGAGGGGTTGAAGGCCGTGATGTTGTAGACCGTCTGGGAGAGGTTCTCGCGGGGCGCCGCTGCCAGGCGCAGGGTCGCCTCCACGGCATCGGCCATCACCATAAAGGGGATGCGGGTGTCCGGCTCGACAAAGCAGGCGTAGGGCTCGCCCTTGGCTGCGGCGTGGATCATCTCCGGAGCGTAGTCCGAAGTTCCCCCCGAAGGCATCGTCATTGCCGAGATCAGTCCGGGGAAGCGAATGGCCCTGAAATCCACCTTGCCCGACAGGGTCTCCGCCGCCAGTTGCTTGAAGTAGCGTGAGTAGTACCGGCCCAGGTGTTCGCAGTAGAGCTTGTTGCAGCCATACATCGTCGTCGGCATGTTCCACTCGTGTTCCTTGACCCGGCCGGCACGGGCACGGGTCTCGAGGTTCGGCAGGCCGTAGGCGGCGATGGAGCTGGGGTAGAGGAAGACCAC
>CAYSHZ010000088.1:0-12555 GCA_964430905.1 uncultured Thermoanaerobaculia bacterium | reverse complement strand
GCGGCTGTGGGCGTTCCCCTCCTTGGTATCTGTCTGGGCGAGCAGGCTTTGGCCCAGGTCCACGGCGGCCGGGTCGTGCGGGCGCCGGAACCGGTTCATGGAAAGACATCGCCGATTCACCACGATCATTCGACTCTCTTTGCTGGTCTCGACGACCCCTTCGAGGCGACCCGCTACCACTCCCTGATCGTCGATCGATCGAGTCTTCCGGAGACTCTGCGGGTGACGGCGTGGACCGAGGATGGCCTGGTGATGGCCCTCGAAGACACGGCGCATCCCCACTTCGGCGTCCAGTTTCACCCCGAGAGTTACCTCTCGAGGTGCGGCATGGACATCCTGGCACGGTTCCTCAAGAAGGCCGGCATTGCGGTCAGGGAGGCCTGGGCATGACGATCGACACCAAGGATGTTCTCAATGGACTTCTTGCCGGAGACGATGTGGCGCCCGAGGCAATGACGGCCTTCGTAGGCGCCATGATGGATGGAGAAATCCCTGAGCCCGCCGCGGCAGGAATTCTGATTGGTCTTCGGGCCAAGGGAGAGACAGCCATCGAGGTGGCGTCGGCCGCCCGGGCGATGAGGGAACGGGTTATCGCGGTGCCCATCATCGATCGTGACCGGGCCATTGACACCTGTGGAACCGGGGGGGACGGCGCCGACACGATCAATATCTCGACGGCGGCAGCCCTGGTGGCCGCGGCTGCGGGTATTCCGGTGGCCAAGCATGGCAACCGTTCGGTTTCTTCGCGATGTGGCTCGGCGGACGTGCTCGAGGCCCTGGGTGTCAACCTTGACCTTGGGGCAGACGCGCTGGGCAGAATCTGTGACGAGGTTGGGATTTCTTTTCTCTTTGCACCTCGCCTTCATCCGGCAATGAAGGCCGTCATGCCGATCAGAAGGGCGCTGAAGGTCCGGACGGTCTTCAATCTTCTGGGGCCCCTGACCAACCCGGCGGGCGTGGGACGACAGGTCGTCGGGGTGTGGGGTCGAGAAGTGCAGGACGTCATGGCCAAGGCCCTGGCGGAGTTGGGGGCCGTTCACGCACTGGTCCTCCACTCCGATGACGGCCTGGATGAGGTGTCGGTCTTTGCCCCGACTCGTATGGTCGAGATCCAAGGGGGTCGGGTCGTCGGCGTGACGATGGTTGATCCGGTCGAACTGGGTGTCAAGCCCGGAGACCCGGAAACGCTCCGGGGAGGCGACGTCGCCTTCAATGCACAGCGCCTGCGGGATGTGCTCTCGGGGGAGGAACACTCGGCTGCCACCGAGGCCGTGGCTCTCAACGCTGCAGCTGCCCTGGTGGTCGGCGGGGTTGTGGATGATCTGGCCCAAGGCCTGGAACGCGCACGGCAGGTCATCGTCTCCGGTGAGGCCCTTCGAAAACTCGATCAACTGGCCCGGCGGTCGATTGAGGCGGTGGGTGGTGGTTAGAACAGTTTTGGTGGCTCAGTCTGAGTCCTCATGGGACAAGGGAGGAAAATGTAGGCGCGTCCTTCAGGGCGCGCAGGACCACTCGAGAGTGTTGGGGGAGTTGTGAACGAGTCGTCATCCACGATCCTCGATTCAATCGTCCGCGCGGCCGAGGAACGCATGGCGGCAACCCCGCCGAGGCCTGATCTTGAGGACGCAGCACGCGCAGCCGTTGATCGGCGCAGGGCCGGGGGGCTGCGGTCCTTGCGGCAAGCCCTGGCTGCGTCTGGTCCCCAGATCCTGGCCGAGTGCAAGCACGCCTCCCCGTCGGCCGGGATCCTCAGAGAACCCTTTGACCCGGTGGAGCTGGCGCGAGCCTACGAGGCCGGCGGGGCGGCGGCGATCTCCGTGGTCGTCGAGCCCGAGTTCTTCCTCGGTGATCCCCGGTGGATCTCCGATGTTCGGAAGGGTGTTGGCCTGCCGGTACTCCGAAAGGACTTCATCGTCTGCGAGCGGCAGCTGTACGAGACAGCGTTGATGGGCGCCGATGCTGTTTTGTTGATCCAGCGGCTCCTCCATCGGGAGTTGACCTCGCGGCTGCTGGAGTTGGCGAGGGACCTGGAGATCGAGGTGTTGCTGGAAATCTTCGTCGATGAAGATCCCGGGCCGGCAGTTGCATCGGGCGCCGAGATCCTCGGTGTCAATGCGCGCAATCTTGCGAACTTCGAGACCAGCGTCGAACGGGTCATTGAACTTGGGTCTGAACTGCCGGCTGACCGGGTCAAAGTCGCCGAAAGCGGAATCAAGGACAACGGGGACATCGTTCGATTGACCGAGGCCGGCTACGATGCCTTCCTGATCGGTGAGACGCTGGTTCGGTCCGAGGATCCCGGTCAAACCCTGGCGGAGTTGGTTGGCTGGTAGGGTGGGGCTGGAGTCAGGGGTCGCGCAAGAATAACTTCCGTTTCTCGCATCCCATTTGCACGACATCTTCGGCTCGGTTTGTTAGAGTGATTGGTGTGTTTGATCTCCACAAGGGTTGGCAAAGAGAGTCAAGGAGGACGGATCAATGAGAGTGTATCTTCTTGCAGCGATCACTGGGGTAATTCTCACGATCTCTTGTGGGGTCGTGTTTGCTGAAGACGGTGCTCGTGTTCTCCCCGCAGTCGGCAGGAGTTCCTGCCAGGATTTCCACCCGAATGTCGACCTCCGACTGGTGGAGGGCAGCGTATCGGCATACTGGTTTGGTCCGATGTACACGGAGATTCACGGAGAAATACACAACCAAGGTGCTTCGCCGGTCACAGACGTAACTGTCGATGTCGCCGTGTACAACAGTGCAGGGGAACTTGACCGTGTATTACCCGGGAGGGTCAGCCATACCTCGGTTTGTGCCAGTGAAGTTGATGTGTTGGGGGATTCTTGCACGAGGGCGGGTGAGAGTCTGTGGTTCTCGGCGCTCGTGTTGTCATCAGACCCCTCGATCGATCGTGTGGTCGTTTTCATGGACGGCCGCGACACCACCTTGATCCCAGTCACTCCGTCGCTCGAGCTGGTCGGTGACCTCGGTATTGAAGGAGGTATGTACACGGGTGTCGGTGGAACGGTCAAGAACACCGGAACTGTTCCTTTGGTCGGAATCAGCGTGATGGCGGTGGCTCGGGATGCTGCTGGATTGCTGGTCATTACCCAAGACTCTTTTGTTCGGGAGGGCGGCAGGATCGGTGGTTATGGTTATGCCCTCCAACCGGGCGAGTCCGCCCACTTCAGAACAGGGGGAAATGTATACGAAGAGGATATCGATTTAGAGACCTGTGAAATATTTCCAAAAGGATACGAGTACAGGGGTGGTGATTTCAAGTATGCGGTGGCCGGGATTGCCCACAGAGAAGGTGTGCATGGTGCACAGTGGTCGTCTGATCTTTCCGCCACCAACCACTCCGGCGCAAATGGCTTGATGCGCTTGAGGCTGTTTCACCAGAGTGGCGTTGCCGAACAGTGGGTCGAGATTGCAGATGGAGAGTCGATGAACTGGCATGACGTGGTGGTCACCTTGTTTGGACTCACCGACCAGGTCGCCGGCTTTGTTCGAATAGACTCAACCGTGCCTCTGAGCGTCTCTGGACGGACCGCAAATCTCGCCAGTGGGGGAAGCTACGGGCAGCTGATGCCGGCGGTGAAGCAGGAGACCATGCGGACTCAATCCGGAGTGTTGGCACCTATCCGAGGCGGCCAGGCGTTCAGGACGAACATTGGTTTCATGAATCCGTTCGATCGTACCTGCTGGGTTAGCGTCGTACTCTTCGACGGGAACGGTGAACAGAGCGTCGATTTAGGAGGCATCGAAATTGGCGCCGACAGCTGGCTCCAGCTCAACGACGTTGCGCCGTTAGGGTTCGAGGTGGGGTACGCGATAGTCAGTAACATATCCTCTTCGTGCGGAACCTTGAGCTATGCGTCGATCATCGATGAGGTCACCGGTGATCCAATGACGGTGACCTTTGAACCCGAAACAACTCTATACCCCGCCGTGATGCCGCGCTTCGTTCCCCCACCTCTTCCCAATAGCCCGTGGTCCGATTGAGATCGGTTTGCTCAGACCTCGCGGAGACAGGGAAGGTGCAACAATCGGTGCTGTCGGGTGTAGATGCGGTCTTGTTGATCCAGTTGCTCTTGATCCAGAAGCCCACCTCGGATTTATTCACTCCATGATATGCTCTTTTGATGACGGGGGATATGCGTAATGCGCACCACGGTGATCATACCAGATACGTTGATTGAAGAGGTTGGGCGCTTGGCTCAAGGGGTGCCTCTCAGTAGGTTTGTTCGGGAGAGCGTTGCTGAGCGGGTCGAACGACTGAAACGAGAACAGCTTGGCCTTGAAATGGCTCAGGGATACGAGGCCGAAGCCCGAGAGCCGTCTCTTGAAACCGGTTGGGATAATCTTGAGGTGGACGGTCTGCCATGAAACGGGGAGAAATCTACTGGGTGAATCTCGATCCTGTGGTGGGCTCCGAAATTGGGAAGTGCCGCCCTGCCCTCATTCTTCAGAATGATTTGGCAAATAACACAAGTCTGACCGTGACCATCATCCCCCTGTCGAATCGGGTCAGCAGAGTCTTCCCGTTTCAGGTGTTGATTCCTGCAGCTGCGAGCGGGTTGGATCGGGACAGCAAGGCGTTGTGTGAACAGATTCGGACCGTTTCGAAGAACAGGCTCCTCGACAAGGCGGGGGAACTCTCAATTTCAGACATGAAGGCCATTCGAACGGCGCTGGATCGTCATCTTTGGCATCAGGTTTGAGGGCGGCGGTTTCACGGTGCGACAGGAATTGAAGCGTCTTGGATGCTTGGATCCGGGGTTGGCGACTGGCAGAAGGTTGCTTCGCCGGCCTCCCAGGGTCCCTGATGGGGCGTTGATATGACCAAGAAACAACCCATCACATCGGCCCTCCACAGATCTCTCAAACTCGGCGCCCTGGTAGGGCGGGTGGGGACCTCGGTGGCCGGTCATCGTTTGATGGAGATCGGGCGCAGCGAGGACTCGAGGCGCAAACAGCGGGCGGATACGCTGGTTCTGAACGCCCGTCGGGTGGTCGAAAGCCTCGGTGAACTCAAGGGCGCGGCGATGAAGGTCGGCCAGATGCTCTCGCTTCAGGAGAGCATGCTGCCGCCCGAGGTGGCGGAAATTCTGGGTACGCTGCAGAAACAGGCGCCGAAGGTTCCGCCGGAGATCATGCGTTTCGAGGTTGAGGGCGCGCTGGGCTCCTTCGATGAGATCTTCGAGTCGATGGATGCGGAGGGCTTTGCCGCGGCCTCGATCGGCCAGGTCCACCGGGCCAGACTCAGGGATGGGCGGGACGTTGCGGTCAAGATCCAGTATCCCCTGATCGATCAGATTGTCTCAGCCGACCTCAAGAACCTCAAGGTCCTGGTCGGCGCCTTGTGGGGGATGTTTTCGGACATAGACTTCGATCCCTTCTGGGGGGAGATTCGGGATCGTCTGGTCGAGGAGTTGGACTATGAGGTCGAGGCCCGGACGATGGTGGAGATGGCAAAACTCTGGGCCGACACGCCGGAGATCATCATCCCCGGCGTTGTGTCCGAGGCCAGTACGAAGAACGTCCTGACGATGGAATTCGTTGATGGCCTGACTCCGGACCAGGCCTGTTCGGCCGACGTTCCCCAGGATCTACGTGACCGGTGGGGGCAGGTTCTGCTGGATTTTGTCTTGCGAGGCCTGTTCGAGCACCGGACGGTCCACGCCGATCCCAATCTGGCCAATTTTGCTTTTCGGGAAGACGGCTCGGTCGTCGTATACGACTTCGGATGTGTCAAACGGGTTCCGCAGGACCTGGCCCAGGGCTATGCCTTCTTGATGCTGGCCGTCCTCGAAGATCGATGGGAGGAGATCCCGGCTATTCTCAAGACGATCGGGATCTTCAAGGGTGACGGGCGACTGTTCCCCGCCGAGATTGCAAATGCCTATGCCGAAGTTCTAGGGCGCATCGTCCGGGAGGATCCACCCTACACCTTCGGGACGGACGACCTGGTCGACGAGATGATGCAGTTGGGCCTGAGTTCCTGGTCCGAGGCCACGGACATGAATTTCCCCTCGGATGCGGTCTTCATCAATCGGACCTTCGGGGGCCATGTCGGCAACCTGGGGCGCCTTAAGGCAACGGGGCCCTGGCGGGAGATGATCCGCCTTCGGGGATCTATGAACCGGTAGCAGTTTTTTCGACATCCAACCCGGCGTCTCGCCATTCGATGACGCCGTCGTTGAATCGCGTGGCTTCGAATCCGGAGTTCTCCAGCACATCGACGGCCAGTTCTGCCAAGAGGCAGTAGCGGCCGCGGCAATAGGCGATGACGGGCTTGTCCCTGGGGAATCCTTCCATCTGCTCTTTGAGTGATTCCAACGGTACGGATCGGGCGCCGGGAAGATGTCCTGCCGAGTATTCCTCCTGTGGGCGGACGTCGATCACGGTGACTTGATCATTGCCCAGCATTTCGTTGAGGATCTCCGGATTGAGTTCAATGCCATGGATCGAAGGAGATTCTCCCCCGGCCCGGGAAATCAGATTGGAGATTCTTTCCTCCGCAAAGTGCCTGGCCTGGGACCAGAAGGTAGCGATGGCTGGATCGGTCAAGTAATAGATCACCGTTCGCCCCTCGGATCTCCTCTCAACCATGCCGGCCGAATGCAGTTTCTGCAGGTGATGAGAGATGTTTTTCAGGGGCTGGTTGCACTTCTTTGCAAGAGCGTCGACCGAACGTTCGCACTGGGCCAGGAGCTCAACAATCTCCAGTCGGACGGGGTTGGCCAGGGCCCCCAGGATCATGGCAACCCGCCCGAACGCGGCTCGATCCTTGAGTTTCGCTGGGTAATCGGTCGGCGCAAGCGTCATGATGATCGTTGCCGGTTCAATGCTGCGGTCGCCGCCTCGACGATGACGTTCTTTGCAGGGAAGAAAGTCTGCCACGGCTGGGCCGAATAGCTCAAACGGCCGAGATCTCGAGCGGTCATACCCTGTTGGATGGCCATGGTCATCAGGTCGATTCGGTCGGCCACCGACTCCGTTCCGATCATCTGGGCGCCGACCAGTCGGAGATTGTCCTCTTCGAAGGTCAGGCGAATCCGGATGAATCCCTTGTCGGGCATCATCGGGAACCGGACCGGTAGTTCGGCAGTGGTCGAGAAGACATCGAGACCCCGTGAACGAGCGAAGGTCTCGGTGAAGCCGGTTCCACCGATGCGGAGGTCGCCCATGACGGTGACCGCCCCGTTGAAGCCCGGGTACTCCGCGTCGTAGCCCAACATGTCCTGTGCGGCGATCTTGGCCATGGGAACGGCGTTGGTCGCCAACTTGCCTCCGATTGGTTTGCCGTCGATGCCCGAGTGATAGGTCGTGCAGTCACCGGCCGCCCAGACGTCCGGGACGTTGGTGCGCATCCTGCGGTCGACCACCAGGCCGTCTCGCTGATGTTCGAAAAGGTTGAGGTCGAGGAATTCGATTTCCGGTTTCATGCCGATTGCGAGAACGACGAAATCCCGCCCCGGCTGCATCTCGATTCGCGTCCCGTTGGAGAGGATCACAGCCTCGCACTCTTCGTTGCCGAGGATCTGTTCGACGGACACTCCAACATGAAAGTGAATGCCGGTCTTGAGGATTTCCTGGGTGATTTTTTCGGAGAAAACCTCGCAATCCTGCATCATCGGGAGGGCCCGGTTCTGCATCTCGACCAGGTGGACTTCGGCGCCTCGGGCTCGGTAGGCGGTTGCCTGTTCCAACCCGATGGCACCGGCGCCGACCACGACCGCCGTCAGGCCTTCCGGCACTACACCGGGAGAAGGAGTCGCGTCAGGGTCCTTTCCTCCGTTCAACCGTTTCATCAGCCGGATCATGTCGGCGCCGGTCTTGACGGTGTAGACGTTTGGGAGGTCGGCGCCCGGGATGGGAGGCCGTACGGGAACGGCGCCGACGCAGATGAACAACTTGTCGTAACCGATGGTTGTGCCGTCTTCCAGATTGACAGTTTTTTCTTCAGCATTGACCCTGGTGGCCTTGAGGCGGAGCAGATTGGCGCCGACTTCCGTCAGGAGAGAGTCGTTCTTGAAGGTCTTGTCGATGGGGAATAGTCCTTCCATGGCGTAGGGAATTGCGCAGTAGACCATCGAATGGGGTTCGGGCCTGAGAACGGTCACGTCCCACTCGGGGTGCTCGGTTTTGAGCATTCGAGAGGCCTGAATCCCGGCGGGCCCTCCGCCGATGATCAAGACATCAGTTGTTCTCTCTGGAGTGTTCTGCTCTTCAAACATGTGTTTCTCCTTGGATCAAATGGCGAGGAATGATAGAATCCATCATTCCAACGATCGTTGGATAATAAATCAATTGTCTGGAGGATGCAAGACCCAATGAGTTCCCATCAACATGGACTCGATGCAAGCAACCCTCAGGCGTCTCTTCCGCCGGAGGGCCCCCAGGATCTTTCGATGATGACCTTTGGACCGGTGCCGTCTCGGCGTCTGGGACAGAGTCTTGGGATCAACAATATTCCCCCAAAAATCTGCTCCTACGCGTGTGTCTACTGCCAGTTGGGCCGGACGCTTCAGATGTCGATCGAAAGGCAGCAGTTCTACGATCCCCAAGAGCTGGCCGATCGGGTCCGGGCCCGGGTCGAGGAGGTCAGGGCGGCTGGTCAGGTGATCGACTACCTCTGTTTTGTGCCGGATGGGGAACCGACCCTTGACCTCAATTTGGGATACGAGATCGAGTTGCTGCGGCCTCTGGGGATCGACATCGGTGTCATCACCAATGCGTCCTTGATCTGGCGCCAAGATGTTCGGGACGAACTGCTGGGTGCGGATTGGGTCTCACTCAAGGTGGACGCCGTTGATGAAACCACGTGGCGGCAGATCGATCGTCCCCATGGGAAAATTGGGCTGCCATCGATTCTCGACGGGATTCTGACATTTGCGGGAAAATTTGACGGCCGGCTGATGACCGAGACGATGCTGGTCAAGGACCTCAACGATGGGACTGAGGTCTTGGAGAGTGTTGCGCAATTTCTTGAAAAGGTCCGACCGGAGATTGCCTACCTGTCGGTTCCGACACGGCCTCCGGCGGAAGCCGGGGTTGAGGTGCCGGACGAGGCAGGCATCACCCGCGCGTGGAGCATTCTGTCCGACAGGTTGAAGAGGGTGGAATGCCTGACCGAAGCCGAGGGCGATGACTTCTTCTCCAGCGGCCGGATTGAGGAGGACATCCTTAGCATTACTTCGGTGCATCCCATGCGATTGGAGTCGGTTCGAGTCCTCCTGGCCCAGGGTGACGCGGACTGGTCGGTTGTGGAGAATCTGATTAATGATGGGCATCTGATTCAGACCGAGCACGGAGGGGAGTCCTTCGTCGTCAGACGTCTGGCCCGGAGGATGCCGTGATGCTTGTGGCAACTCGGTTTGGGCCCCGAGTCGCCTCGGGATTCTCTCCTTGACAAGAATATTTTTGATCATATGATCAGAAAAGGGCCCCTCAGAAAACCGGGCTCGAGAGGCGGTGATCATGAAGGAGATCGTAAAGATAGGGATCATCATCTGTGACCGTTATCGACGTTGTGCTGGGGGAAAGTGTTTTCGTTCCGTTCGAGAACGAGAAGGGGCATTTGCCCGATACAGGGATGTCGAGGTCGAGATTGTCGGGTATTCCTCGTGCGACGGGTGTCCGGGCGGTAACGTCGAGTACACGGTCGATGAGATGAAGGCCAACGGTGTCGAGGTGATTCATCTGGCGACGGGTTTGATTGTCGGTTATCCGCCGTGCCCCTTTATCGAGAATTTCCGGAATTTTATTGAAGTCAGATATGGGCTGGAGGTCGTCTACGGGACACATCCGATACCTGAAAAATACCTCAGGGTCCATTCCAAACTTGGAACCTGGGACGAGCCTCCATGGGATGCGATCACCGAGGTGACGATGGCTGATGAGGCGACGAGGTTGGAATATGACTAAAGACGGAGAAACGAGGTGGGCCTGATGCGTGTCGGAGATGGATTTCAACTTGGCCGGGTGTCATTGCCAAACAGATTTATCATGGCGCCGATCAAGACCTCGCTCAATGTGCCTGGTGGACGGGTCACTCCGGATGCGGAGGCTTTCTACGAACGCATTGGCCGCGGCGGAACGGGGCTGATTGTTCTGGAGCCGGCCGCCGTGTCACCCAACGGGGTTGAGCACCCCAGACAGCTTCGGATTCACGACGAAGAGCACGTTGTTGAGTTGAAGAAACTGGTCGATGCGGTTCATCGTGGTGGATCACTGGCCGCCATTCATCTCAACCATGCGGGCCGAGCGGCCAACCCCAAGGTCATCGGAGGTCCGCCCGTTGCTCCGTCGGCCATGGTCTGTCCGACGACCGGGGCACAGGCCAGAGAACTGTCGAGTGAGGAGATCGAGAACCTCATCGAGGACTTCGGGAGAGCCGCTCGGCGGGCAGTCGTGGCTGGAGTGGATGTCATTGAACTGCAATGCGGTCATGGCTATCTCATCTCCCAGTTTCGGTCCGAACGGACCAATGGCCGGCCGGACCGGTGGGGCGATAATTCGGCGTTTCCTGGGGAGGTCCTGGATCGGGTGATGACAGCGGCGGGAACGGTCCCCGTCGTCATTCGGATTTCTGGGCATGAGTTCATCGAGGGTGGTCTGGATCCGGAGAACCAGGCGGAATTCGTGGCCTCTCTCGAGGAGCGTGGGGTTGCTGCCCTGCACGTCGGTTTCGGCAACTCGTGTGACAATCCGGCCTGGTATTTCGGTCACATGGCGCTGCCGGAACAGCCTCAGATTGATTGTCTCCGGCGTCTGGGATCGAAGACCAGCCTGCCCCTGATCGTGGCCGGCCGGATGGGATATCCCGATCGAATCCGAGAGGTGCTCGAAGGCGGGCTGGCCGACCTTATCGGCCTTGCGCGTCCCCTGGTAGCCGACCCGGACTTTCCCAAGAAGATGATGGATGGGGAGGAGGATTCGATCCTTCTGTGCGGGGCTTGCCTCCAGGCGTGTCTCGGCAAGGTCAAGAGTGGCGAGGCGATCGCGTGCATGGCCAATCCATGGGTTACCGCCCCGATGCTCCCCCCGGCCGGGATTCCCAGGAACATTCTGGTTGTCGGTGGCGGTCCGGCGGGTATCGCTGCAGCCGTCACTGCTTCCCATCGAGGTCATAGGGTTTCGCTGTACGAAAAGAGGGAACGCCTGGGCGGGCAATTTGCCTTCGCCGCCCAACCCCAGAGCAAGACAACGATGTCCCGGATGCTGGACGGTATGGTTGGCAGATTGCGGCGATCCGGGGCTGTCATCCATACGGGGACCACGGTTTCGGCGGAACTGATTGAGCGGGAGTCTCCGAATGTTGTCATTCTCGCGACGGGCGCCCGTCAACGCCGACCGCAGATTGACGGTCTTAAGGGACAGGAGGTGTTGACCTCGTTTGAGTTCTTTGAAAACACCGAAAAGGTCACGGGGAATCGCATCCTGGTCCTGGGTGCGGGGATGGTCGGTCTCGAGGTCGCCGAGATGCTGTTGGCCCGGGGGAAGACGGTCGTTGCCTGCCGTCGGTCCGCAACCATCGGCGCCGACATGGATCCGATTTCAAGGAAGATGATGCTCAAACGAATTGGGGATCACCCGAATCTGATACTGATGTCTGGGACAACCCTGAGGGCGTTCACTGATGACGGAGTCGAAGCGAACCACGATGGAGAGGAGATCATGCTGGAACCGTTCGATACCGTGATTCTCTGCTCGGGAATGGAACCGGAGATCTCACTTGTTGATGACCTTCAAGATTTTTCCGGAGACGTCATCGTCATCGGGGATGCCGAGGATCCCTCCAATATCGACCATGCCTTCGGCCAGGGTGTCGCCGTCGGAAACAGGGTGTAGACGAGTCGCCGAACCGGCCGGGCCGTGCAACGATGGATTGGGGGTGAGCATGTGTGAACTCTTTGCCATGTCCAGTTCGCATCCGGCGACGGTCACACTGTCGCTGGGGGAGTTTGCAGCCACTGTGGCTGGAAGCTGTGGGAGTCCCTTCTCTTGAAAAACGGCTCAAGGTTCTCGTGGACTTTGCCCGGGATCTTCGAGCATTGGGTCCTGCCAATTTCATCTATACCGACGGGGAGATCGTCGTTCTGCATGGGCATCAGAGGAAGCATCGGGATGACGACACGATCGGTCCCCCGGGTCTGCATTTTCTCTGCAGGTCCTGCCAGGCAAAAGCGACGTCCATCCGGTCCCGAGGTCTGACCATCGATACCGCCACCCAGCATGTGGTCCTGGCCGCAAGTGTTCCCCTGACCGAGGAACCCTGGGTTGCGCTTGGTGAAGGTGAGGTGGTTCTTCTGAGAGCGGGAGAGATCGTCAGGAGGGTATTACCGAAAGAGGCGTGATTCCGGTCCGGAGAGGGTCGTTCCATAGCCGATGCGGCCAGTTCGTGGGCAACGGGTGAGTGATACCCTCCTCCTTCCCTTTATGGTTTTGAAACCCCCGAGGAAGAAGTGGTTTGGGAGAGGACATTTTCAGTGATTTTCGAGATGCCTACTTCGTGGGATACTGAAGACTGGGAGCATAGGTTGCAATGAGTGTCCGAAT
>CAYSHZ010000087.1:6778-12594 GCA_964430905.1 uncultured Thermoanaerobaculia bacterium | reverse complement strand
CTATCCACCTGAGCCATAGCCCCTGGGGTTGGGAATCGTACGGTGATCTTCGGTTGGTGTCAACGATTCCCGTCCAGTAGCGCGTTGGCTCGGATTGGGTGATAATCCCAACCATGAGAAATTCTTCGATGGCTCTTTGTGGTGGCATTCTGGTTGGGTTCCTGGGTTTGGCCTCGATCGTCGTTGGCGGTTCGCCGACAGGCGAAGAGACGACGGGGGGACTTTCGCCGGTCGAGACGGTCATGGATTGCGGGGCCCAGGCCCTACTTTGGCCTCGCCCGGGCTCGGGAACGGTCTTGATCACGGTGGCGGTGCCGGCGGGATCCCAGAACGAGCCTGTGGAAATGGCGGGCCTGTCGCACTATCTGGAGCATCTTCTCTTCGATGGATTCGATGATTTTGACGAGCGAGGCGTCACGGAGGCGCTCGAACAGCGTTCGGCCTACATCAATGCCTTCACCCGGGACCAGGCGACGATTTTCTTCGCCCTGGCGCCGGTCGAGGAAGCCCAGGAGACGGCACGGCTGCTGACCGGAATGCTGACCCGATCGAAGATCGTTCCAGCGACCTATGAGAAGGAACGCAAGGTCATCCTGGAAGAACTGGCCAAGGACAACACCAATCCTGACCAGGTCAAGGAGGAGCGACTGCGCAGTGCCCTGTGGCGGGGTACGCCCCTGGAACAGCCGGTCGGCGGCTTCGAGAAGACCGTCGCAGCAACCGATCGTGAGACGGTTGTTCGCTACTGGAAGGACCGCTACGGCCCCAGTTCTTGGCGCATCCTGATCACGGGCGATCTCCCGATTGATGGGCTCCAGTCGGTCCTTGACTCAATGGCGCCACTTGATGCCTCCCCCGCCCTGCCCCGGCCCTCGGATCCCCTGCAGTGGGCCGGATGGGGACAGTGGGAAGCCGAGGAGGCGCCCGGGAAAAGCGGTGGCCCAGCCATGGACGGCATGCCTCCGATGGGCGCGATGGGGCATGGCGGACGACCGGCTTCCACCGGCCCAGAGGGTGGCACCTTGGCCCTGCTCATCGCGGCCCCCGAGGGCGCCCGGCGGACGGAGATGGAAATCGTGGCGCGGTGGCTCGGTGACGCCCAGGGTCCGTTGCAGACCGCCCTCATTCCCGGTTTTGCCAATTCCATCGGCGTCTCCCTCCAACCCCGGTTCAGCCGGGACGTCCTGAGAATTGATATCGATGCAATAGCCGAAGCCGACCCGGAGGACCTGCTGGGCCGCCTGCTTGGGGCCCTCAACGCTGCAGCCGCCGGGCCGGATGACGGTGATGTCGTCAGGATCCAACGGGCGTGGCAGGCCGAAAGAGTCCTGACGGGCCAGCGCCTGCACTATGCGGCAATGTTCTACGGAGAGGCCCTGGCCACGGCCAGAGATGGGCTTCCCGAGAGTGTCGATCCGCCGATGGTGACACCGGAAGCGGTTCGACAGACCTCGGGCGCCCTGCTGAAGGCCGAGACCGGCCGGAGGCGAGCCGCGTGGATCGGTCCCGAAGGACCAACCGAACGGACTGATCTTCCGAAGGCTCAGGAAACCCAATTGGGCACGAATGCAGCCAATTTCGACGAAGGTCCCTTTGGAAGCCAATTGACGACCCTCCCCAACGGCCTGGTTCTGGGAATCCTCCCGGAAACCGGTGGCGAGGTCTTCGGCATTCACCTGCTGGTTGCGGACCGCAGCCTGCGTGAACCCTCAGATCTTCCAGGGATCGCCGACTACCTGCACCGCCTCCTGCCTGCCGGCACTTCGGTCAGCGGCAGCCGCGAGATCGAACGCCGCCTGGCTCGTGCCGGCATCGAACTCAAGGCCGGGGACTCACCGATGATCCCCTTCGATAACCGCTACCATGTCCCTGATTTCTCCTATGTTCGACTGGAGGGACCGGCACGGAGCCTCGAGACCGGTCTTGCGTTGTTGGCCGAGATGATCCGCCAACCGCAATGGGACTCCGATGGCATCAGGGCCGCGGGCATCGTCCACACCCAATCCATCGGCGCCGACAATCGCGGCGGCGCCCTGGCCGGCCGGCAGCTCTACGCGGCCCTGCTGGGACCCGATCACCCGCTGGCCCAACCGGTCTCGGGCGTCCCCGGCGATCTCCCGGATATCGAAACCGTCCGGGAATTCTGGGGTGACTGGCCGGACGGTTACTTTGCCTCCAATCGACTGGTCCTGACGATCGCATCACCCCAGCCGGTCGAACAGACGCTGGAGATCGTTGAAGACGTCTTTTCCGGCGGCGGGGCACGCACCCCCGAGCGCGGTCCCTACCCCATCGCACAGCCGGTCGAGACGACGACAAAGGCGGGCGATGCGCCCCAGATCACCATGCTGTGGGGCCGACGATTTGATGTTCCGGCGTCCGAGAGGGCTGCGTTCCTCGTTGCAGTTGACGCCCTCTCCGATCGAATGGTTGCAGTCATCCGCGAGCAGGAAGGTCTTGCCTACCGACTGGGCGCCGGCGTCCGGGACCTCCCGGGAGGCCAGTGGCTGCTGGCCGCCAGGGTCGGAACCCGGCCGGAGAACGAAGCCCGGGTGACCCAACTGATGCACGAAATCGTCCAAAAGCTCTCCAGCGACCCACTGCCCCAGGGAGACCTGGCACGGTTCGCCGCGCGGGACCGTCGGTCCAAGATGTTGCGGGGCCTTTCGGCGGCATCACGGGCCTATCGGCTGGGTCGAGCCCTGTTTGAGGGTGACACGTCGCCGCTGCGGGTTGATTCGGCCGAAAGGGCTGCGGTCACTCCGGCCGCAGTTCAGGCAGCAGCAACAAAATACCTTGGGCTCGATGGCATGGAGTTGGTTATCGCCAGGTAGACCTGCAGTTTCAGGAGAAATGCCCCGGCTGTTTTTCATCAAGATAAGGGGCGGGGTCCCAGAACCGGGCCATCGACCCACACGCTGACGCCCCAACTCCGAATGACGGCGCCCGCCTTCTTGGAAACGCCTGGAATCCAAAGTGTATGTCCCTGGCGATCAGCCTCTCGCGCCATCACTTCGGCGAAGACGGCCCCGGGGGAACCCCGACGCTCGAGATCGGAATAGGAGACACCCTCGAGCCTGACGATCCGGGTCGTCGCCCTTTCGATTTCGGTCGAGGTTGTGACGCCCGCGATCGACACGCCGGCCCCATCGTCGGCTTCCAGGCGGACACGATTCCCTGAGCCGTCCGAATCAAAGCGCCATCGCCCCATGATCTGCCCGGACGGCCAGGCGGCAACCATCCAGGACCGGCTTTCGAAATTCCCATTCTCGGTATCCCCGGTCACAGCAGAATCGTCTTCCAAAATCACAAGGCCCTCGGCACCGAGGCCCCAAGTCGGCCGACCTTCCAGCCGGTCCCATACAGAATGGATTTCGTTCCGATCAATCCCCGTCACCAACAGTGCGGGACCCCTCTCAATGACCGCAGGTCTATCGAAGGCAAATGCCAGCCCCGCCAGGAGCTCCAACTGCCCGCGAAGGCCGACCATCCCGTCCCAGATTCCACGAGGCTGGAGGCTGATGTGGAGACACTCCCCACTCCCGGAGATCTCGGCAATGGCCTGAAGATCCGTCGTCCATGAAGGTAAGGTCATGGCCTCCCGGGCAGCCCCGCACGCCGCCGAAACCCGCTCTACGGAGGGCGGTAGCAGCACACCGCCTCCTATTGACCACCGACCAGCCGCCACCAATCCCTCGTCCCCCGGCGCAACCGCAACAACGGCCCTTCGCTCGGCCAGGGAAAGAAATGCCAGGGTTTCGCGCCACCGTCCTTCGTCATCGAGGAAGACCACAGCCTTTGGTTTCGGCGCCCCAAATTCGAGCGCCTTCTCCAATACCCGGTGAAAGGGTTCGGAAACCGCCGGAGGAGGAATCTGACCTTTCCACTCCATGGCTAGATTCTCACCTGGAAGACTCCGGGTGATTCGTCGTCACCCTCCCGGGATTCTCGTTCGACACGATCGACCCGGGACCAACGCGGCCCCTGCCGGAGCTGTACCTCGAGGTCATCCAGCACGCCATCCATGCCCCACGCCTCGACATCAACTGTGCCGTCGGACCGGTTACGAACCCACCCGGAAACGCCTAATGCCTCCGCACGACGCATGACGAAGTACCGATAACCCACACCCTGGACTTCACCGAACACCTTATAATGCCGGCACGAAACCCCTTTATTCAAGAACCGACGCCCCTCGGCTTTTTGAAGCCCGCCTTCCGAAATGTTGAACAGCCCAGAAGCCTCCAACCAGCAACACGACGAAGGCCAGTGAAATCCAGTTGAAATACTTGAACAAGAAGGTGCGAATGTGCTCACCAAAGAAGAAGAGCAGGACGGCCTCGGCCATGAAACGGAGACCCCGGGAGAGCAGCGAGGCCACCATGAAGATCTTGAAGTCGATCTTGAAGGCACCCCCGCCAATCGTGAAGATCTTGTAGGGAATCGGCGTCAGTCCGGCGATGCCTGTGGCCCACGCATTATAGCGATCATAGAGCTTTTCCACGGCGTGGATCTTGTCTTCGTTGAAGAAACGAAAGAGCAGGGGCCGGCCGCCCCATTGACCAATGCCGTAGCCGAATCCGCCCCCGATAACGCTCCCAGCCGTACAGATCAGCCCATAGACCAGGGCCATCTTCGGGTCCGCCACTCCGAGCGCCACCAGCAGGACATCCGGGGGCAGGGGGAAGAACGAACTCTCTGCGAAGGCCAGCATGAAGAGCCAGAGGCCCGGATGATCCGATGCCGCCAGACCCTCCATCCAGGCAAAGATTCCGTCCTTCAGCTGATGAAGCCAACTCATTCATCGACCTCCCAGCCGAATCGTCCGATCAGGGGCACGAAGGTTGCCTCCCTGAGATCACGAGCCATGTATCGATTTCCTCGTCTCTCGACGACCTTGAGCACCTGCTGCTCCCTGGGTCCGACGGGCACGACCAGACGCCCTCCATCGGCCAGTTGTTCCAGCAGGGGCTGGGGAACCTCCGGAGCGCCGGCAGTGACCAGAATGACCGCATAGGGTCCCTGTGCCCTCCAGCCAAAGGTCCCATCCATCACCTTGACGCTGATGTTCTCGTACCCCAGCTCATCCAGCCGTTGCTTGGCGCTTCGGGCCAGCTTGGGGATGCGCTCGACGGTACAGACGAACCGGCCCAATCGAGCCAGAACGGCCGCCTGATACCCGGAACCGGTACCGATCTCCAGAACCCGATCATCCTCATCGACCTGGGCGGCCTCGCTCATCGTCGCGACGACTCTGGCCTGTGAGATGGTTTGGCCCTCACCGATGTTGACCGAGCTGTCCGGCGCATAGGCCTGGGACCGGTAGGCCTCCGGAAGAAAGAGATGCCGGGGAACCTCGGCCATCGCCTCAAGGACCCTCTCGTCCCGAATCCCTCCGGAGCGCAGGGCGGCAACCATCTGTTGTCGCTGATACTCCCAGCCGTCATGCACCATTCGCCACCCCAACCCACGAAGGTTCACATGCTTCCAGTTCTTCGAGAAAACGGATGTCCGTCATATCCAGATGCAGGGGCGTCACCGAAATCCAACCTTCCCCGACCTCGTTGAAATCCGTCCCGGGAATGCACTCCCACACCGGCTCCCCGCCTCCGATCCAGTAGATCGTCCTACCGCGGGGATCCTTTTGTTTGAGAACACCCTCAGTGTATCGACGCACTCCCAGCCGGGTCAGTTTCAAGCCCCGGGGCTGAGCCAGGGGCACGTTGCAGTTGAGCAGAGTCTCCTTGGGAAGACCATTCGCCAGAACCCACGCCGTCAGTTCCCGCGCAACGACGGCAGCGGCATCCCACGACATG
>CAYSHZ010000087.1:5166-6768 GCA_964430905.1 uncultured Thermoanaerobaculia bacterium | reverse complement strand
CTTCCCCACCACCTGGCTGACGGCGATCGCCGGCGAGCCGAGGATCACACCCTCGAATGCCGCACTGACGGTTCCGGAGTAGTGAACATCGACGCCCATGTTGGCGCCGCGATTGATGCCGGACACAACAACATCCGGTGGAGACCCGTTCATCAGACTGGAAATTCCCAGTGTGACGCAATCGGTCGGCGTTCCATTGACAACGTATCGACGCTCGCCAACCGAGCGAACCCGCAGAGGTCTGTCCAAAGTCAGGGCGTGCGACACGGCTGACTGCTCCCCGTCCGGTGCAATCACCCACAACTCGCCAAGCCCTTTGAGGGCCTCAACCAGCACCTGGATGCCCTCGGCACTGAAACCGTCGTCATTTGTCACGAGGATGCGGGGTCTCTTCGACATGCCGGGGATTATCTCAGTGCCACGCCCCCAGGACAACCTTGGGTTTCACGCTTCTTCCTCAATCCCACCGTAGTTGATACCCTCCTGCCCCCGATGGCGGACGTTGCAACCACCACGAATTACGAGAAGGAGAAACCATGAAGATTCTGATCATCATCAACGATGCACCCTATGGAACCGAGAAAGCGTACAACGCGTTGCGCATGGCGATGACCCTCCAGAAGGAGAACACTGACGTCGAAGTCAAGATCTTCCTTCTGGCCGATGCCGTCGGGTGCGCCCTCCCCAACCAGAAGACACCCAACGGCTACTACAACATCGAACGGATGCTCAAGGGCGTCATTCGAAACGGCGGCGAGGTCAAGGCCTGCGGGGGATGTTCCGAAGCACGGGGAATCGACGCCCTACCGTTCATCGAGGGCGTTCAGCTGAGCACAATGAAAGAGTTTTGCAGGTGGACTGCCGAATGTGACAAGACTATTTCTTTCTAAGGTAAATAAAACGGGCACGCCACGCGTGCCCGTTGCAATACCAAAATGTCAAGTACTACTCAACCGAGAAACTCATCAGCTCGACCGGAACGGCCGCAGTGACCGTGGCCACCCAACCACCCTCATGAACGGAAGTATCACTGGTGAACTCGACCGTCAGACAGCCGGTTGCATCCGTCGATGTGAAAATATTATTGGCAGGGGTTGCAAAATTCGTCCCGTTAATGTCGCAACTGCCGCCTTCAACACCGGCGCAGTCACCCCCGTCTCCGGGAAACTCGCTGCACGAGGCGAAGCCCTCCTCGCCACAGCCGTGGATCAGCTGGGTCGCTGCGGTCGAATTGCCGTCGTAGATCGTCACGTAGTCATAGCAGCCGTTAGAGGCACTGCTCTCGACATCAACGTCGAGGAATTCGATCGTGACGAACTCACCCGTCGTCGCAGGGCAGATGACGGCGATGCCGGTTTCGGAGGCGGCATATTCACCGGCCGAATCGCAATCGGCACCGCCCGAGTCATAGTAGTTGTGCGTCCCCGTGACGCTGAAGTTGGACGTTCCCGTCGTCGGGTGCGTGAAATCCTGGGCCAGCACCGGAGCTGCACAGAAAAACAGGACCGCGACACTCCATACAAAAACCTTCGACATTTTTCTCATTTGGCCTCCTTGCCATTTCCCCACGCATCTTAATTCGGAAACCCCCAACTCGTCAAT
>CAYSHZ010000087.1:0-5156 GCA_964430905.1 uncultured Thermoanaerobaculia bacterium | reverse complement strand
GCCGGACCAGACCAGCAACCGGCCTCTCAACCGAGAAACTCGCCCTTCTTCGCAGCCCAATACCGGAGAGCCGCTGGAGGAATTTTTACGCTAGAATGCCTCGCATCCGGCCCAACACAAATATGGGCCGGGACCGGAGGAGGCATCAATGTCGAAAGAAATTCTGCTGGGTGACGAAGCGATCGGCCTCGGCGCAATGCACGCAGGCATCAGCGGGGTCTACGGGTATCCGGGAACCCCTTCAACCGAGATTTTCGAGTTCATCGAACGCAAGACCAAGAAGAGCGGCGATGTTCACGCATTCTGGTCGACCAACGAGAAGGTCGCCTACGAAGAGGCCCTGGGCATGTCCTGGGCCGGAAGGCGCGCCCTGATCTGCATGAAGCACGTCGGCCTCAATGTTGCCGCCGACGCCTTCATGAACTCGGCCGTCACCGGCGTCAACGGCGGCCTGGTCCTGGCGGTCGCCGACGATCCCGGGATGCACTCCAGCCAGAACGAGCAGGACAGTCGGTACTACGCCCAGTTCGCATTGATTCCATGCTTCGAACCCCACAATCAGCAGGAAAGCTACGACATGATGCGGGAGGCGTTTGAGCTTTCCGAAGAGTTGGCCCTCCCGGTGATGGTCCGCCTGATCACGCGCATCGCACATAGCCGTTCCTCGGTTGACACGGTCGAACCACGTCCCCAGAATCCCCTCAATCCCACCCGGGAGATCCAGCGGTGGACCCTCCTTCCCAGTAATGCCAGGGTTCAGTATGCCCATCTGACCGACAAGCAGCCCGAACTGCTCAAGCGTTCCGAAGAGAGCATTCACAACGAGCTCGAGCTTCGGGGTACGAAAGGCGTGATCTCCTGCGGACTGACCGAGAACTACCTCCGCGAGAACCTGGAAGACGACCACGACCTCTCGATTCTCTCGATCCGCCAGTACCCCATTCCGACCGAGAAGGTCCGGACCCTGGTCGACCACGTCGACGAACTCCTGGTCATCGAGGACGGCTACCCTCTGGTGGAGAACGCCGTGCGCGGCCTGTTTGGCCTTGCCGGAACCCACGTCAAGGGCCGGATGAGCGGCGAGCTGCCCCGAACTGGAGAACTCAACCCCGACCTGGTTCGCAAGGCGCTTGGGATGGCAATCCCGGAAGCCGCCCACAGCCCTTCCGGCGACGTCGCCCGTCGCCCGCCGGCCCTGTGCAAGGGCTGCCCCCACACCGACAGCTTCAAGGCCCTCAACGAGGCCCTCAGCACATTCGAAACCCCGCAGGTCTTTTCGGACATCGGCTGCTACACCCTTGCGGCCCTTCCGCCCCTCGAGGCGGTCCACAGCTGTGTTGCGATGGGCGCCTCAATCGGCATGGCAGCCGGCGCAGCCCATGCGGGCTACTCGCCTGCCGTGGCTGCCATCGGTGATTCGACCTTCTCGCACGGGGGCATCACGCCGATGCTGTCCGCCGTTCAGCAGAACGTCAACCTCAACGTCATGATCCTGGACAACGACACCGTCGGCATGACCGGAACCCAGCGCTCCATGTCGACCGGACGGGCCCTGGACGACATCGTCCACGGCACCGGTATCGACCCAGAGCACATCCGGATCATCGTGCCTCTCCCGAAAAACCACGACGAGAACGTCAAGATCATTCGGGAGGAGCTGGCCCACGAGGGGCCCAGCGTCATCATCACCCGGCGCGCCTGTATCGAAGCGATCAAGAGCCACTAGGGGAGGACACAACAGATGCAAAAGAACATCATTCTTGCCGGTGTTGGCGGACAGGGCATCCTCTCCGTCGCCTACGTCTTCGACAACGCGGCCCTCGATGCGGGCTTCCATTTCAAACAGGCCGAGGTCCACGGAATGGCCCAGCGCGGCGGCGCCGTCCAGTCCAACCTCCGCTATTCGGACCAGACGATTCATTCCGACCTGATTCCCGAGGGCCGGTGCGACATGGTTCTTGCCGTCGAACCCCTGGAGGTCATGCGCTACTGGCACTACCTCCAGCCCGACGGATGGGTTGTCACATCGATCACGCCCTACGTCAACATTCCGGACTATCCCGAGATGGATACGCTCCTGTCGGATCTCGCGGCATTCCCCAACATCGTCATGGTCGATGCCGGACATTTGGCCAAGGCCACCGGCAACCTCCGCGCCCAGAACATGGTCGCGGTCGGCGCCGCATCCAACCTCCTGGACTTCACCGAAGAGCAACTGCTCAAGCACGTCGAAGGGCTCTTCGCGCGCAAGGGGGAGAAGATCGTTGCGGTCAACCGCAAGGCCTTCAAATACGGCCGGGCCGCCGCCGCCTTCTTCCGGGCCCTGGTCGATGGAGGTCTCGACACTGTCAAGGCCGTCAAGCTCTGCTCCAAGATCAAGCCGGAGAACATGGCAATCGAACACGCCTCGGGGTGGGTGGAGAAACTCCAGAACGATGACGCCCTGCTCGAGACTATCCTGGAAAGCGGCTCAGACGTCGATGCCGACTCAAGCAAATACGATGGCTGAGAGGCGACAGCTGAGAGTTCAGGAGCTTGTGAGGTTCAGAGAATCCCGGGCGGGGATCAACCCCGCCCCTGCGTTTTTCTTTGTAGGGGAGGGGTTTATCCCCTCCCGTTCTTCGATTGTTCGGGCATATCAGCCTGTGGAAGCCTGTGTTGCAAGCGTCTCAGCTGATAGCTGATAGCTTACAGCTATCCACCCAAGGAGATCCCCATGAAGTCCATCAACCTCGAAGGCATCGAGGAGCTCTTCCAATCGGCCCAGAAAGATGGGCGAACGGCGTTGCTGGAACATGAATGCTATCGCCTGTTGGAGATCATCGGGGCCGAGGCCGCGCCGGACCATATCCTGATCCCGGCGGACGCTCGTCCGACCCCCGGTGACCTCGAGGCAGTCCCCGGCGATAAGGTGGTCCTCAAGGTCGTCTCCCCAGACATCACCCACAAGACCGAGGCCAAAGGAGTTCGGATCGTCGCCAAGGAAATGGGCGCAGTCGAAGCGACCCACGAACTGATGGTCCAGCAAGTCCCCAAGACCTACGCCGAGTATTTGGCCGGGCACCAGGGGGAAATCCCGGCTGACATCCGGGGGCTCTCGGGCGCCGGCCTGGAAACACGGCTCGAAAAGCGCCTCGTCGGCATCCTGATGTGCCGCTTCATGACCTCCGACGCCCAGGGCTTTGCAACCGAACTCTTCGTCGGAATCCGCAACACCGACGAATTCGGGCCCATCATCTCGGCCGGCCTCGGCGGAGTCGAGATGGAAATCCTGGCCCGCGAGACCCGCAAAGGGGCAGCCGTCGCCATCGCCCCCACCGGCCTGATCACGGGTACCGACTTTCTCGAACTCTTCAAGCAGACCCTGAGCTATCAGCGATTGAGTGGGTTGATGCGGGGCTCCCGCCGCCTGGTTTCGGACGCCATCCTCGAGGAGTGCTTCGAGGCCTTCATCCAGTTGGCCAACCACTTTTCGGAGAACAATCCCCAGGCCGAATTCCACATCGAGGAGTTCGAGGTCAATCCCTTCTCCGTCGTTGGGGCCCGCCTCGCGCCCCTGGACGGTCTGTGTTCATTCGTGCCGGCCTCAAGGCCCGCCGAGGCTAGGCCCCTCGAAAAGATCAAGAGTCTTCTGGAACCCCAATCCGCCGCCATCATCGGCGTCTCCGCCAAGGGCATGAACATGGGACGGATCGTGCTCAAGAACATCCTCGGCGGGGGCTTTGATCCAGGTCGGGTCACGATCGTCCGACCCGAAACCGATGAGATCGACGGCATCCCCTGTGTCACCTCGATCGCCGACCTTCCCGAAAAGGTCGATCTCTTCGTCGTCGCCGTCGGCGCCGGCCAGGTACCCGGCGTCATCGACGAGCTGCTGGATCACGACAAGGCCCAGAGCGTCATCCTGATCCCCGGAGGCCTCGGCGAGAAGGAAGGCAGCCAGGGTCTCGCCCGCAGGTTGAAACAGCGCATCGAAGCTGCCCACCGGGCCAAGGGCGGTGGCCCAGTCTTCATCGGCGGCAACTCCCTGGGCGTCATCTCCCATCCCGGGCACTACGACACAATGTTCATCCCCCAGAGCAAGCTGCCCAAGAGCCGGGGCGACCACGAGCGCAACACCTGCTTCCTCTCCCAGTCCGGCGCCTTCATCATCGCTAACTTAAGCCGGATGCCGTGGTTCGATCCCGCCTTTGCCCTCTCGATCGGCAACCAGATCGATCTGACGGCCTCCGACTTGCTGTCCTACATCAAGGACGATCCCCGCATCGACGTCTTCGCCGTCTACATGGAGGGCTTCCAGCGGGGTGACGGGCTGGCCTTCGCCCGCGCAGTCAAGGAGACCGTCGCCCTGGGCAAGGACGTCGTCTTCTACAAGGCCGGAAGGACCTCCGAGGGGCGCTCGGCAACTGCCGGTCACACCGCCTCGGTCGCCGGAGACTATGCCGTCTGCGAGGCGGCCCTGGAAGAGGCGGGCGCCTGGGTCGCCAAAGACTTCAACGAATTCTCGGACCTCTTACGCCTGTGCACCCGATTCAGGGGCATGAAAATCAAGGGCAACAGGGTCGGCGCCCTCTCCAACGCAGGCTTCGAAGCCGTCGGCATGGCCGATGCCATCAAGGTCGGGCGGGCCCAGATCGCCCTGCCTTCCTTCGAGGGCACGACTCACCGCAAGCTGGAAGAGATCCTCGTTCAGTTCAAGCTGGACGGTCTGGTCGACGTCAAGAACCCCTTTGACATCACGCCCATGGCGCCCGACGAGGCCTACGCCCAGCTGGTCGGGACCATCCTCGAGGATCCCAAGGTCGATGCCACCCTGGTCGGGATCGTCCCCCTGACACCGGCCCTCCAGACCCTGCCCGGAGAAGCCGGCGCCAGAGAATCCGTCCTCAACCCCACCTCGGTCTGTCAACTCCTGCCCCAGGTCGCCAGGGAAAAGGGCAAGCCGGTCATTGTCGTCATCGACTCCGGAGAGATCTTCGACCCGATGGAGGCCGCCCTCGAAGAAGCCGGCCTGCCCGTCTTCCGCTCCGCAGATCGCGCCATGAGGGCACTTTGCAGGTGGATGGAGATCAAGGTTCGGAGTTCATAACTCACTCTCAGGGGGGGAATTCGGGGATTCTACTGCCATGCTCCCTGATCCCCCGACTCAAAACCGT
>CAYSHZ010000086.1:0-12595 GCA_964430905.1 uncultured Thermoanaerobaculia bacterium | reverse complement strand
CGAAGCGTAGGACGTGAATACAAAGGTCCATTTTCCGCTTCGGGAATGGTGGGACAGCCAGATCGGTTCGTTGGCGTTGATCAGGCTGTTTTGGAGAGCATCGAACGGGAAACCCTGCCCGGGCTTGGCCGGATCGTTGATCAAGGGTTTGGTGGTCGGCATGGCGCGAAGGGCGGTTGTGACCAGTGTGATGCCCGGGTTGTCCAGGGTCCCGATGCTGTCCCATGCCGCTTCCTCGTCCATTGACGTAAACCACTCCGGTTGCGCAGGCTGAAGGTTCTCTCGGAGGGTGGCGCCGGTGTTCAAGACGTTCCAGGCCCACCGTGAGGTCTCGAGAGGTTCATTGTGGCGTTGGAATACCGAATAGTACGCCTGGGAGAATCGTTCCAGGGAGATAGTGCCGAGGCATTGGGTTTCAGGGGGGCCGGTGACGTTGGCTAACGCCGGCCCTGATTGCCTTTCGCATCTGAGAACCGAAAGAGACTCGGCATCGCCGGTTCGTCGGAGGGAGCACCCGCCGCCGATCGAAAGTGCTGCCACCAGAAGGAGGCTCGCCAGGCCAGGTACGTTTTTCAAAGGAGCCGTCGCAATCTGGCTGCCTGGTCCATTTTCGCCAGGATACGTTGGAAATGGCGCTCGGCACGGGGGCTCTTCGTCCCGGGGTGCCAGAGGGACGGTGCCGGAAGACCTGCTGCCAGGTGTGCCGCCTGAACTCGTGTGATCTCCGAGGCCGGTATTCCGAAGTACTGTTGTGCGGCGCCCTCGATCCCGATGGTGTCAGGACCGAATGGGGCGGTGTTGAGATACAACTCGAGGATCCGTCTCTTGGAGAGCCGGTGTTCCAGTTTCCAGGTTAAAACGGCTTCTTTGAGCTTGCGGGTCAGCGTCCGGTCGCTGGACAGCCAAAGGTTTCTTGCGACTTGTTGGGTAATCGTCGAGGCGCCCCGGAGGCGCTTGCCCGTGACGGCCTCCCTCATTGCGGCCTTGATTTCGTAATGGTCGAATCCGTTGTGAGCGAAGAATCGGAAGTCTTCGGCAACCACGACCGCCAGCTTGAGATCAGTCGAGATGGCCTCGTAGGGAACAGGGATCCAGGTCACACGATGGCCGGCGGTCAGGGCGCGTGTCAAAACGGCGGTCGTTTGAGGGTCTGATCGAGCGAGGGTGTCAACGGAGGGTGTCGACAGCAGCAGAATTCCGGCCCCACCGAGCGCAGCTGCCAGGATGAGGCCCACTCCAAGAACCGTTGCGCGAATAGTCTTTCGAATCACATCTCAAGAATAGCCGAGAGGGTGAAGGATTCGGTAGTTTTGGGAGATTCTCGTGAATATTCCGCTGCGGGGGCTGATTGGCCGAAGTCCGGGTTAGAATGCCCGAAATCTGTGGTCGGTGCGTTGGCCGCAGTGGGAGTTGTCATGGACCAAGAAATTCCGATCGGTTTGACCTTCGACGATGTGCTGCTCGTTCCATCGCGGTCCGAGGTTCACCCCAACTCGGTCGATATCAGTACCCAATTGACTCGATCCGGTATTCGCCTGGAAATCCCGATCATTTCGGCGGCAATGGACACTGTGACCGAGGCGGGACTTGCGATCGGCATGGCCCAGTATGGCGGGATCGGAGTTATCCACAAGAATATGTCGATCGAGCGCCAGGTCGAGGAGGTTGACAAGGTCAAACGGTCGGAGTCCGGCATGATTGTCGATCCGGTGACGATTACTCCGACCCAGACGGTCAGGGATGCGCTGGATGTCATGGCGCACTACCGGATTTCGGGGCTTCCGGTTGTTGGGCAACGCGGCAACCTTCGAGGAATTTTGACGAATAGGGATCTCCGGTTCTGTACCGAATTCGATCGTCCGATATCGGACTTCATGACCAAGGACAATTTGGTGACTGCTCCGGTCGGAACGACTCTGGACGAAGCCAAGGCTCTGTTGCACCAGCACCGAATTGAAAAGCTCCTGGTGGTTGATGGAGATGGTGCGCTCAAGGGTCTGATTACCGTCAAGGACATCAAGAAGGCCCACGAGTTCCCCGATGCCAGCAAGGATGATTTCGGACGACTTCGGGTAGCTGCGGCGATCGGTGTTTCCGGGGATCTTGAGGAACGGTGCTCGGCATTGATCGAGCGCAATGTCGATACCTTATGCCTCGACAGTTCTCACGCCCATTCCCGCGGGGTCCTGACCGCAATAGAGACCATCAGGAGTCGGTGGCCGGACATGCCGCTGATCGTAGGAAATGTTGCAACTGCCGAGGCTGTCAGGGATCTGGTCTCACTCGGGGTAGATGCCGTCAAGGTCGGTATCGGACCGGGGTCGATCTGTACGACACGAATCGTCACCGGGGCAGGGATGCCACAGGTGACCGCGGTCGCCGAGTGCGCCCGTGAGGCCCACGAGCATGGAGTGCCGGTTATCGCGGATGGTGGCATTCGGTTCTCCGGCGATATCTCCAAGGCAATTGCGGTTGGAGCGGATGTGGTGATGATCGGATCGCTCTTCGCGGGTGTTGAAGAGAGCCCGGGAGAGCAGATTCTTTACCAGGGAAGAACGTTCAAGGCCTATCGAGGCATGGGGTCGATCGGTGCGATGAAGGAAAGCCATGGGTCTCGGGATCGGTATTTCCAGGAGGGCGAAGACGTCGCCAAGCTGGTTCCCGAGGGCATCGAGGGCATGGTGGCATTCAAGGGGCCGCTCTCGGGCCAGTTGACGCAGTTGGTCGGGGGTTTGAGAGCGGGCATGGGCCTTGCCGGCTGTTCGACGATTCCGGAGTTGCAGAAGGATTCCCGACTTGTCCGGATCACTTCGGCCGGCCGTGCGGAAAGTCATGCCCACGACGTCGTCGTTACCAAGGAAGCTCCAAACTACCGCACCGACCGTAGCTGACAGGGACTTGATTGCCAATAGCTGACAGCTCAGTTGCTTGCAAAATTCAGGAATGCCCGGGTGGGGATAAACCTAGCCCATACGTTATTCATTGTAGGGGAGGGGTTTATCCCCTCCCGTTCTTCGACCGCTCGGGCACATCGGCCTTTGAAAGGTATTATTGCAAGCGCCTCAGCTGATAGCTTCCAACTTCTCTGCTATCCTGCGCGCCATGAAAAAGGCATTGATTACCGGAGTTACGGGGCAGGATGGATCCTATCTGGCGGAACTGTTGCTGGACAAGGGTTATGAGGTCCACGGGATCGTCAGACGATCCTCAACATTCAACCGGCAGCGCATCGATCATCTGAGGGCCGGCGGAACTGCCAGGGAAGACTTTCAACTGCACTATGGCGACCTCGGTGATGCCGAGTCCCTGGCTCGGGTGCTCTCGGATACCAGGCCTGACGAGGTCTACAACCTCGCGGCTCAGAGCCATGTTGGTATTTCCTTCAGTCAGCCGACCTATACCGGTGACGTCACCGGGCTGGGAGCGGCTCGTCTGCTCGAAGCCGTTCGCCGAATCGTACCGGAGGCCAGGTATTACCAGGCGTCGTCCTCCGAGCTCTTCGGCAAGGTCGTGGAGACTCCACAGCGGGAATCGACGCCCTTTCACCCCCGGTCGCCCTATGCGGTTGCAAAGCTGTACGCCTTCTGGGCCACGGTCAACTACCGTGAGGCCTATGGACTTTTTGGAGTCAACGGCATTCTCTTTAACCATGAGTCCCCCCGGCGGGGCGAGAATTTTGTCACCCGCAAGATCACGCAGGCGGTGGCGGAGATTGTTGCCGGCCGGAAGGATTTCGTTGCTCTTGGAAATCTGGATGCCCGAAGGGATTGGGGTTATGCCGGAGATTTTGTTCGGGCGATGTGGCTGATGTTGCAGCAGGAGACGCCTGAAGATTGCGTGATTGGGACGGGTGAGACCCACTCGGTTCGAGAATTTGCCCAGCTTTCTTTTCGTGAAGCCGGGATTGAATTGGAGTGGGAGGGTGAGGCCGAAGGAGAGATCGGTAAGGATGCAAAAACGGGTGCGATCCGTGTCAGGGTGGATCCCGAGTACTACCGTCCCTCGGAGGTTGATTTGTTGCTGGCGGATCCAGGGCGTGCCCGGACCGTGCTGGGGTGGGTTCCGGAGGTGCGCTTCGAGGACCTGGTGACGATGATGGTTCAGGCTGACCTCAAGGAGGCCGGCGTCGTCGTCTAGGTTGAAGGATCTCAATACCCAGGATCGAGAATCGATTTGAGTCGGTTTCGGAGGATTTCATGAAGATTGTCGAGTGCATTCCCAATATTTCCGAGGGCCGCCGGCCTGAAATCTATGACGCAGTTGCGCAGGCAGCAGCCGGGGTTCCGGGGGTTCAGGTGCTGGATGTCGATCCGGGCGCCGAAACCAACCGGACCGTCATTACCTTTGTTGGAGAACCCGAGGCAGTTCTGGAGGGCGCATTCCAGCTAGTCAAGGCCTCCCACGAGTTGATCGATATGCGGGAACACTCGGGTGCCCACGCACGGCAGGGGGCGACTGATGTGTGTCCCTTCGTTCCAGTCTCGGGCATCTCGGTAGAGGAGTGCGTGGAACTCTCAAGGCGTTTTGCCAAGAGGGTCGGTGACGAGCTCGAAGTGCCCGTTTATCTCTACGAGTTTGCGGCGACCCGGCCCGAGAGGAAGTCTTTGGCCGACATCAGGCAGGGCGAGTACGAGGCCCTCGAGGAGAAGCTGAAAACTGAGGCCTTTGCACCGGACTTCGGTCCCGCCACCTTCGTCCCCACTTTCGGCGTCCTGGTGACGGGCGTCCGGAAGTTCCTGGTGGCCTACAACGTCAACCTCAATGTCACGGACAAGAGATGGGCCAATCGGGTGGCCTTCGATGTGCGTGAGAAGGGACGGATGGTTCTGGGGCCCGATGGAGTCAAGGTTCCCAAGCCGGGGATGCTCAAGGCCGTTCGAGGGGTCGGTTGGTTTATTCCGGAGTACGGATGCGCCCAGGTCTCGATGAATCTGGTCGATCTGGACGTTACACCGATGCATATGGCCTTTGATGCCTGTGCCGAAAGCGCCGAGAAGCGGGGAATGCGGGTCACCGGATCCGAGTTGGTCGGTCTGGTTCAGAAGAAGAGCCTCCTGGATGCCGGAACCCACTATCTCAAGAAGATGCAGCGGTCTCCCGGCGTTCCCGAAGGCGATCTGATTCATGCGGCCGTCCGATCGCTGGGGCTTGCCGAGTTGGCGCCGTTCGAACCAGCGAAAAACATCATTGAAGAGATGCTGGCGCCCGAACGGCCTCTGGCCTCGATGACCCTTCAGGAGTTCTCGGACGAGACGTCCCGGGATTCGACGGCTCCGGGGGGAGGATCGGTGGCGGCCCTGGCCGGCGCCTTGGGCGCAGCCCTGGCGGCGATGGTCGCCAATCTGCCGCATCCAAAGGCGGCGTTTGCCGGAGTCCGCGAGGAACTCGAGGCGATTGCGGTGCAGGGTCAGGAACTCAAACAGCGCATGCTCGACGCGATTGATGACGACACGTGGGCTTTTCAGAAGGTCATGGAGGCCGGCAGGCTTCCTGCTGCCCAGAAGGAAGCCGCGATCCGGGAAGCGACCCTGGGTGCCGCTGCCGTTCCCCTGACGGTCGTCGAGGCCTGTCCGGAAATCGTCGTTCTGTGTCGCCGGGCCCTCGAGGTCGGCATGAAGGCCTCCGCTTCGGATGCAGGTGTTGGTGCGACGATGGCCCGTTCCGCAGCGGTCGGCGCTGCGATGAATGTCTCGATCAATCTGCAGGACATGGCCGACGACGGGGATGCAGCCGAGATGCTGCGACGGGCCGAGACTGCGCTGAAAACAACCGAAGAGACGGCCGAGGCCCTGGTGGCAGAAGTATGGAAACGACTGGGCCGGGAATGATCGGCGATGGATGAGGGTTTTCGAGGTATGGCTGTATCAACGGAGTATTCCATGAAGCGCGTTGAAGTCGGGTCGAATCTTGCTGGATCCATTGGTGTGGTCCTGGCTCGGATCGTCGTTCCCCTGTACTTTGCCGTGGGCGGCGTGTTGAAGATCATCGACGCCAGTCCGACGCACCTTCCCACGGCCCTGATCAAGTGGGCCGGGGCGGGCGGTCTGGATTTGATGTATGTCCTGCGGCTTTCAGTTGCCGGCGAGTTGGCCGTGGCTGGGGTCATGGTGTTGGTGCCTCGGTTGGCCAGACCGATTGGGCTCTTCCTCCTGGGGATCTTTCTTCCGATCCTGATTGGCGATTTGATGCTCGGGGCCTCGAGCTGCGGGTGTTTTGGCGCGGTGGCGGTTCCACCGTGGATTACGTTGGTGATGGACGGTGGTCTCTTTGCCGGCTTGTGGTATTTCGGTGGCAAGGCGGCATCACTGCGGGTCGACAAGGTCGTTCCGACGTTGCCGGTGGTTCTTGCCGGGCTCTGGGTCGTTCTGGTCTTCATGATCGGATTCAGTGTCGGTGGGGGTCTCTTCAAGACTCAGGTTGAAGAAGGAAACCCGACAGTGGCTGAACTACCGGCTGACGGGTTCTACCTGCCGCAACTCGATCAGTGGGTGGGCCGCCCATGGTCCGATCTGGATGTCTCGGCCTGGGTTGAGGGTGCTGCACCCGGTCAGGAAGCTACAGAGTACGTGCTGTTTTACAGGAAGGACTGCGAACACTGTCACGAGTTGATGGAAGCCTGGTTCTCGGATGTTCTTCCGGCACCGACGACGGCTGTTGCGGTTCCCGAGAAAACGGGGTTCCCGACCGAGAATCTTCAGCAATTCTCGTGTCCCGAGTGCGCGTTGGCTGAGTTGCCTTCGGGGATCAACTGGTTTTTTCAGACTCCGGTCCTTGTTCGACTTGAAGGAGGGGTGATCCGGTGCGCTTCGGAAGTAACGGCGGAGGACCCTCGGTGCTTGGATTTTTAGAAAATGTGCTATATTGAAGGCGCTTCTCACGGCACAGCGCCGTGAAAAAATTTGGAGCGTTTTTTTTTGGAGGTCGAAGATGAGAAAGATGATGTCCCCGGCGCTGGTAGTTTTGGTGGTTGTGGGCTTGACCTTGACGGGTTGCGCCACGAAGACGTACGTGCAGGAGCAGGTCGATGCTGCTGATCAGCGTATGGCTACGAAGGTTGGTGAGGTTCAGAGCACCGTAGAGAGCAATCAGAAGGCCATTGGTGATCTGGAAGCCAAGGAAGCCGCTCTGGAGAAGGAAGTCCAGAAGCTTTCCGTGACGGCAAACGACGCCCTCGCTCGGGCAACCGAGGCCGGCAAGCTTGCCAAGGGCAAGTTCCTCTATGAGGTCACCTTGACCGATAACGACGTCAAGTTCGGATTCAACAAGTACAATCTGACCGATGCCGACAAGGTTGCCCTCGATGCCTTTGCCGCCAAGGTCAAGAGCGCGAACCAGAATGCCTACATCGAGATCCAGGGTCACACCGACAGCATCGGTTCCGAAAAGGTCAACCTTGAGCTGGGTTACAAGCGGGCCCATCACGTGCTGCGTTACCTCAACATGGAGCATGGTTTCCCGCTCCACCGCATGAACGTCATCTCCTACGGTGAGATGAAGCCGGTTGCGGACAACGGCACCAAAGAGGGTCGTGCACAGAATCGCCGCGTCACCCTCGTTGTGATGAACTGAGCATTTTCCAAGAGAGTTCTCAAGCCCGGGCTTTTGCCCGGGCTTTTTTTGTGCCGGCTTTCCTGGGATACCTTGAGTAGATTGTGCGCTGTGGTAGGGTTCCGGACAGGAAATCGCGGCCTTCACGGTCGATTCATCTGAGGAGGATTGAGATGCAAGAAACCCAGCCCAAGGACTCGAAGATTCTGCCGTCCAACGCCTATCGGAAACTTGAACCAGGGGAGGTCTACAAACCAGTTGTGCCGGCTGCCGATCTGAGGGCCGAGGTCACGCCGTGGTCGATCGGCCTCGGTGTGATCATGGTCATCGTCTTCACGGCTGCCTGCGCCTACATGGCGCTGAGGGCCGGAAACGCAATTGAGGCGTCGATTCCCATCGCAATTCTCGCCATTTTCTTTGGAAAGATGCGTAAGACCAACAGCACCCTCCTGGAGAACGTGATGGTGCAGAGTGTCGGGCAGGCGGCCGGTGTAGTTGCAGCGGGAGCGACCTTTGTTATTCCCGCGCTCTATATCAACGGGCTCAACGTGTCATGGTGGCAGATTTTCCTGGCGTGCCTGATTGGTGGATCACTGGGAACTGTCTTGATCATTCCTTTGAGAAAGTACTTCGTCAAGGATCTTCACGGCGAGTTGCCCTTCCCCGAGGCGACGGCGATCAACAACATCCTGGTCACCGGCGAAAGCTCCGCTGGAGGCGCCGGCAAGATCCTGCTGATGGCCTTCGCCATGGGCGCCCTCTTCGATTTCTCGATCGAGGCCCTGCACCTTTGGAATTCCAATCTCTCCAGTGTCGATCTCCTGGGGATTGGCGGTGACATTCGCTTCGACATCGGTCTGTCGGCGATCGCTGCACTGTTTGGTTTGGGCTACATCATTGGTCTGCGCTATGCCTCGATCATCGCTTCGGGTTCGGTTCTGGCCGTGCTGGTGATGGTTCCCCTGGTCTTCGTCTTCGGCAAGGAAATGGGAGATTTCACCTTTGCCGGGACGACCTACGATATTGCCACCATGAAATCCAGCCAGATTTTCGGCGCCTTCATCAAGCCGATTGGGATCGGGGCCATTGCCCTGTCCGGCCTGATCGGTATCTTGAAGATGTGGCGAATCGTCGTCGGTTCGATCACCCTCGGTTTCAAGGCATTTACGGGCGCCGGGAAGGATGCCGCGGACGATGAGCGGACCCAACTGGACATGTCGGCCAAAAATGTTCTCCTGATCGAGATTGGTTGTACGCTGGCCATGGGGCTGCTCTTCTTCATCGTTGCGGCAGTGACTCCGGGTGACGGTGGTGTAGCGGCATTCGGCATCGCCGCAAGCATCAAGTTCGGCCTGGTCGGGATGGTCGTCGGGTTCTTCCTGTCCTTCCTCTTTACCCCGGTTGCGGCCCAGGCGATCGCCATCGTCGGTGTCAATCCCGTTTCCGGAATGACCCTGATTACGGTCGTTCTGGCCATCGGCTGCATGATCCTGGTCGGACTCAAGGGGGCGGCCGGCATGATCATTGCCCTGATCATCGGAACCGCCGTCTGTACGGCGCTGTCAACCTCGGGAGCGTTGATTACGGACTTCAAGATCGGCTATTGGTTGGGTTCCACCCCTCGGAACCAGGAGCGATGGAAGTTCCTGGGCATGATCGTTGCCGCGCTGGTCGTTGCCCTGGTCATTCCACTGATGGACCAGGCATACCATTTTGTCATTCCGGATCCCTCGACCGGAATCATGGTTTCCAATGAGCAGGCCCTGCCGGCGCCCCAGGCAAATATGCTGGCCGCGGTCAGCCGTGGTCTGATGGAGGATCCGGCCAACCAGCCTTGGATTCTCTACGGGTTGGGTGGCGTCGTCGCCCTGATGCTGCTGATGGCCGGGGTCCCGATGCTGGCCTTCGCGCTGGGCATGTACCTGCCGATATCGATCAATTCCGCCGTGCTGGCAGGTGCGGCGGTCGCGTGGATCATTTCGAAGACAGGCGGTTCCGAGGAGGTCCGCCAAGCCCGGGCGGAGCAGGGCACCCTGATCGCGTCGGGCCTGATGGCAGGGGCCGCGATCTTCGGCATCATCTCTGCCGTGCTGCGAGTACCGGATGCCGGCGCCCTGATCCAGTACATCAGCGTTGGAGTGGATTTCAGCATGGTTAACGGTCAGCTGATCGAGCATGCCCACGAATGGTTTGACGGACGCCATGGGCAGGTCGTGGGGCTGGTGATGCTCTGTGTCCTGGCGATTGCATGTTTCTTGCTGGCTCGTCTTGGCGCCAAATGGCAGATGGAGGCCGACGCCAAGAATCAGTAGAATTGGTGGCTTGAATGACAGAACGGCTCCTTCCGGAGCCGTTTTTTTATGGTGTATTGAGAGATTCTCCGCGAGGTGGCAAATCCCCGATTTGGAACTGCCAGGCGGTTGCGTAGGAACCACCGAGCTCCAGCAGTTGATCGTGGCTGCCGCTTTCGGTGATCTGACCTGCGTCCAGGACGTGGATGATATCGGCATGGCGGGCCGTGCTGAGGCGATGGGTGATGACGATGGTTGTCCGGTTTGCAAGGTGGCTCTTCAGAGCGGCCAACCATTCGGCCTCGGCCCATGAGTCCATCGCCGAGGTCGGCTCGTCCAGCAGGATGATTTCGGCGTTCCGAAGGAAGGCGCGCGAGAGAGCGATTCTCTGCCATTCGCCCAGGCTGAGTTCGGTGCCCCCAAACCACGGTCCCAACATCGTTTCCGTCCCCTCGGGGAGTCGATCAACGATTGAGTGTGCTCCGGCTGAATCCAGGGCCTGGATGATTCTGCCCTGGTCTCTTCCGGCCTGTAAATCCCCGTAGGCGATATTTTCGGCAACCGTCGAGCTGAACTCCAGGGGTACCTGAAAGAGAACTGCGATATGGCTTCGGAGGTCGGTCTGTGCCATGTCCCTGATGTTGATTCCGTCGATCTCGACAGCGCCGCACTCGGGATCATAGAAACGCAGGAAAAGCTTGAACAGGGTGCTCTTGCCGGCACCGTTCTGCCCCAACAGGGCAACCGTGGAGCCGGCTTGGACTTTGAGTGAGAATGATTCCAGTGCGGGACGGTCTGCGGTCGGATAGGTGAAGGAGATATCCGTGAACGAAATCCCCCGGGTCAGGGGTGAGGGGAAGGCCGAGGGCTGGGGAGGGTCGGTCACCGTCGGGGCCAATTCCAGGAACTCAAAGAGATTGCCCAGGAAGAGCAGGTTGGAGTAGATCTGGCCGACGTTGTTCAGGGTGGAATGCAGGAGCTTCTGACCCTGGAAGAAGGCCTGACCATACATAGCCAACTGACCCAGCGTAATCGCTCCGCTGATGGCATCCGCCAGCATCCAGACCAGGGATGTGCCGAGCAATACCAGCCCGGCGAGCCCTGCGCCGACCCGGGCCCAGGCCTCCGAACGGGCCAACTCGATTCGTTCTGATCTCAGGCGGGATCTCAGGTCGGTAAAAAGGGTTCGAAAGTGTGGGGCAAGATCGTAAAGTCTGATTTCTGCGAACGTTTCCCGTGTCGATTGGAGGTACTCGAAATAGGTGGAACGCCTCTGGTCCATCGTTGTGCGGACGGTCCATTCGTGACGCCGCACGATGTAGCGAAGGACCACAGCGAACGCCGGAACGGTACTGAGCAGCAAGACCAGTGGGAGCCACCAGGCGTAGGCGGCCAGGACCGCGCCCATGGCGCCCAGGGTCAGGATGCCCTGGAGCAGGGTTCCCAGGCTTTCGACCAGGGCTGCGGGCCGGGCCTGGGCGTCGAAGCGGGCACGGTGGAGGGTGTCGAAATATTCCGGTGAGTCATAAAACGCCATATCAACTGCTGCGGCTCGTTCCTGAATCAATTCTCGGATGTGGTCTCCGACCAGTTCGGCCTGGGCAGTCCGGACCCACTGGGAAAGTGCACGGGCCACTTCCGACGCCAGGAGGAGGCCGGCCATCGCTGCCGCAAGGATCCCTGGGGTTCTGAGAGCTGCCCACCCGGATCCCGACCCGGATGCCGTGACGACGGCATCGACCAACCGACGGGTCAAGAGCACCACGGCGACGGGCAGGGCACTCTGGATGATCAGAAGAATGACCCACCAGAGGGTCCATCGCCCGGCGGCATGGTGGACCAGGGCCAGTGCGCGGGGCAGGTGGGGCAGCTGGTCGATTGCCTTCCTCAGCTTGGGGGTCAGATCCCGGATGACGTGGGCCATGGCTGGAGGCTAGCATTCCCTGTCGAAAAGCCCAATCGGGAAGAGGTGTATTGACGCCCGACTCCCGGCTTTTCCGGGTGTACACTGCCCCTGATGGAGCAGTTGCCCAACACCGAGCAGGAGGCTGCGAGCTTTCCGGGCCGGGATCTCCCCTCGGCCGGGGTCTTCCGGCGTGTGCTGGCGACCCTGGCCGACATGGTTGTCTTCACCGGTCTCAGTGTTGCCCTGTGTTGGCCGTTGTTTCAGAGCATGCCGGATGTTCCGCTGGACGGGACCCTCATTGAGACCGCGTCCTCGTTAGCCGGGAACACCCCGTGGTTGAGTCATGTCGCCGGTATTGGAGGTCTCTGGGTTGCCTTGTGGTGGTCCTATTTCCTGGTCGGCTGGGGTCTGATGGGATGTACACCCGGAAAGTGGCTCCTGGGTCTGAGGGTTGTGGATCACGAGGGGCGGTATCCGATCGGTGCATCTCGGGCAGCCCTCAGACTCCTGGCCTACATGGCATCGTCGGTGACGCTCGTAGGAGGCCACATGCTGGCTGTTCTTCGGGGTGATCGCCTGGCCCTGCACGATGTCTTGGCGGGAACCCGGGTTGTCAGGTGGAAGGCCAGAAACCGTCGCGCTTTGAGGAAATGACTGAGCGGGAGCGACTGGCAGTCGTCGGTCTTTTCTGTCCGGTCTTGAAGCGCTCCCGAAGGCCGGGGTTGGAGAGCAGGGGCGGGGACTGCGAAGTTCCTGAGGTGGAAACGAGCAATTTTTCGATAAGTTCTAGGAAGACAAGGGGTTGCGCGGAGTCGTACTCCCCGTACGTCGCACAAGCAACCCCGCCGCC
>CAYSHZ010000085.1:1647-12621 GCA_964430905.1 uncultured Thermoanaerobaculia bacterium | reverse complement strand
CTGGTATCAACGGCCAGCATGATGCTGGGTTTGACCCACTGGCTGGTGATGACCCGCATCAGATCGTAGCCCTCGACCGCATCGGCGGTGGGGACCATGCCGGCCGTCATGATGATGACGAGGCATGCGGTTATGACCCAGGGTGTGCAGCAACTCATGCTGCGGCGAACGGTGTTGGTTTCATGCGATTTCATCATCAGCCTCCATACTGTCCTGATCCGGTTCCACCGGAATCCTGCAATTTCTGGGAAGAGAGGGCCTCGGCCAGACCGAGCCAGGTGTACTCCTCCTCGAGAATCTTGACGGCGAGTACATTCCCCGCCCTGGCGACCCATGCGACGACGACCAGATTGACCGGGGGATCGAGGTTGGTCGTAGACGCGGTTGCGGCGTCGGACAACGCCGGGTCGTTGGGATTGTTTCGAATGTAGAGACTGTAGAATGCTTCCGGCATGGGTCGGCCCGTCGGCGACGGCGGCAGCGTGACCGCCTGATTGGCCAATTCGTTGCCGGCGGGATCAATCAGATAGGTCCCGAGCCGGGTCAGGTCATATTGGCTGGGAGTCACGGGGAACACCGGAATACCAGGCGTGACTACCGCTGTCTGTGATACGGAGTCATGCTGCATCAGGGTACTCGCATTGATCGGTGAGGACTGGAAGAGAACATCTTCACCGACCCGTAGCCCGATCTCGGCGACGTACAGGGCATCCTTGACGTGATCATTCCAACTGACGGTCTCGCGGTCGCTGTCGGTCAGGGCGAGCATGGCCATGCCCAATCCGCTGAGAACCAGCAGGATGACCACTACCAGGAGAAGTGCGGAGCCTTGTTGGCGCTGGTCGTTCATCGTGCCTCCATTGACTAGAAAATCAGATTCCTGTTGCGAATCATGACGAGGGTTGCCGCTCGCTGGTGAAAGAATTTATCTTTGGCGCCGGCCGCTCGATCTTCAACCGATGGTCGACTGAATACTGCGACCGGGTCCCATTTGAGTTCTTCCTGGGATCGGGCAACGACCGTAACTCGAAACGCATTGACGTTGAGGACGTCGTAGGCCAGTGCTGTTCCCTGGGACGGGACGCCATTGGTATAGGTGCCGCCCGCCAACTGTTGGGTGGCGGAATTCCACACGGTGCCGTCCGTGAAGGCCCATGCGATCTGCAGATCTTCGATATTTGGAATCAAAGGAATGAAAGCCGTTCCTGGATTGTCGGAATTGGGGTCAAACAATCCCTGTTTCTGTTCAAGCCAGCCGTTGCGAATTCTAAAGCTGAAGAATCGAACTCCGAGCATCAGACTGGGAGGGTTTGCGAATGCGCCAGGCGCTACGGCCGGAGCAACGAGGGCGCCGCCGCCTGGATTGGCGATGACCTCAATTTCGGGAACGGCCGGAGCTACCGCTCCGCATGAGGCGGCATTTGCGGCGTCCCGGTAATCGGTAATTTGGTAGAGCGCCCAGGTTCCGGTCGTTCGGTCAACCAGCAGGGTCGGTTGACCATTGCTGGTCAGGTCCTTGAACATTGCAAGGTTGTTCGCAGAATTGGGGCAGCCCAGGTTGAACTCAAACTTCGAAGGAGTCGAGCTGTCGGTCGAGCTGAAGCTTGATCCGGTGGCGATTGTGTTGGAGCCGGCACGGGCAATCGTCAGGATGTCGGTTCCGATGTCTGCGAGGTTGGCATTTGTGACGTTGTTCCATGTTGCCTGGACGGGGTTTCCACCGCGCTGGTACCACGTCATGATTGCGGCGGGATTTCCCACGAGGGGATTCATATCGGTAGCCCCTCGGAAATTCATCGTCAGGTAGTCAAGTGCCTGTTGGGCCCGGTTCTTTGCCTCGGCATTGATGCGCATCCGATCGGAACTTCGCTTCATCGAGACGATCAACTGGGAGGCCACCATCATCAACAGGGCCGTCAGGCCGAGAGCAAGAAGGATCTCGATCAGGCTGAAGCCGGCCTCACGGCGGACTGACGGCGCCTCGAATCTCCGCCTACTTTCGAACGCGTGCAGCATATCTCACAGCCTTTCCGCCCACTGAGCCCAGGTACTTGTTGCCGGTGCTTCCGGTGTTGGGTTCGACGAAGACGGAGACCACCCAGTCGGCGCCTCCGTCGGAGATGGCATAGCTGACCCGATACCGGGCCTCATCTTCAATGACTCCATAACCGCCAGGTCCCCAAAAGTCAAAGCCGGTGTCCGTGTCGGCAACCGGGAGTTGGCGGGTTCCGATACTGAGGGGCAGGATTCCGCTGTTGCCCGAGACGCCGGAGGATCGGACCATCCGAATGATTTCGACGACGTCCTGTCCTCGCCGAACCATTTCGGCGTGTGCCGAGGTCCCGTGGAACGACAACAGGGCCATTGTGAAGAGTTGGAGGACGCCAACCAGAATAAACAGCAAGATTGCCAATGCTGCGAGGACCTCGACCAGGGATTCGCCTCGTTCGTTGGATGTGGCGAAGGCAGGTTTCTTCATCGTATGCCTCCTCATTACCGGTTGACCTGAATCGCCCACAGGGGGGACAGACTGAGGACGTAGGTTGGTGCTGACGCTTCGGGTGTATCCCGGTGGGTCAGTGACATGGATTGGAGAGTTGTCATCATCGTCGTGGCTGTTCCAACGAAGACGCGTCCGTAGACATCGCACCGGAGAACCGGGGCGCCGGGTCCGGCGATCGTCAGTTCTTCCGGAATGGTGAAGGTGTCCAGGACGTTGGTTCCGGCGGCATCGGTTGCAATCGTGAATCCCCGGGCGGTTCCGTCCCAGATCAGGAAGACCGAGGTGTTGAGCTGTTTGGCGAAATTTGGGGCTTCGTTGAGAAATGCGGTGACGTTTCGAACGCCGTTTTCCAACTGAAACCGTCGCTGGACGGTTTGGAGATTACTCACCGCCACCAGGGCGGCAATACCGATCAAAGCCAGAACGACGAGGATTTCCACCAGCGTCATGCCTCGCTGAGACCTCGTCAACGTACATCCAGTGGTTTCCTCATCGTGAGATTCCGGAACCCAATCGGAGCTGATGTGCTGATGACGTCGAGGTGGCGAGAGCCGATGACCCATGCTGAGAAATATATCTCCCGGCCACTTCAGAGGCCAGTGTTCTCCGTGTGAAAAGGATGTCGATGATCCGTGAAGATTCATGTGGAGATTCCCTCCTTCTGCCTGTATTGAAAAACCAACTTAAGTGTCACAAAAAAGACGACAAGATTGCGTGATACGTCGCTCATTCAACAAGACCCTGTTTGACTGCATAGTATGCCAACTCGGCGCTGTTGCGGAGTTTCATCTTGGAGAGGATCCGTGCCCGGTAGGTACTGATGGTATTGACGCTGAGGCAGAGGTCATCTGCAATCTCCCTGACTGTCGTGCCCTTTGCCAGCAAGACCATCACCCGGAGTTCTCGATCGGAGAGACGGTCGTGGGGTCGTTCGCCTCCGCCTTCGCCGACCTCTTCGGCCAGCTGTTGGGCCAGACTGTCGTCAATGTAGCGTCGGCCGCCGGCCACCGTTCGGATGGCGTTGATCAATTCGTAGGGGGTTCTCTCCTTGGTCAAATATCCCAATGCGCCGGCCTTGATTGCCCGGACGGCATACTGGTCCACCGGATGCATGCTCAGGATCAATACGCCGACCTCGGGATGGAGTCGCTTGATTTCCTTGAGAATCTCCAGGCCACCACGGCCGGGCATCTGGATATCCAGGAGAATAACGTCAAATTGATTGCTCCGAAGCCGAGTCAGGGCCTCGGTACCGTCAGACGCCTCTCCTCCCACAGTGATGTCCGGGGTCTGTTCCAGAATTTCGATCAGGCCGCGCCTGAAGATCGTGTGGTCATCGGTAATCAAGACGGTGATCATTCTCGACCTCCCTGCTTCTGAGGAAGTGTAACTCTCAAGGTTGTTCCTGGCCCGGTGTCAGACGGCCCCACCAACATCTCACCGTCGAGGCTTCGAACTCTTTCCTGCAGTCCCAGAAGACCGAAGGCTGAGTGCGACTTCAGGGGATCGGCCTTGAGGCCTTTCCCATCATCCGTGATTTCCAGAATGATTTTGTCTGCTGTAACCTGAAGACGTGCCCAGATCCGGTCGGCATTGGCGTGGCGGAGGGAGTTGGTCGTACCCTCCTGAAAGGTTCGAAAGAGAGTTTCCTTCTCCTCGGGTTTGAGAGTGGGTTCGGTAGGGGGGAGGTCGAGCTCGAAGGTGATGTCGGTCTTTCGTTTCAAATCGTCGACCAGGGCGTCGACAGCGGCGATGAGGCCGACGTCATCGAGGAGAAATGGTCGCAGCTGTCGTGATATCGAGCGAATGAGATCAATCATGGCGTCGATGTCTTCAGACATCCTGTGGGCCCTCTCCAGTTGATCGCTCTCGAGCCTGGCGAGTTCACTCTCGATCAGTGTCAAATTGATCTTGAGGACGGTCAAGGCGGCGCCGAGGTCGTTGTGGATCTCGTGGGCGATCTGCGTGCGTTCCTTGTCCCGGAGATTCTCGAGGTGGAGTGCCAGTCCTCGGAGTTGGCGGCGGTTCTCCTCCAACTCGCTTTCTGCTCTTTTTCGATCGCTGATGTCCTCGCAACTGGTTACGACGCCGATCGGTGTTCCGCCAGGATCCAGGACCGCATTGGATATCAACTGTACCGGAAAATCCCGGCCGTTGGCTCGGGAGTGGACGCTTTCCGTTTTCGAGTGTCCTCCGGCAAGAATTGTGGCAAAACCATCCACTGTGTCTTCGCTCGCCACGTGTTGACCGCCGGAGTTTCGGGCCAATAGCTGGTCGATCGTCGTACCGTGCATTGCGGCCTGGGCCTGATTTGCGAACAGGACCCTGCCACGGGCGTCCGAGATCGTGATGCCGATGTCCATGGTCTCGACCGCCTCCTTGAGGAGATGCAGTTGCCGATCCAGTTGGATACGAACGGCATAGTCTCTGCGGAGGGAACGCCACCTGAAAATCAGAAGAACAAACAGGATGACGGCGACAACAACCGTGGTCAGCAGAAGATTACCGAGATGGCCCTCGGGTTCAAGCCAGAAGGTGGATCGACTGTAGATCCAGTACTGGAGAACAAAACCGATCAGGAGGAACATGACGACGATCGCAGCAACTCGTTCCTGGAACATCCTGCGGGTCATCGACGGTTCGTCGGAATCCAGGAACACGGACCCCAGGGCCGGCGCCTTGGTCTTAGGGGAGTCTTCGACCGGGTCGTTTTCAGGTGACACTATTCCGGAATGGGCCATTCAGCCTCAGCCGGCGTCGGCAGGGTTTTCGTCTTCGGGGGTCTCTTCCTGGTCACTCTTCTGAGATCCCCGATCGGAAGGGGATGTGTCGGATCCCTGGGAGCGGGGTCTTTTTTCGGCGGCAGAAGCGCCCACCTTGACTGAATCGACCTCGCCCGAAACAGGAATGATCAGCGAGAATTTTCTTGAGGCACCCTGGCCCAGGACTGACGCAAGGCCGACGCTGCCCTGTCCGAGAGTCTTGCCGTCAGCGTCAAGGGCCACGCCCGTAATGGTCGTCTTCTCAAGGTCGAAGATGCCGTCATTCGTAACGGTTCCTGATACCGTAACGCCGCTGTCGTTTGTCGATTGGGTCACTCCGGAGACCCTCAGTGGAGGGGGACCGGATGAGGTCTCTTCGTCATCTCCATCGCCATCATCGTCTCCCTGGTCGCGCCCGGTCGATGGTCGAACGTGGCGGACATCCTGGTCGCTGATGGTCAGGCCCGATGTATCGGCTCTTTCGTCCGGCATCGTCAGCTTTGGCGCGGTCCATTTCTTGGGATTGGTTTTGGAGGGCTGAGCGGTCTGCTGAACCAGTCCCGAAGCCTCGAGATCAACGTCGCTGGTTTCAAATTGCTGAATCTGACCATTGGCCAGCTTGACGACTACTGAACCCCGGTTGACTGTTGCGGAAGCGACATCCATGGTTGAACCGTTCTTGAAAACCAGAACCCTTCCATCCGCAGCCCACAGGGCGGTGCCGACCATCAATGCAACGACTAGAACACTATTGAGGATTCTTTGATGTGTCATATCTACCCCTTAAGTTCTCCATGACCCTCCCGATGAGTCTACCACTGCTGGAGGGTGTCATTCGACCAGGGGGAGGCTTGGATCGCGGACAGAAGTGATGCAGCTCTCAGATGTTGCCTGAGGCGATGCGGTTCCGCCCCTCCTGCTTGGCCTTGTAGAGACCGGCATCGGCCAATTTCAACAGTATTCTGGAGTCATCAAACGGCTGAGGTGTCATCGCACCGACTCCGCAGCTGACCTCGATCTTGGGTTTGGAGGCTGCCGGCCCCTTGCGGTCCTCCAGATTGGCGATGGCACGCCTGAGCTGTTCGGCAACGACCAGGGCGCCCTCCAGATTGGTCCCCGGGAGGATGACCGCAAATTCGTCGCCTCCATAGCGGGCGACCGAATCTCCGCGACGAAGGAGGCCGTCTGCGATGGTCGAGGCGACCGCTTTGAGGCAGTCATCTCCCTCGGGGTGTCCGAATTCATCGTTGAATTCCTTGAAGTGGTCGATGTCCACCAGGATCAGCGCAAGGGGTTGTTTTGATCGGGTGGCTCGCTGCCATTCGGTCTCCAGGATCTGATCAAATCGTCGACGATTTCCGATCTCCGTCAATGGATCCGCATACGAAAGACCCAGTAAGGTTTCGTTGGCCGAAGCCAATTCCCGGGTTCGGGAATCAACGAGAAGGGTCAGGCGCTTTTCTCGAGCCCGGAGTGCCCGGATTCTTGCCTGGAAGGCCACCATGATAGCGATCATCAGCCCCAGAATCATCAGCAGTTTGGCCCACCAGGTCTCCCATGGTGCCGCCTGGACCTCAAAAGAGAAGTCGACAGGACCCGAGACATTTCCGGCAAAGTCCCGGCCCCAAACCCTGAAGACGTACTCACCGTGGTCGAGTGTCTGGTATTCCTTCCGGGATGCCTTTGTCCATGCCGACGGGTGTTTGTCCAAACCGATCAGTTGCGTTCGAAACCGGGTCCGACCCTCCTTGAAGTAGGACAGGAGCGCGAAATCCAGGAGTATGTGTTTGTTACCGTGTTTCAGGGTCACTCCCTGGGGCAGGCGTTCATTGAGTGCCGTGGTCAGCGATGCCTCCAACAGCAGTTGATCAGCGTGTCGGTCGAGGTGTTCGATCGTGGGTTCGAGGACTGCGGCGCCTCCCACGGTACCGACCCAGACCCTGCCGGCATCGTCAACGAATGCGACGCCCTGGTTGCCTTCGTTGAGGGGGAGTCCGTCTTCTGTTGTGAAGGTTGTCACTGAAAAATCTGCTGCTTCATCCGAATTGTCGACGGTGGGTGTCAGCCTGGCCACGCCCGAGTTTGTCAGGAGGTAGAGTCGGTGTTGGAAATCTTCGACAATATCGTTGACGACCGCACTGGGGAGGGCGGGGATGGAGGTGTCTGTCAGGGTGAAGAGCGGCCTGTTGGCGTTGTCGGCGTCGAGGACCGTCACGCCACCACCGTCCGTGCCGATCCAGATTTGATGGCGTCGTTCGTCGGCGCCTCTCTCAAAGAGGGTCTGGACGGCTGTGTTGACCAGGGCTGCTTCCCGCGAGATGGACTTCCACTGTCCGCCGGAGAGGATTGCCAATCCTTCGGTTGATCCGACCCACAGAATGTTTCCGCCTTCGACTGTCCTTGTCTCGAGGAGAGCCAGGATGGACCCCAGTGGGTGCCCCTCGATCTCATCGATGTGTGTCCACCGGCCATCAGAAAATTGGGCCAATCCGTGCCGGGTTCCGACCCACAGAACCGGGGTGCCGTTGTGCGGGTGGGACTCCAAGACTGCCTGGACCATATTTGAGGGGAGCGCACCGTTTTGTTTGGTGAACAGTGTCCAGTTGTTGCTGGAGTATTTGAGGAGGCCGCCGTTTCTCGTTCCGATCCAGAGGACGGATCGCCCTTCTGCATCTCGTCCCTCGCCAAGGCACTGAACGGTTTGCGTGGGGAGTTGTTTCGAAAGATGAGTCCATTTTCCGTTGGAAAGGCGGTAGAGCCCTTCGCCGTCGGTTCCCAGCCACAAAGTCTCTGTCCCGTTGCCGTTGTCTGTGGTCAAGAGGGCGTTGATCGGCGCGACGTGAGGCAGGTCTTCAGGAGCCAGACGCCTCCAGGAGCCTTCCACCAGTTGGGCCAACCCTCCATTGCGGGTCCCCACCCACAGCATGGCTGGAGCATCCGCCGGATGGGTTTCCAGGAGGCTGTAGACGGCGTTGGATGGGAGCCCGGTTCGGGTCGAAATCGTGTCGATACGCATCTGGCTGATTCTGACTAGGCCGCCTCCATCGGTGCCGGCCCACAAGGAAGGGCCGCCCCCGATTGAAGTTCCGAGAACCAGGGAGGTGATGAAGTTGCTGGGCAGGCCGTCATCGACGGTCACTCGATACCAGCGTCCATTCTTGAACCGGGCCAGGCCGTGTCCGTAGGTGCCCACCCAGAGAGCCCCCTGACCTTCCCGGTCGGGAATACGGACAATGGAGTTGACCGAATGCTTGGGGAAACCATCATCAACCGTGAATCGGTCGGAGCCCGGCCGGAGAACGGCCAAGCCGTCTTCCGTGCCAACCCAGAGCGTTGTCGTGCCGCCGTGTTCTTCGGGCAGAATGCCCCAGACGCGATTGCTGGGAAGCCCGTTTTCCGTTGAGTAGATTGTCCACTGACCTTTGTGGTAACGCCCCAATCCACCTCCATAGGTTCCAGCCCAGATAATGGGTTCTCCGGTGACCGATGTTGTCTCGGCGAGCGCGTTGACTCGGGGGCAGCCGGTCCGTGTGCAGAGCGTATCGGCCTCGGTCCATTCTCCGTTGTAGAGGCGGAACAGTCCTCCGGCTCGGGTGCCGAACCACAGGCTTCCATCCGAGGCCGCAAGGATCGCCCGAACGAAGTTTGATTGAAGACGGCAGGGCATGTTGACGATGTGCCACTGATGTCCATCGTAGAAGGCTGCACCGTCCTGGGTGCCTATCCAAAGCCGACCCTGGGTGTCCAGGGTCACGGCGTGAACAGTGTTCTGGGGGAGGCCCTGGGCATCCCTGAAAACGCGGAATGCAAATGAGGCATTGTGGAAGGGATCTCCCACCGAAGGATCAGGAATTTCAGGCTGTTGGCCGCCTGCCATCAGGGGAAAGACGGTGAGGAGGGCGCCAATCAATATGAGGAGAGCCAGCCGGCTTCTCAATCCGACGTTTTGCCCCAGGGCGTACATTCCATCGGTTTCGGGGGTTGCGATCTCTCGGTTCGGCCTTTCCGAGTATTGGGCATGGATTTCCAGCACGAAATCATCAATGACTGATGGATTCGTCGCCGTTTGATTCGAAAATCGGTGAGCCTTGTCGGCCGATTTCATAATGGACATGATACCGGGAATCGGAATTGATGTGAAATATGTGATTGCAGGGACATGAATTTGTTGGGGGAGATCTTGATGGGGTACACTTAAAGACAGGGCTGAGTTCCTGAAACGCGGTAGACCGGTGGTGACCCCAAAAGGGTTTGCGAAAGCCGATGGAGGTTAAGGCCATGAATTCTGAAATACGAATGATTCTTGTGGGTTGTGTGTTGGTGTCGGCGGCTTTGGTTCCAGGGCAGGCCCGGTGCGAGGATCCCCAGCCCACGCCGAGTCCGGAGCCGACAAAGGTGCAGGCCAAACGCCCAAAGACACTGTCCGATCTTGCCGGGGGGATTCAACTCCAGAAGCCCGAGGGAGAGAAGGATGGTGGTGTTGTTATCGACAATTCCAACCTGAAAAAAATGGGTGAAGGTGCGGTTGTTTCCCAGGGCAAGGCTGTGAGGCGCTCTCCATCGGTCAGAGGACCTTCAGGCCGGGCGGAAACGGATGAGCCCCAAGCGGAGAGCCAAGAGGTGGCCCGCATGAGGGAGAAGGTTCAGGCCCTCGAACAGAGGAAGGCCGCACTCGATGAAGCTGCAGAGGGGCGGAAGAAGACCAACATGTACACCGGCGCGGGACCGCAGTACCGGCCCCCCGGGGTCGAGGACCCACTGGATCAGCAACGCAAGAGAATCGAGCATGATCTGGACGTTGCCAAGAAGAACCTGAAGGGCGCAGAGAGAAAAGCCCGGAGGAAACGGGCCCAGGGACAGGGATCGCCGCGCCCGGAAGATTCAGACGACTGATCCCACCGGTTCGGTGGCGATCGTTGGGAACAGGTTAAAATGCGCCATGCGAATTGCGTGGTTGGTTGTGGTTGGTGTTCTTGTTGCGGGAATGGCTGCCGGCTCTCAACAGTGTCTTCCCTGTGTCGGTTTGGTGGTCGAGGATGGCGCCCATGCTCTTGCGGTGGCTGGAGCGGTTGATCTGCCGACAGAGGATCAGACCCTGTTTGTCGCGTGGGAGGTTCCTCTCGACGGGACTTTCGACAGTGGTGTCGGCGCCCGAATCGAGGCCGATGGTATGACGCCATGGCTGGTCGTCTCTTTCAATACGGAGTGGCCGCCGGTTGATCATGACGCCAGGCTTGGGGAAGAGTTGGCTGCCCTGGTTTCCATCGCCGGAGACGTTGGGCCTCAGACCCGTTTTCAAATTGAGTGGCCGGGCGGCATCGGTTCTCCGAACCTGATTGAAGAATTTGCCTATGTGCTGAAGAGGGCCTCGGTGGCCATCAAGGGGGCCAACCCTGCGGCAAAGGTCTTCATCAGTCCGTCGTTCGCCGAGAGGGATGACTGGCAATATTTGGTCACCATGGATATCGGGGCCTACATCGACGGTGTGGTCCTCCAACAGGGTCCGGGCGCGGCATTGACCGTTGGTCTCCTCGGTGAGCTTCTGCCAGGCTATCCCGTGGTGATCATCGCCGGAGATGTGGCGGCCGATCGCATTGCGGTCGAGGCGGCACGCAATGCCGGCGCCGGCGCCGGGACGACCCTGTTCGACGTCCGCGAAACCGGGGTCGACGCGAAATCGATGGCGCCGTTCATACAACTGGCTCGAGA
>CAYSHZ010000085.1:0-1547 GCA_964430905.1 uncultured Thermoanaerobaculia bacterium | reverse complement strand
GCGAAACCGGGGTCGACGCGAAATCGATGGCGCCGTTCATACAACTGGCTCGAGATTTCAGTGGTGATTTGACTCCGGATGTTACGACCCATCAGGGTCCCGACGCATGGTCCTTTGTCCGAGCGGATGATTTGGGGCTTCGGGTCGTCGTTGATCCCGGTGATCAGGATGGAACGTTGATATTCGCAGACAAGAGTCTGGCCGATCCCCAAGTGGTCGGAGTGGACGGGTCAATGAGGTTGCTCCCCTGGCGTAGAACCGGCGCGGGCACGGAGATCGACATTCCTGCCGGGGGGCCTTTGGTTTTGAGGATCGGGCGTCTCGCCGCGATTGATCTCGGTGGGTTTGCGGAGGCTGTTGATGTCGCGGGGACCCGCCAGATGCCGGTCGAGGAGATCCTTCAACGGCTGCAGGCCTTCGAGGATGCCCAGGCCAGGAGGTTGCAACACTACGAGGCGACTTACACCCAGCACCTTCGCTATCGTCCGGGCGGTCGGATGGAACCGATTGAGGTGGCTTTCGCGGGACCGTTCTTTTTTACCCAGGGGCAAGGTTTTGACTGGGTGTGGCGGGATTTCCGGGTCGCCGGGGTCAAGTGGAAGGGACGGATACCGGAGCTGCCCCTGATCCAGCCGGCCAAGGCCGCGGCAATGCCGCTGGAGATTCATCTGGATCGTCAGTATCGATACTCACTCCGGGGAACGGCGGTCGTCCAGGGTCGTGACTGCTGGGTCGTCGATTTTGAGCCGGTCGATTCCGAGGCGGTTTTGGGCCTATGGAAGGGCACGGTCTGGGTGGACCGGGAAGTCTTTGCCAGGGTCAAGACCCGGGCCTTGCAGTTGGGCCTGGAGGGCGAAGTCCTCTCCAACGAGGAGACCGCCTTCTTCGAGCCGGTCGATTTGGATGGGCAGGTCGTCGACTGGACCGAAGGCGGCATCGTTTTGCCGACCCGGGTCGTCGGCCAGGAACTCCAGTCGATCCTCAACGCGACGGTCCAGGTGGTCAAGGAGAGTGCCCTGACCGACATCAGGATCAATCGTGAGGCTTTTGCTGAGAGGCTGAAACAGGCCCACGCCGGAGACTCCACGATGGTTCGCGACACTCCCAAAGGGATGCGCTATCTCGAGCGAGAGGACGATGGCGCCCGGGTCGTCAAGGAGGGTTTTGACGAGGACCGGGTCTTCGGCCTCGCGGGAACCTATTACGATGCGTCCTTCGACTATCCTCTGCCCCTGATCGGCATCGACTACTTTTCCAACAATGTGGCCGGGACGGGCGCCCAGGCCAATATCTTTTTCGCGGGCGTTCTCGTCAACGGCAACATTGCGGACCCATCCTTTCTGGGTTCCCGCTGGGACGCCGGAATACGGCTCGGAGGGGTGGCGATTGCAGGGGAACAGGATCTCTATCGCAGCGGCGTTGAGGTCACGGGTGAAGTTGTCAAGAACAGGGGAGGCGGGCTGGATTTCTTCCTCGGACATCCCCTGGGGAGCTTCGGAAAGATCGACTTTACCTACGGCCTGGACTATGACGCCTTCAGTCGAGCG
>CAYSHZ010000084.1:0-12644 GCA_964430905.1 uncultured Thermoanaerobaculia bacterium | reverse complement strand
CACTTACCTCAACTCATCCATGGCTTCAAGACGGGGCGGGGCGAGGAGTTACGAATGAACATCCGCTTGTGCGGAGAAGTCTCGAAGTAGAACTGCCATGCGGCTTTCAGCCAGAAGAAGAAATATTGAATTGAACGCTTTCACAGAACTCCCCAATCAGTTTGAGCTTCACGATACGATCTTCGATCATCCCCACCCACTGCAGAAGTCGTGCCAGGATCCGTGAAGAATCGGACCACCCCGCTAAGTATCATTTCAACAGTAGGTTCACGAGGAACTCGTTGTCTTCAACGATCGACACCGATACCAAGATATGACGAATATTCGTCAATTGATGAAATATCGTCATTCTTCAATAACCGGTTGCTGAAGAAAAAACCAAATCAGGCGCGAGGATCCATCCCCAACCTCTCCATGCGAGAACGCAAGGTTGTCGGCTTGAGGCCCAGGACCTCGGCCGCACCTCCACTGCCGCTGATCTTGCCCCCCGTCACATCAAGGATCTTCCGAATGTGGCGGCGCTGCACCTCGTCAAGCGTGAGATCCTCTCCATTGCCGGGCGCCTCGACCTCAGGCAGGGCGAGAATAAAGGTTCGATCACGGCTGAAAATCATCGATCTCTCAACAACATTGCGCAACTCGCGAACGTTTCCGGACCAGGCCCTCCGCTGGAGCCGGTCCATGGAACCCTGGGAAACATTCTCAATCGTCACACCCATCTCACGGCCTATCTCTTCAATGAACGACCACACAAGAAGGGGGATATCCTCGGGGCGTTCCCGCAAAGCCGGAATCTCAATCGGGAAGACATTGAGACGATAGTAGAGATCCTGCCGGAACCGTCCTTCACGGGCAGCTTGCGCAAGGTCAATATTTGTGGCGGCGATGATCCGTACATCGACCCTGGTCGTCTTGGAACTCCCGACCCGTTCGAATTCGCCTTCTTCCAGAACCCGTAGGAGCTTGGACTGCAATTCCAAAGGAAGCTCACCGATTTCGTCGAGGAAAAGAGTCGATTTGTCGGCGACCTCGAATCTCCCTGCCTGGCGAGAGACCGCACCTGTAAAGGCGCCCTTCTCTCTTCCGAAGAGTTCACTCTCCATCAACGTCGCCGGCAAAGCAGCACAATTAACCGTAATCATCGGACGGCCGGAGCGGCGGCTGAGATCGTGCACCCTTCGGGCCATCAACTCCTTGCCGGTTCCGGTCTCTCCAAGCAACAAGACTGTGGACTCTGTCCCGGCCACCCGCTCGACCTGCTCAAGTGCCTTGCGAATAGCCTTGCTTTCCCCAATGATATCTCCATGCCGTTGGGTCAGCACGACTTCCTGGCGCAGGTAGGCATTCTCTGACTCGAGGCGATTCTTGAGCTCTTCGACTTCAGCGACCCTCTCCCTGAGTTTCGCCTCGGTCTGACGGAGGTGGCTGGCGTCGATCGTCAGGCCGACCATATGGGGCTTGCCGTCAAAATCGCAGAGAGCCCCACTTCCCGCATAGGGCGCTGTCGAACCGTCACCGAGAATGAGGTTGTATTCGGCCACACGAGTTTTCCCATCCTCGAAGAGCAGACCGATCAGCCTCTCCACCTGATCCCTGTCATCAGGAGCAATGAAATCACTCCAAATTCTGCCGTCAAGCTCCTCCGAAGTGTAGCCGGTCACCCGTCCGAAAGCCCGATTCCACCACACCAGTCGACCCTCGTTATTAAAGACGTAGAACAGTCCCGGCATCGAGTCGACAACCTCCTGGAGGCGCTCCTCGCGTTCTTTTGAGGGACTGACATCCCTCAGACAGCACACGACGAATTCCTCGCCGTCGACCTCAACGGGGCCCAGGCCAATCTCGACTCTGCGTATCTGACCGTCCGGGCGGAGCAGAGCCAGCTCTCGATCCTCGCCCATCGGCCGGAGTTCCGGGTTCGAGAAAAAACCTGCTCTTGAATCGCAATGTGAACGACGCAGGGATTCCGGAATGAGAATCTCGACGGAGCGTCCCACGACCTCGTGCCGGTCGACGTCAAGCATCGTCTCGGCGCACCGATTGACGAAACGGATCAAACCCTCTCGATCGACGACAATCACCGCATCGGGAAACGCCTCTGGAAAACCGGGAAGATCGAATTCGCTGTTCAAACCCAAAGGTTACACATACCCATGGGCGTCACGCAACCAACGATATCGAATAATACGGACCATTGTTGCCACCGCGGCGCCCATGACCATCTATCCATGAGCAACCGAGATCAACCAGGTACTCGATCTACCAATAGGGCCCGACAGGCCCGACCGGATAGACGGGGCGATACCCGCCCCCATAACCCCACCCCGGACCGTAACCGTAGCCGCCGTGAACTCCAACGTAGACCGTGCTGGTTCCGCCGGTCTCACAGCTGGACAATCCCAGAACCAGGACGGCAAATACTGCCAGGAGCAGAATACGAAGACCGAATCTTTTCATCGGGAGCCTCCCTCGTTGGCCGACAGCTGAACAACAAAGATCATGGCGTGGCTGGGATCCTCGATCAAGGCGACCCGCCCGCCTCCATGATCGTCACTGGGTTCGAGCACCACCCGGCCGCCCAACTCCGGCGTTCGCTTGACGATCGCTTGAACATCGGCCTCACCGATATAGGGCGCCCACACGGGTTTGACATCCTCGTTGGGAGTCGCCACCAAACCTGTCCGTGGAACACCTCCAGTTTCGAAAACTGAATAACTGCCATTGGGTCGCTCAACTGAGCCACGTTGATAGCCGAGTACCTTGTTGTAGAACGCTGCCGAAGCATCGAGATCGTCACTCCACAGCTCGGCCCACACGAAGAACCCAGGTTCCCTTGGCCCCCCGATGTCACGGATCGGCCGGCCCACAACGAACAAGGCGCCCTGAGGATCCCTAATGACCGCGTACCGGCCTGAATCCGGAACTTCGGTGATCTGCCGCAGGATTGTCCCTCCGTTGGATCGGACCGAGGCCACGGCATTCTCCAGGTTTTCGGCGACAATCCCCACCAGCCATTGGGACTCCGGGGCATCCTTGATTGCATCCCTGATTTCAAAAAGGGCCGCGATGTCCCGTCCCTGGTGGCGAATGATACTCGACTGGCCCGGGCGCTCCACAATCTCCCATCCGAAAAGCTGATGGTAGAACGCTGCCGCCGCGTCGCCGTTCTCGGTCACCAGGTCGAGCCACAACGCCTGACCGTTTTCTACAGCAGGAGCGGACATTGCCACCCCAAGACAAGCGACGAAGAGAAAGACAACCGGAAGAGCGGTTGCGTTACGAAGAAATTTCGATACCGACATGGCGACTCCTTGATCCTCAAATACACTACGCCCAGGACGAACAACAGTTTCTCAATCAGGAAATATTCCGGCCCCATTTCCGGCAATAGCGTTCCAGTCCGGCGACGTTGGCATCCATGGGGCAAAGCTTCCGATAACGCTCGAGTACGGCCGGCGAAACCATCGATTGCCCCATTTCGGCCTCATCCAACTTCAGGATGGCCTCGCCAATGGCTTGGGCATCACCGCCGGCCTGGAGAACCCTCTCGGTGGTCTCCAACCATCCCTTGAGGCGACCCTCCAACTCGTCAAGGTGACGCCCAACGTCTTCGACAGCCCCAAAGTGAGTCAGCAACAACAGTTCCGGCTCGACGATGCGGATCCTCTCAATGCTTCGATACCATAGCTCGACGTCGATATCCGGCGGCGGCATCGGAGGTAGTACGTGTGAGGCACCAGGAAAACGGATGCCCCCGACATCACCGGTGGCGACCGCCCTGCCGATCTGCCAGGCAATATGGTGCGCAGCGTGTCCCGGCGTGTGGTGGGCCACGATTTCGAGCCCGTCGAGTTCGACCGTATCTCCGTCCTGGACCACGACGACCAGTTCTTTGGGAACCGGTTCCACAACCCCCCACAATGGAATCATCATCTCTCCGTAGAGACGCTCGGCACTCGGAAGGAGTTTCTCTGAGGGGTCAATGAGATGGTTCGCCCCCTTCGGATGAACGAAAACCGGCGCCCCGGTCTGAACCGCCAACGAACCGGCCCCGGCAGAATGATCCAGATGGACGTGGGTCAAGAAGATGCCCTTCAGGTCGTCAAGGCTGAAACCCGCCTCTGCAACTTCCGCGTCCAATGCCTCAAGCGTCGATGCGGGCCCGGTCTCGATGAGAATGAACCCTCCATCGGGACACGGGACGAGGAAAGAGGCTATCAACTGGGAGTGACCCATGAACTTGAGGTCGAGTGTGTGAATGTCGATCATCGTACGGACTCCTTCGCAAGACTGGTATCTTAACCTGACTCACAATAGAGAAACATGGATCGGATTAACCCATGCAGTTATATTCTAATTCCAACCATGTGATATGGTAAATAGGTAAGGATGAGTAGTTTACATAGTTCCAACTCTCGATTCTCGGGCAATTATTGGGAGGTTTAAGGTGAACCAGACACGATCTCAGAGTGATAATCCAAGATCGACACGAATTTTCTCTTCACTTGCCTTGGCAATTCTCCTGATATCGGTTCCATCACCGGGATTCGCACAGGCGCCACCAAACGACTTCTGTGACGATGCTGTCTCCTTGAGCTGTTCGGCGGGGCCCTCAATCGTCCTCGGCAACAACGAAAGCTCAACCGCCTCGAGTGCGCCTTCTTGCGGCACCAACCCTGGCAGCACAGCCGTCTGGTATTCGGTTATGGGTAACGGTTTCGATATCCAGATCGACACATGTTCTCCCAATACGGTCTTCGATACCAAGATCAATATCTACACCGGAGACTGTGGCGACCAGGCCAACATGGTTTGCATCGGAGGCAATGACGATGCAGCCGGCTCTCCACCCGAATGTGACCTCGGGGGCTTCACCCGGCTTTCCAGGTTCAGCTGGAGCTCAGTCGATGGTGTCGAATATCTGATCCTCGTTTCCGGCTTTGGTGGCCTCTCGGGTGACTTTGAATTGACTCTTGATTGCGAGGTCCCTGTCGAACTCCAGCGGCTGACAGTCCAGTAGGCGGGACACCCTTCTTCAGAGCTCGTTTCGTGCCGGTTGGAAGGTCTTGGCTTCCACTCGAGTTGAATTATTCCAAATATTCTAAACTCTTAATAATTAACACTTTCCGATTCACGTTCTCAATTCGATCAATGGTCTTGACAAACCCATTTTGCAGGAATAGATTGAAGTGTCTGAATTTCCTTTTGAGGACATTCATCTTAGTTTCCATTCGGTCAATATTTTGGGGGTAAGGGGTTGGAGGACAGGCGTTTCCCGGTCTGGAGAGATTCACGGTTCCCCGATGGGAAACCCTAATATGTGCATCGCTTCGGACACCATTTTTGGTTCCCTTGGTGTCTTGGGCAAACGCCCTTCTGCCTTCCGGATACCCATGTCACCGATCCTCGATACAGAGAACCTCACCAAAGCCAACCAATTCCTGTCCTTTCCTATTTCGTCCATGACTGAGTTCGTGCGATCCGCCGGGGGATTTCCCCATAGGAATTTCACACTCACAAAACCAAAAAGGGGGAGACCATGAGATCATGGTCGCGGCGAACATTGGCTCGTCTTGCGCTTTTGTCGCACAGGCCGAAACATTTCCGCAATTGGTTGATGGTGGGTCTCACGACCATCCTGATCACGGCAATGACTCCGCAAGCCCCGGCCCAGTCCATTGACTGGGGTGACGCACCCAATACCTACGATACGATCGATCTCAACGATGGCCCCAATCACGTAATCACTGGACCCTTCATGGGAACCGCGCCCGATAATGAGAGTAATGGGCAGCCCAGTGTGCTGGCCGATGGAGACGACACCAATGGCGACGACGACGAGGATGGGGTTACTTTCTCACCCCTCATCCGCGGAGAGACCGCAATCCTGACGATCGATGTCGGGGGATCGTCCGGCTATATTGATGCCTGGATCGACTTCAACGGTAACGGCAATTTCCTGGATCCGGGTGAGAAGGTTGCGTCTTCTTCACCGGTTTTGATGATATCCAACAACATCCTGTCGTTCACAGTTCCAATAAACGCCACAATCGGGGATACCTATTCGCGGATTCGTATCAGCACCGTTTCCACCGGTCTTTCAATAACCGGCTCGGCCACCGACGGAGAGGTCGAGGATTACCGCGTGACAATTCTCGGCCTGGACTTCGGAGACGCACCCTCGGACTACCCTATCGCTCTCGCCTCCAACGGCGCCCGACACGCCGATACCGATGAGCCTCCCTTCTTGGGAACGGTCGGTCCTGATATCGAAGACGACGGGCAACCGAGCGCTAATGGCGACGGCGACGATCTCAACGGCATCGACGACGAGGACGGCATCGTGTTCACCTCCGACCTCGGTCCAGGACAGACGGCAACGGTCGACGTCACGACGACGGGGGCTGGCAAGCTCGACGCATGGATCGACTTCAATGGCGACGGCGACTGGGCGAACGCCGGGGACCAGATATTCAATACCGAAAGTCTGGCCGAAGGCGTCAATACTCTGACGTTCCCCGTCCCCTCCGGCGCAACGCCGGCAATCACGACGTTTGCTCGATTCCGCTACTCAACCGATGGCGGGCTCGGCACAACCGGGACGGCAGCGAACGGCGAAGTCGAAGACCTACCAGTCGACATTGCCCCGGTCGCAGATCTTGCCGTCACGAAGACGGTCGACCTCGCAACCGTCATTCCCGGAAAATCTCGAGTCACCTTCACGATCACCGTGACCAACGACGGCCCCAACGACGTCGTCGGAGCGACCGTTGTCGATCACTTTTCCGATGATCTCGTCGGCGTCGTCTGGGATTGTTCGGCGGCCAACACCGGGGTCTGCGGACGCTCGGGTGGCTCGGGCGACATCGACATGACAGTCGATCTCGCCAACGGAGACTCAGTCACATTGATCGCAAAAGCCTGGGTCGTTCCCGGCGCCGAAGGCGTTTCCTGCGGTGGCGGCCGATGCCTGAGCAACACCGTCGAGGCCGACGTCCCCGATGGAACATATGACCTTGAGACGTCAAACAACGCGGCCACAAACCAGAGCGCGGTCCTCGAACCCGAAGGCGACCTTTCCATCGACAAGGACGACGGGTTGATCCGGATCTCCCCAGGCGACCTCGGACACTACACGATTCGGGTCAGCAACCCTGGCCCGAGCACCGCTACCACTGTGACGCTGACCGACGCCTTTCCCACCGCCAAGATCGAGGGACACACAACCGAATGCGGCGGCGGCGACGACCCCTGCTGGGAGTGCGCTCCGGGCCCCAGTCTTGATGAACTTGAGGTCGAGGTCGAAGGTGAGGGGTCGCCGAACGTCAGCGGGCTCGAGGGAGCGCGGTCACCGGTCGTCAGTCCCGACGGCGCTCACGTTTACGTCACCGGCTCGATCGACGACGCCTTGGTCGTATTTGAACGCGACGAATCAACCGGTGCCCTGACCTGGGTCGAACTGCAAGCCGACAACAGCGGCAGTGTCGATGGCCTCGACGGAGCATCCGCTGCGGCCATCAGTCCCGACGGCAAATACCTCTACGTCACCGGTTCCGACGACAGCGCGTTGGCGGTTTTCTCGAGAAACGCATCGAACGGCACCTTGACCTTCGTCGAGGTCCACACCGACGGAGACAGCGGAATCGACGGTCTGGCGGGCGCTCTCGACGTCGTCGTCAGTCCCGACGGCGCTCACGTCTACGTGGCCGGTCCCGGTGACGACTCCGTCGCCGTGTTCAGCCGGAACGCCTCCGACGGAACCCTTACCTTCGTTGAAACCCACGTGGACGGGCTCGATGGTGTCGGCGGTTTGGCCGGCGCCGCGGCACTTGCATTCAGCCCCGACGGAACCAGTCTTTACGTTGCCGGCCCCGACGACAATGCCGTCGGCGTGTTTTCTCGGAACGCCGACCCGTCGGACACCGACTTTGGAAAACTGACCTTCGTCGAATTCCAACAGGATTCCCCCTCGACCGACGGGCTGGCAGGCGCCCTCGACGTCGCCGTCAGTCCCGACGGTGCTCACGTCTACGTGGCGGGCTCGGTCGACGACGCCGTTGCGGCCTTCAGCCGGGATGACGCCGATGGAACCCTGACCTATCTCGCAGCCGTCAAGGACGGAGATCCGGGCGGTGTCGATGGTCTCGACGGCGCTTCGGGTATCACGGTCTCACCCGACGGTTCCCTGGTCTTTGTCGCCGGTCCGAACGACGACAGCGTCACCGCGTTTCGCCGGGAGGCACTGTCATCGGACCCCGAATTCGGCATGTTGACCTTCATCGATCGACTGATTCAGGAGGGGGCTGGAGAAACCGCAGCCGGAACGATCGACGGGCTGGGGGAAACCGGCAGCGTCGGCTTCAGTCCGGACGGTCTCCACCTCTTTTCGACCGGAAAAACCTGGGGCAAGAGTGCCGCGCTGGTCGTGATGACCGTCTCCGCCGGCGCGCTGTGCCCGGACCCCGCCGACGGTGTCGGGAATATCGATGAGGAGATCACCGTACCCGCCGGCTCCTGGGTCGAGTTCACAGCCTGGTACCGGGCGCGAACCGACGGTTCAGGAACGATTCACAACGAGGCGTCCTTCACGATCGACGAACCGACCGACTTCACCGACGGCGACGCCGGCAACAACGACGATTTCGACGACACGAATATCGGCCTCGAAGTCGACATCGAGGTCGTCAAAGTTGCGGGCGTTGCCACGCCGGTCCCCGGGGAGGAACTGGACTACACGATCACCGTGACCAACCACGGTCCCCAGACGGTCGACGGAAACTTCGGTCACATAGTCGTTTCCGACGTCTTCCCGATATATGACGGTACGACCGTCACCGCCGGCTTCGACACCCTGGCCGGAATCAGCTGGACCTGCACCGACGGCACCGGTGGAAACTGTATTGACACGGCGGGAACGGGCAACATCGAAGCCCAGGTCGATCTCGGCGCCGGCGGGAGCGTCAGCTTCCACGCAACGGGGACGCTTCATCCGTCCTCGACCGGGACGATCGAAAACACGGCAACCGTCACGCTTCCGGATCAGTACGCCGACACCGACCCCTCCAACAATCAAGGGGTCGATTCCCGGACGGTCACTCCCGTGGCGGACCTCGGGATCGTCAAGACCCACATTCCCCCTTCCGACGATTTCAGCGTTGATCCGGGGGATACCTTCTTCTACGAGATCATCGTCCGCAACTCAGGCCCCAGCACGGCCCGCGGAGCGCTGATCCAGGACGTCTTGCCCCCCGAACTGGAAAATTCCTCGTGGACCTGTGCCCCCATGGGATCCGAATCCTCCTGCGGGGTTTCGTCGGGGACGGGAAATATCCTCACGACCGTCGATCTTGTACCGGAAGACCAGATCAAGCTGTCGGTGACGACCAACGTTCGGACCGGCGCCGAAGGTACCGTCGTCAACACCGCTTCGGTCTCCGGAGGGAACGCCTCCGATCCGACGCCCGCCGACACCACCGACAACGACATCATCAGTCTCAACGCGATGGCCGACCTGGCGATCACGAAGGATGACGGCCGAACCGAAGTCGTGCCCGGCCGGGAGATCAATTACACGATTGCGGTGACGAATCACGGAGTCGGTCAGTACTCCGACGACGTCTTCGGAGCGAGAGTCGTCGACCTTTTCCCGCCAGAACTCAAGGATGTCTCGTGGAGCTGCGATCCTTCTCCCCCGATTCCGGGTAACCTGACCTTCCTCCAGCTCAATACCTTGACTGACCGACTCGACGGTGCTTCCGACGTCGTCGTCAGTCCCAACGGCGCCCACGTGTACGCCGTCGCCGCCGGCGATGACGCACTCGTCGCCTATTCCCGTATCACCGAACAGGGACCCAATTTCGGCAAGCTGTCTTCGGCCCCCCTCGACGTGGTACAGCGGGATGTTTCCGACCCTGACTCCGATTCGTGGATTCTTCCCGAACTCCAGGGACCTCGTTCAGTGGTCATCAGCCCCGACGGGCTGCATCTCTACGTCGCCGCGACCGACGGGGACGCGGTGCTGGTCTTCTCACGGGATTCTGCGCCCGGCAGCGACAAGTACGGAACGGTGTCCTGGGTCGAAACCGTCAGCGACGGCATCAACGGGCTCGATGGAGTGCGAGATCTCGCCTTCAGTCCCGACGGGGAATTTCTCTATGCGGCGGCGGCCGTCGACAGCGCAATCCTGACCTTCGACCGAAACCCGGCCACCGGGCGACTGACGCTCGTTCAGAACGTGGTCGACGGGGTGGGCGGCATCGACGGTATCGGGGGCGTGCAGGCGGTTTCCGTCAGCCCCGACGGCGCCCATCTCTACGCCGCCTCCGCCGGCGATAACGCCGTCGCCTGGTTCACCCGCGACACTGCCTCGGGTGAACTGACGTTCGAAGGGGCGTACTTCGACGGTGCCGGCGGCGTCACCGGCCTGTCCGGTGCCGCAGCGATCGTTTCGTCTCCCGATGGGGCCTGGATGTACGTCGCCGGATCCGGCGACAACGCCGTCGTCACCTTCTCCCGGGACAACGATTCCTCGAGTCCGACATACGGTTCGCTCAGTCCTGTTTCCTCGATCACTTCCGCCGACATCGAGGGACTCGCCGGCGTTCGTACGCTCGCCCTCCCACGGGATCTCTCCGATCCTCTCGATGCCGGGGAGCATCTCCTGGCAGGAGGCGATCCCGATGGCAAACTGGTCGTCTTTCGAAGAAACCCCTCGACGGGTTCCTTGAGCTTCCAGGAAGTCATCAGAGAGAATCAGCCGATCAGCCCGCCGGAACTGACGGTGCATGGGATCGTCGTCGTGTCGGCGATCGCCCCGAGCCCCGACGGACGTCATATTTATACGACCGCCGATTCCGACGGTGCGCTGACGGTGTTCGAACGTCGGCCCCCGGATCCGGCGTTCGCATTCGTCGAGGCGGATATCGACGGACAGGACGACGGATTGGGAAGGACCGTGTCCGGCCTGACCGCGGCGCGATCGGTCACCGTACATCGGACGGCGTCCACGTCCTGGCAACGGGTTATACCTCGAATTCGCTGGTGGTCTTTCATCGTGATCCCGAGTCCGGTACGACGCCCGATACACGAGGTCAACACCTGGCATTCGTCACAGCGTACGAAAACGGCGGCACCGATGCCGGCGGGCAGACGATTGACGGGCTGGCCGGGGCCGCTCAGGTCATCACCAGCTCCGACGGTCAGTTTGTCTACGTCGCCGCGGAACTCGACAACGCCGTGGCGGTCTTCGAGCGAAACGCGACGACCGGCGAGATGACCTTCGTCGAGGTCGAACGGGACGGTATCGATGAACCCGATGACGGTATCGGCAACCCAGTAGATGGTCTCTCGGGCGCGGTCGCACTGGCCGTGAGCCCGGCAGGAGGAGGTGCAAGCCAGGTGTATATCGCCGGGCGGTACGATGCCTCGATTGCGGTTTTCGAACGGAACTCGGCCGACGGTCGTCTCTCCTTCATCGAAAAAAAGACCAACGGCATCGGCGGCGTCGACGGTCTTGGCGGCGTCGACGGAGTCGTCGTCAGTCCCGACGGCGCCCACGTCTACGCCGTCGGCGGCATCGACGATTCGATCGCCGCGTTCACCAGGGATCCCTCGGACGGGACTCTGGCCTTTCTCCAGGTTCTCAAAGACGGCGTCGGAGCCGAAGGCCTCGATCAGGCATCGGGAATCGCCGTCAGCCCCGACGGCGCCCACGTCTTCGTTGCCTCGGTCAATGACGATGCCCTGTCGGTCTTTGCGCGAAACACCGACGAAACCAGCGATTCCTTCGGCAGTCTGACCTTCCTTCAGGTCATCACGGACGGTTCCCTCCTCGACGGCAAACCGGTTCTCGGACTCGGCGGCGCCCGTTCGGTCGCAGTCGGCGCCGACGGACTCCGCATCTTCGTCGCCGGCGAACACGACGGAGCCCTCTCGGTCTTCGGCCGGGTCGCCGACGACACCAGTTCGGACTTCGGTACGCTGACGTTGATCGAAACCCGTTTCGACGACGTCGACGGAGTCGATGGGCTCAACCAGGTCTCCGGTGTCGCCGTCAGTCTTTCCGACAACTCCCACGTCTATGCCGCCGGCCTGGGCGACAACGCCGTCGCGTCGTTCGAAGCCCGTTCGGGGTCGAGTTGTACCCCCAGCGGGATCGGCGACATCGACGACGAAGTCAACATCGGGTGGGGCGGCCAGGTCACCTACACCGTTCGCGCCACCCTGGCGACCTGGGCGACCGGCACGCTGACCAACGAGGCTCGGGTCTTCGCTCCACCGCGGACGATTGACCCTGACCTGACGGACGATCCCGTACCTCAGCCCGGCGACAACAACTACGACGTCGATACCGACACGATCACGCCGCAGGCCGATCTCGTCCTGTCGAAAACCGATTTCGATCTTTCGACCACCGCCGGGACCGACCTTCAGTACACGATTACCGTCGAAAACCGGGGGCCGTCCGACGCGGTCGGGGCCCGTATTCTCGACACCGATATCGATCCTTCCGTTGCCGACTCGCACTTCGCCGACGCCCGGTGGACCTGTAGTGCGATCGGCTCCGGATCTCTGAGAATGATCGAGGTCCTTCGGGACGGCGAAACTCAGGGCAGTCTGACGATCGACGGTCTCGACGGCGCCTC
>CAYSHZ010000083.1:0-12724 GCA_964430905.1 uncultured Thermoanaerobaculia bacterium | reverse complement strand
AAGAAGCCGACACAAGGGAAACCAATATCAGTCGTCGCATCGCAGCCACCTCGAAGACAGTTATACGCTAGTTCCCGTCCGGAAACGGCCCTTTCCCGCAATTGCGTCGTCAGGCGGCAGGGTTGCTTGTGCGACGTACGGGAAGTACCCACGCTGGTCGCTCCGCGACCTCCCTTCGGTCGGTGCACGATGTCCCAAGCTCCACGCACCCCCTTGCCTTCCTGGAAAATCGAAAAATTGCTCGTTCCTGCCTCGGGAACCACCAGTCCCCATTTCTCAATCCTCTGAAATGGCGTATCTGATCCCACCATCTGATGTTTCAGATTCAAACAGGGACTTTCATGAAGAAACCCCTGGGGCTCTCTGCCTTCGAAAGGAATACCTTATTGTGATAGTAGTCACAAGTCAGTTCGAGTGTAAAGATCAAGATAGTATGGAATCTACTGGAGGTTAAGAAGATGGTTGCAAATCGGGATGTGTTTGTGTTTCTCGTCTCGTAATTCGCATTCTCGGTCACACCTTCGATGCTCAAAGCGACCCCCCCCTCTGTTGAGCTGGGAACCACACCAGCCGAAACTGGTGCAACGAAAATCGTGGCCGCAATCGTTTCCGATGACAACAGACTGACCGACCTTCTGACCCAGGAACCTGTCATCCTGCCTCCATTCAACGAGAGGATCGCCGTACCCGGCGGCAAGGTATTCTGGGCACCAATGCGAGACGAGGTAGACTCGTTGGGTTATAGGCATATTCGATATCAACAGCGGCTCATGTTTTCTGGCGCTCTGTCGGAGTTCTTGCCCGAACCGTACTCATCAGACGGCGTCCCGTTTTCCGGCGGATCATTGAAACTCCACTACAATGCCGAAGGTGTACTCTATTTCGTCTCCGGGGCCTATTTCGACAATCCACAGGCGCCGGTCGACTTGAGCATCCAAACCCCACTGGCCGCGATTTCTCGAGTCTGGTGGGCCCTCGAAAATACCAGCGGCTTTGAAATGGCAGATCTGCATGCTCTTGATGCGGGCATAACGGAAGAACTCCTTGAATTCACCAAACTTAAGCTGGCATCTTCAGGCGACGGACAGACATTTTCGTTGATCTGGGAGGCCCCGGCCCTGTTGGCCGGCGGAGATTCTCTGATGGCTGCATTGAACGGGAGGACTGGAGATCTCATTCATTTCTGGGATCCCAACCCCCACCAGAGTCCCGGATGGGGGATGGGTCCATGTCTGCCTCAGTCCTCCAACGGCACGAGTGCCACAGCGAATCCACAGAATCCAGCCCTTGGTGACAGATTCGGCCTAGCCGCAACACCAAGCACTGCAACGTCCGGCTACACCCATGAGGCATTCTGGCCGGAGACCTCTGGCGCCGAGGTCCAAATATTTGGATATCGAGGGACAAACGCCGATGCCTGCTCTTCCTATCCCGGCAAACAGCGCTACGAGATAGTCCCCCTGCCGACGAAAGGGGGCCATCCGTCCTACGATGACAATGACCCTGGCGTGATCAGCGATCAACAGATCGTTGGGGATGCCGTGTGGAAGACCCAGTTGACAATGAAATTCTTTGATGATCTTGGATGGGATGGGTGGAACAACCAGGGTACTTCAGCCAAAATTGTGATCAAGGCCACATGTTGTCAGTATGGTCAATGCAACGGAAATGCCCTTTTTGTTCATGTCCCGGAGGACTTTGGCCCCACAAACTCCGTTGTCATCTGCCCAAAAAAGGACAACGTCCCGGAGGAGGATCCGCTGCATCAGGATTACTCATCATCCGCCTCGCTGGATGTGGTCGCTCACGAATGGGGCCACGGAGTCGTTTTCACAAACGCATGGGAATATAGCACCGACACAAACAAGCAACTCCATGAGGGGTGGGCCGACATTATCGGGTATGGGGCAGAATGGCACAAGGAGAACCCCGGCAACGGGAGTACCCCAGAAACAGCAGAATGGCACTTCGACGAAGACAGTGGAAGAATCACGAGGCAACCAAACCTGGACGATTTCGACCCTGCACACCCCTCAGATCCCCATCCTTTCTCTTACCATGCCAGCGATCCTTGCCCCGACCTCCCCGGTCACTACTGTGGCAATCGCTTGGCCGTCGCCTTCTGGTTGGCGGCGGACGGAACCACAGACGATGGTACCGTTCAACACAAAAATCCTGTGTGCAGAAGAAATCCCAACGATCGTCCACAAGGGATCGATTGTAACCTGACAGTTGCACCCCTCGGGCACTGGTCCGCGACTCGGATCTTCTTCCGTGCCCTGACGGTCTATGTCGGAGCCACCGATGACTGGGACAGTTTCGCAGAGATTGTGAAACACTCGGCTCATGACCTCTACGCAAAGCCATGGGACTGCGCTGACGACCTTCAAGACACGGTTCAGGATGCCTTCACGGCGATTGGGTACCCGGGACCAACGCCTTCTCACCACTATTGCCACATCTGTGGTTGTCCAAATTAGGGGAGTTCGATTCGTTTTGAAAGGACAAACCGTCGTCGTGTTCCTGGCAACGGCCCTTGGGTTGATCGCCACACCGACCGCAGCCGCCATCTGGACGAACTGGCAGTGGCTTAACCCTCGGCCGCAGGGTCATTCTCTGGGGGCTGTTGCCTCGTCGGAGACCCTGGTCGTTGCGGTCGGGGCGCAAGGGGCGATCGTAGTCTCCGAAAACACGGTTGACTGGGAAACGGTCAATACTGAGTGGGGACTCTTCTGTCTGGATGTCACATGGACCGGCAACCGATTTGTCGCCGTTGGGGGGTATAGCTATCCCGGGGACGGGGTCATCTTGACCAGCCCGGATGGTCGCAAATGGACAGAGGTTTTCAGAACCGAATACACAAGCTTCAATAAGATCGTTTCCAACGGAAATCAACTCTTGGTCATCGGGACCGGAGGAATGACAGTAACCAGCACGAACGGCTTCACATGGATTGGGCATCCTGTCGAGGAACTCCATAACAACGCTCTGATCGATCTTGCCTGGAACGGTTCAACCTACGTCGCCGTTGGGGGCGGATTCTGGGGGTTCATGGCCGTCTATTACAGCGAAGACGGCATCAGCTGGACCATGGCCTCCCTCGAAGGTCTTCCCCTTTGGGGTGGTTTCGACTGCATCGTTTGGGGCCACGGTCGTTTTTTGGCATTTGCCGGATGGAACGTGCTCTCCAGCCCGGACGGCATCAGTTGGGTACTGGAAAGCAGAGACTCCGCCGTTCCCACCGACGAGGTGATTGCAACGCCTGAGGGTTATCTTGGGGTCGGCAGCACTCAGTTCTGGGAGTCCCCCGATGGTCTGAGCTGGGTTGCATCGGGTGTATTTCCCGGACCGAGGCCGAAAGCTCTCTTCGACCTCGTTCGATTTCAAGAGAAACTGATCGTCGTCGGAGCGGACGGTGCGATCGCGGTATCGGCCGACGAGGGCGTCCGGTGGGAAACCCTGACCACCTGGGAAATTGCTTCCGTCACCATTTCCGACCTCTGTCGGGCTGATGACGTCCTGATCGCCACCGTCATGGGAACGGTCTACCGAAGCGTCAGTCAATTCAACTGGCAGGCAGTCACCAGTTTCGGTTCGGTGTTATATTCGGCCCGCCGGATCAATGACGCCTTCTGGGTCGTCGGCAGCCAGGGCCTGATCGCCGTCAGCGACGATGGAATCGCATGGGTCGCCAGAAACGCCGAGTCCGGGGTTGATTATGCGGACATCGCAACCAACGGTGAGGTCATGGTGGCTGTCGGCGCCAGGGATCTGGGCCAGTTCAGAGCCCTGGCTGCAACCAGCGCCAACGGTAACGCCTGGAACGCCGCTGAAATCGACGATGGTGACGGCTTGAGAATCGCCTCGGTGACCTGGACGGGCACTCGATTCGTCGCTGTCGGGAGTCGCGGCTCGGTCTTTCGAAGTGACGACGGGTATCAATGGGAATTTGAAACGTTGAACTTGGGTGGATGGTCCAACCTGTGGCGGGTAGCATCCAACGGGTCGGTCCTCGTTGCGGTGGGGGCCCGGGATTTCCTCATCTCGAACGACGACGGTTTGACTTGGCGCCCGACCCTGATTGACAAGCATGCCACGGACCTGATCTGGACCGGCGAGTTCTTCATCGCCGTCGGACGGGGTCAAGTTTTCTTCAGCCGCAACGGTGAGGACTGGGGTGTCTCTCCGGTCGGTTTCTACGCAGGTTCTTCGGCGGTCGAGTTCAAGGACGGAGAACTGATCGTCGCCGGGTCCGGCGGCAATCTCGTACGCGCGGAGTTGCTTACGATCGCATCACCCCTGGAGTCTCCCCAAACGCCGGCTCCGGACTGAACGGGGCGCTTCTCACCAGCCATCGACTATGGCCCCCCGAGGAAAATCTGACGTCCAATTGTTGGTTCTCATCCGAAAAGTCCAGACGCCACTGCGAAGTTGCACCGGAGGGCTAACCGAGTCGCAATTGAGCCGCTGGTTCAACTCTCCTTCTTCAGCAACCAGCAAGCCAGTGCCGGCAGCAACACGAGAGCCCCAATCATATTGACCAGGAACATGAAGGTCAAAAGAATGCCCATATCGGCCTGGAATTTCAATGGTGAGAAGATCCAGGTGGCAACTCCGATACCCAGGGTGATACCGGTAAACAGCACACCGTTGCCGGTCACCGTCAAGGTATTGCGATAGGCCTCGGCCAAGGGCTGCCCCTCTTTGAGGAAGGCCCGGAACCTGCTGAAGATGTAGATTCCGTAGTCGACACCGACACCGACGCCCAGGGCAACCACCGGAAGGGTGGAAACCTTGAGTCCGATCTCCAACATCGCCATGACGGCATAGGCCAGGATCGAGACCAGGGCCAACGGGATGACGATGCACAGTGTCGCCCTGATTGACCGGAAGGTAATCAGGCACAAGACGATGATGGCCGCAAAGACCCACATCAGCATCGGAAACTGGGCCTCGGATACGACCTCGTTGGTCGCCGCCATGACGCCGACGTTCCCGGTCGCCAACCTGAACGTGACGGTCTCCGTCCCGTGTTTCACCTGGTAGGCCTTGACCTCGTCAACAACCCGTTCAATGGTTTCGGCCTTGTGGTCTGCGGTGTAGATATAGACCGGCATGACGCTGCACTCGGAATTCAACAACCCTGTACTGGTGTCAATATAGGTCACTGCCTGCGCCATGGTCGCCGGATTCCGCGGCAACACGCGCCACTTGGGACTGCCCTCATTCCAGCCGGCGTTGATGATTTTGGCGACCGTGCCGATACCCAGGACCGATTGCACTCCCTGCACGTTTCTCATGTGCCATTCGAAGCGGTCGATGGTCGTCATGATCTCGTAGTCGGTGCAGCCTTCCGGAACGCTCTCGACGATAACCGTAATGACATCCACACCAATGTTGAATCGGGTTGTGATGAAATCGGTATCGATGTTGTAGACCGAGTCCGCCCGAAGTTCCGGGACACCGGCATGCAAATCACCGATCTTGATCTGAGTTGCCTTCCACCCACCGACGACAAACAAGATCGCCGCAACGATGATGGCAATCGTGGCCGCCCTTGGTTTGGCGACACCTGCCAGACGATTCCAGGCACCGTCGAGATGAGCGTGGCGCCGCCTGAGTTTGAGCGCGTAGATCTCATCGAAGTGCGTATAGGACAACAGAACCGGCACCAGAAACAGATTTGTCAGAATGATCACGGCAACACCAAGACTGGCCGTGATCGCCATCTCCTGGATCATCCGGATTTCAATCAGCATGATCGTGATGAACCCGATGGTGTCACTCAAGAGGGCAATGCCACCGGGAACCAGGAGCCGCCGGAAGGTCGTTCGGGCGGCCTCATCGCTCTTCGAGCCCTCATAGACCTCCGCTCCGTAGGCACTGACCATCTGCACGCCATGACTGACACCAATGGCAAAGATCAAGAATGGCACCAGAATCGACATTGGATCGATGCCATAGCCCATCAGGGTCAGAAGTCCCAACTGCCACACGACGGCCGTCAGGGAACAACCGACGACGATCATCGTCAGCTTGAAACTCTGAGAATAGACGTAGACGAAAACAGCCGTAATGAAAAACGCAACCAGGAAGAACAGGACAACCCTGGACGCTCCGGCGGCGATATCACCGATGACCTTGGCGAATCCGATGATGTGGTAATCAAAGTCGACGCCAATGTCGTGGTTGGAATACTTCTGGCGGATGCCCTCCAACTGGGCAGCGACATCGATGTAGTCCAGTCGTTCTCCGGTATTGGGATTGACCTCCAGCAACTCGGCGGCGACGATTGCCGACGAAAAGTCGGTAGCCACCAGCCGCCCCATGTAGACGGACTTGAAGAGATTGGACTTGACCTTGGCGAAACCCTCTGGAGTTGGCTCAAAGTCATCGGGGATGACGTTCCCACCGGAGATTCCGTCCTCGACCACCTCGGTGAACCGCACGTTGGGTGTGAACAGCGACATCACGCGGGTTCGATCGATTCCCGGAATGAAGAAGACATCGTCTGTCAACTCCTGCAAGACTTCGAAAAACTCCGGAGTGAAGATGTCGCCTTCCTTGGCCTGGATGGCGATCACGACCCGGTTGGCACCCCCAAATTCCTCTCGATACTCCAAATAGGTCTTCATGTACTCATGTTTGAGGGGCAGCAGTTTGGCAAATCCCGCGTCGATCCTGAGGTGGGCAGCCTGAAAGGCCATGAACACCGTCATCACCAGAAAGAAACCGACAACGAGCAGCCGATTCCGGAAGACAAGATTCTCGAGCCAGGCCGTCATCCTACTACCCGTCCTTTCGTTCGTTCAGTTTGCTCATGGGAAGCGTCCTGACACCAAATTCCCCAACGAAGACCAGTGTGTCGTCCGACACGACCCCCACCGCCGAGATTCCCCGACGATTGCAGTGTTGGTGCAGTTCGAACGTATGACCGCCATCACGTGAAACCAGTATCACTCCCCCCAGACCGGTGACGATGATCGTCCCATCGTCCAATCGGATCGAGTTGGTCAGCATCGACACAGTGTTGGTCTCAACCTCGATCCAGTTCTCGCCGGCATCATCGGAACGAAAGAGGTGCCCTCTGAGACCAAAGGTCAAGACACTGTCACCCTCGAGGGGCAGAACTCCAAAAAACGAACCCTCATAGGGAGTCGGCAACTCGGTCCATGTTGCTCCGCCGTCATCGGAACGGTAGAACAGGCCTGCCTCCGCAGCAATGTAGAGGCGATCACCTCCGGCCGGGACAATCTGATTGAGATGAAAATCGTCTTCACTGATGTAGCGGGAGGTCCAGGTCGTTCCACCATCAGAAGTCTCAAAGAAGGACCCGTAGGCGCCGATCGCAAAACCGTGCTCTGCATCGGCAAACCAGACATCCATGAAGGGGTTCTCTTCCTCGGGCGCCCATCGGACTCTCTCCCAGGTCACACCACCGTCGCGGGTTCGGACAATGACCCCGTCATGGCCAACCGCCCACCCCAGTTTGCGATCGTAGAAAAAAACCGCATTGAGGCCTGACCGGGTCGGGACCTCGGCCTGCCGCCATGTCGTTCCCTGATCTTCCGAAAACAGAATATGCCCACGCTCTCCGACAACCACAACCAGGTCGTCGACGGTTGCAACATCAATCAACAACGACTTGGAGGCCAGCGGAGCCTGAACGGAAAACTCCATCGGCTCATCCTGATCCTGGGCGCCAATGGGCCCAGCGATGAGAAGGCAGATTGCAACACCAACCACCCAACACCACGGGACTCTTCGAAAGATCATCGGTATCATCTCTCCCCCTCCCAACTCACACCCAGGACACGCTCCCCGGCCGGACTGCCGAGCCTTCGGATTGCCCTGAACAAAAAAGACGGCCGGGCCCTCAGGCCCGGCCGTGATCACAACAGACTCAGCGCCGTCCCGCGCGCCTGAGTGCCGCGGGCGTATAGTCTTCCATCGTCCGCTTGATATTGAACTCATAGGGCTTGTTCTCGCTGTTGAGTCCGATCGCAAGATACCGGCCCGCCTGAAGATCCGTGTGTACCTCCAGAGCAGTCCAGATGGTCGGCACGTCGTAATAGTTGATCACGTGCGCTTCGGACACCCGCCACAACTGATCCCGCTTGTCGTACTGATCCATGGCGACAATCTGCCAGCTGTCCTCGTCAAGGTAGAAGGTCCGCCTCTTGTAGACGTGGCGCTCACCCTTCTTGAGTTTGGCATCGACAACCCACACCCGATGCAATTCGTAGCGCACCAGATCCTGGTTGATGTGGAGCGGCGTCAAGATGTCCTTGACCTTGACCGACGGGTCCTGAAGCTTGTAGGAGTTGTAGGGGATGTAGATTTCTTTCTTCCCAACCAACTCCCACTCGTAGCGATCAACCGCGCCATTGAACATATCGAACTGATCCGAAGTGCGCATACCGTCGGAGGCGGTTCCCGGGTTGTCGTAGGCGACATTCGGCGCGCGGCGAACCCGGCGCTGCCCGGCATTGTAGAGCCACGCGCTGCGGTGTTCCTTGACCTGATTCATCGACTCCTGCACCAACAGGATGCCACCGGCCAGACGGGCAGGGGCCATCACTTCCTGCTTGAACATCAGGATCTTGTTGTTGAGATCGGCCTCGGTCTTGCCCGCCATGCTGTAGAGCATGTAGAACTCGTCGTGGAACTGAACCAGGGTGTACTTGCCCTTGCGAGTCGGCGCCGCCTGAGCGATGTCCCGTGCGGCACTGTCGGAACGATAGCGAAATATGTGGTTCCAGATCGCCTCAACACCCTGTTTGGGAATGGGGAAAGGAATACCATTAATCGCGCCCGTAACACCGTAACCGTTATCGACCGTATGAGCCGTTACTGCAATCTCCTTGGTCTTGTCGTAGATGCGCTGCGGGAACGCAGCACTGCGGTGGGTCGGATAGACCTTCATCTTGTATGACGGATAGGTCTTGAGCAGGGCCACCTGACCCGGTGTCAGTTTGCTCTCGTACTTGGAGACATTCTCACCCGTGATGGTGAAGAGCACCTTGTCGCCTGCGTATGGATCGATGTAGTGCTCCCCCTTGACATAGCCCGCCGGCGGCTCGGTGATACCCCCATCCCACGCGGGGATCGTTCCGTCGGCATTGCCGGCCTTCTCGGCGCCCATCGGCGTCAGTTCGGCACCCAGTTTGGCGGCCTCCTCCGGAGTCACTGCCGCCCAAAGCGTCATCGACGTTCCGACGAGGACCGCCAATGCCGCCACAAAGATAATCAGATTCTTCCGTTTCATGGTCCTGCCTCCCTAGAATGAGTACTTGACGAATGCCCCGACAAAGTCGCGGTCGTTGATCAGATTGTAGCGACCGGCGCCGCTATAATTGGTGTAACTGAGATCAAGTTGCCACTTGTTCTGATAGCTCGCTGCCACCCCGATGGTCAGGGCCTTGCGTCCCTCGATGAAGTTTCCGCCGGGTCCTGGTGTCACTCCGCTGACATCGTGCTGCCACCCGAAACGGGGCGTCAACGACCAGGCGCCAATAGCGTTGTTGTAAACCAGTTTTCCGGCAAGGCGATAGCCCCAGGAATTTGGATCGGCGAAGGCGCTGGCGGGCTCGTATGGTTTGCCTGCATGGGCGCCACCAGGTTCCGTCATCAGCGGATTGCCGCTGGTGTATGTTCCCGGACCGTCAAAGCGCAAGACGTCTTTCGACGGCATCCCGGAAATATGGTCGTAGGCCATTTCCATCAAAAGCACTCCCTGATCCGACCCGAGGATCGGCCCGAAGACCTTGGTCAGGGTGAACTGAGCCTGGTAGGCATCAAGAAGACGGTATCCATTGATGACGGTGTCGAAACCGACGCCACCGGGCGCCACCTGATTGGTCGCCGCAAGGCCCGCAGAAATCGGCGACAGTGAGGCGAAGAGCAACTCAACGTCGTCAACCTGGAAGGGCTTGTCCTGCTGATAGGAAAGCTCGCCCTGGAAAGCAATTCCGCTGGTGCCGAGTTGAGCGTTCCAGCTGAAACCGTACATCCTGATGTCTTCCACATAATCCAAGAAATAGTGAGCCGTGTCGACATAGGCATCGGTTGCAGCCGCCGTCGCCGCCCCATGGGCCGCCGCGTCAACCTCAGGAGATACACCGGGCGGGACACCGTACATGTAATAGACCATCAGTGCAGCCGAAGCACCGATCCCCGGAAGGCTCGGCACGATATCCGCGGATCCGGTCACAGCGCTGATGATCGGAAGTCTGCTGTGGTAGTTGACAAAGTAGAAACCAAACTCGGTCCCACCGAGATCCTCGGCAAACCAACGCAAGGCCAAACCGTACTGTCCACCGTCATCGGGCTCGTTATCTTCGCCACCGGAAACACCCATGAAGGGGTGGTCGATGGTCTGATCAGCCCATGGAGGCGGTGCTCCGTTGTCAGCAAAACTGGAAAAGGCCAAGAAAACCGTTGTCCCGCCACGGCCTGCAAAATCGTTGGTCGAGAAATAAGTACCCGGCGGGTCGATGACCGTTTCGTTCCACTCGTACTGATAGAAACCTTCAAGAGACAGGGCGGAAGAGAGGTCGATCGAACCCCAGACCAAGCCGTTGGGACGGAACGCCTCACGAAGCTCGGCGCCCGGAACACGGATGGCCGAAACATCAATCGGGTTGATGGAACTCAGGCCGCCTTGGATGAAGGTGCTCTCCCCCCAGTTGAGAACCTGATTACCGACTCGAAACTCGCCGCCACCGTTGCCGACCCTGAACTTGAACCAGGCAAAGGCATCCAGCAACTCGGTGCGGCTTCCGGCCCAGTCCAGGCCCTCTTTCGAAATTGGGGTTCGCTCACGATCTCCGTCTTCCAGTTCGAAATCGTAAAACCCACTGCCACGCACAAAAATACCGAAATTCTTGTATGCATAATCCAGGTCGATTGTCGCCTTGAGCGTGTTGCTGACGATCCCGGTATCAAAATTGAGGTTGCCGTCGTCACCATTGACCGACCACGCGGTTCCCCCTTCGAACGTACTGATCAAGCGCATATCTCGATCGGACACTCGATAGCGGGCGCCCCACGAGATCGTCGTATCAAGATTGAGCGTGTAATTGCCGGAGGACAGATCTACCGCCTGCCCCGGCGTAACGAAGACCACCATTGAAGCCACCGCAAGGACGACAATGGCCACTCTGCGTCCCTGAAGGAGCAGCCGAATTCCTTGTTTCCTACTCATCTTTCTCTCCAATCATCTTTCCGTTCGATTTCAACAAAAAGCTAGAAGAACTCTCCATGACACACACTCAGTCGAAGAGCGGGAACGGGCGCGGCATGAACGGGTCAAAGACCGGCGCCATCGAAAAGAAGTGTGTGTCGAATTCCGGTTGCATCGTCCCGTTGAACCAGAGCTGCCCCGACTCGCCGAGGGGAAACATACTCTCGATCCGAATCGGTCCGCTGTCGTCGAACTCCACGCAGTGGGCGTAGGTCGAACGACTGGAGAACGGCATTGAGTGGATCGAGGCAAAGGCCGGATCCAAGCCGGCGAGAAGAGAGTGACCAAAGACGATCTCACCGCGGGGCGCCTCGTACGGTCCGAGACCCATGGCGGCGATCGTGTTGTCCAGCGCCATGATGATGATTCCCTCTGCGTCGGTGGGTTTGCCCGATGCCAATCGATCCTGGAACCAGTCGTAGAAGGTCGGCAGAGGCGCCTCGGCGCCTTCAAGGGCTCGGATCAAGACATTGAAGAGCATGTGCTTGGACTGACCGGTCCAGTCCATTTCCGAGGCTGTAAACTCGTCCTCGAAGGTCAAGCGTAGGGCCTCCTTGATCCACGCATCCTGGAAGACCCATGCGTCGGCGCGGAGGGTACCGAAACGCCATTCGGAAGGGCCACCGGCCACGAAATGACCGTCCCACGCGTCCAGCATGGCGATCGCCGCGTCACGGTCGGCTGATGAATTTGCCTCCACCGCAGCCTTGAAATCATCCTCGACGAACGACCACGTGTTGCCGCCACGGCCGAAGCTGTCGGTAGTTGCAATATTGAGTGCCAGGTCCCGGACCTCTTCATAGGTCAGGTCGTCATGACTGCCCAGGTACTCCTGGATCACATGCGCACGGTGGAACTTCCCGTAATAGGCACTCTGGGGAGCATTGATGTAGTCAACCGACGCCTTGTTGTTCCAACCACCGTAGAACCCCTGAGCGGTGTTCTCGTCGTGGGCACGCTCACGGCGCCCGCCAGGCCATTCCTGGAGACCACCGATCTGGGGAAACCGCGGGTCAACGCCCGCTGCACGAATCGGATCGTAGCCCGACATCCAATAGGCAATATTGCCGTCGCGGTCGGCATAGGTGAAATGCTGGCTGACCGCCAACATCTCGATGCCCTCGTCGAATTCTTCCATGCTGGTCGCCTGGGCCAATTTGAGGAAGCCCTCGACGCTCTGGGCTTCTTTTCCCCAGTGGGCATACCCGTAGGAAACGATGACTGCCGGGGGCTCGTCCGGATTGTAGGGGAAGGGCTCGATAACCGGACGATCCGAAGCCCTGTAAACAGGAAACGTCACCTCATCGCCACCGGCAGGATGTATTGTCTCCATCCGATCAAAAACGACGTTATCCCGCGCCTCCACAAAATAGTCCAGCGTGTGGGCATGCCCAACCTGCATCGACCACGAGTGGTGCGGCGTACGGCCGATGATGATACCGGGAATACCGGGAATCACCATTCCGGAGACGTCAAGGC
>CAYSHZ010000082.1:0-12736 GCA_964430905.1 uncultured Thermoanaerobaculia bacterium | reverse complement strand
TTGATAACTCGCCCTGAACTCGGCCTCGGCACACCCCTGGAGTCCATCCTCGGGACACGTGAAATTGAGGTGGTACTTCCCCTCGTCGTCGATACCCGATTTCCCGGAGGGCGACCCCTGACCCTTGGAATCCTTCGAGTCCGCCGACATCGGCGGAAGGCCGGCGATCACCGTTTTGCCCCCGGCGTTCTTCTTAAGCTCGACCTCCTGGGCGACGTCCGCCAACGAACGTCTGACTGGTATCGGAGTTGGTTGCACGGCCTGACGATCACGATAAAGCCACGGTGCTTCCGGTTTTTCCTGGCTCCAAAGCCCGAGTTTCCGACCCTCGGCGGTCATCTTGCTGATGATCAAATTCTGATCCGTCGTGTCACCGGTCCAGGCCAGGCCTACGGCCAGGATCTCCTGGTCGACATCAACATCCCCTACATGCACACGTGCCTCGACCGCACCGCCCTGCAATCTCTTCCGATCGATGACCGAAACCTCCCGATCCATCACGATGTCTTCGAGGAAGGTCTTGGCCTCGTCGCCCCAGGGCTGCCCCAACTCCGGAGCGTCAATTTCAACCATTTCCACGATGACGATCTCACCGGCCTTGAGAACCTCAATGGTGTCACCGTCAACGACCCCCCGGCAGATCCCTGTCCAGGTCTCGCCGCTACACACCAGGGCGACTCCTGCACAAGCAACGGCTGCCAAAACAAACACTCTCCAATTCATCGTCCCCTCCAAGGCATTTTCACTATCTTACAAGATGCAGGAACGCCTTGCGGCCATTTGAATGCTCGGGACGATGACCTCGATGCCGGACAGAGCCGACGGAGCGCTAAAAAAGCCCCACACCCCACAGATCATGGAGGTGCAGCACGCCTTCGACCGGACCGTCGCCGCTGCACACCAGCAGCGAGGTGATGCGGCGCTCTTCCAGGAGCTTGAGGGCTGCCGTCGCCAGATCAGCGGGACCGATGCACACACCCCCCGGATGCATGACCTCGGCGGCATTGAGGCTCATGGGGTCGACGTCCCGCTCCATTAATCGCCGGAGGTCGCCGTCGGTGATGACACCCAGCAGACGTCCACCTTCGTCCAGAACCGTGGTCAAGCCCAGACCTTTCCGGCTCATCTCGTAGATGACATCTTTGAGATCGGCGCCGGCGCCGACCCTGGGGATGTCGTCCCCGACGTGCATCAGTTCCTCGACCCGCAGGAAGCGCTTGCCCAGTTTGCCGCCTGGATGAAGGCGGGCAAAGTCTTCCTCACGGAAACCCTTTCCCTCGGAGACCGCCATGCACAGGGCGTCTCCCAGGGCCAGGCTGGCGGTCGTCGATGCGGTCGGCGCCAGTCCCAGCGGGCAGGCCTCTCGGCGTACCCCGAGATCCAGATGGCAGTCCGCGGCATCGGCCAGCGGAGAATCCGGCCGGGACGACATCGCAATCAGTCCGACTCCCAACCTCTTGAGCAGGGCCACCAGGGCGAGAATCTCCTCGGTGGCCCCCGAGTTGGAAATGGCGATGACCAGATCACCTTCGGCCACCATCCCCAGGTCCCCGTGGATCGCCTCGGCGGGATGAAGGAACAACGCTGGAGTCCCGGTCGAACTCATCGTCGCTGCCAGCTTGCGGCAGATAATCCCCGACTTACCCATCCCGGTCCAGACCACCCGCCCGGTCGTTGCCAAAACCAGCTCGACGGCCTTTTCGAAATCGCCGCCGATGGTGTCCAAAAGCCGCCGGATGGCATCGGCTTCGGCCTCAAGGACCGTACGTGCAAGGTCCAGCGAAGACGCCATCACCCAGGGTCTCCAACGACGCCGGACACGGCCTCGAGCTGCGGTACCAGTGCCTCGAACTCCTCGATCGAGAGCTGGGTGGTCGCGTCGGACAGTGCCTTTTCGGGATCGGGATGTACTTCGATGAAGAACCCATCGACCCCGGCGGCCGCTGCGGCCCTCGCCAGATAGGGATGAAACTCCCTCGCCCCGGCTGTGGCGTGTCCCAATCCTCCAGGAAGCTGGAGTGAGTGGGTCACGTCGAAGATCACCGGCGCCATGGTGCGCATCACGGGAAGGCCCCGCATGTCCACGACCAGGTTGTGATAGCCGAAGGTCGATCCCCTCTCGGTCAGGGTAATTCTGGTATTCCCCGTCGATGCGACCTTCTCGACCGCGTTACTCATGTCATCCGCCGCAAGAAACTGCCCCTTCTTGACGTTGACCGGCAGCCCGGTCTCACCACAGGCCACCAACAGATCGGTCTGGCGGCACAGGAATGCCGGCACCTGGAGGATATCGACGACCTCGGCAGCAACCGCCGCCTGTTCCGGAAGATGGACGTCAGTGACGACCGGCAGGCCCGTTTGCGCCTTGACGCGATCCAGAATCTCCAACCCCTCCTCGATTCCCGGTCCCCGGAAGGACGAGACCGACGAACGGTTGGCCTTGTCGAAGGAGGCCTTGAAGATCAGGGGAAGGTCCTGACGGGCGGCGATCTCCGCCAGCCGTTCCCCGATGCCGAGACACTGTTCAAGACTCTCGATCACACAGGGCCCGGCGAGGTAGACGGGACGGCAACCGCCGCCGATGGCAATGGACGACGTCAACTCAACCTGTGGCACATTCATCGTGGACGATCATACCCGAGCCCACCATCGCTACCAACTGGATCTACCGCATCCTCCAGGGACAAAACTTCTTTTGCTCCTGCGAAAATGGGCACGTCGATGACGACCCGTTCCGAGTTCGATGACCTGAGGACTCGGTGAGCAATTACCGATTTTGAGCGTCCACCGACTCGGTCATCGGCACCCGTTTGAGGGGTCGTTCAAGCTCATAGAGCTGGCCCTCGAAGATATACCAGAGCCTGTCACGAAAACCGAACCAAGGGTAGAATCTCATCTTGACGGTAATCTTGTTATTCCGAGGATCCTGAACCTTTGACTCCGAGTGTTGGAACCCAACCATGTCCGCCGAAACCGAAAGAAGATCGCAAGACTCCAAAGTAACCTTCCCATCGAATCCCGTACGCCCCCTGCGGAGGTCCCCATTCCGGCACACGACAGAAACCCGCACATCTGGAAGGGGGACGCCCTCCGTATCCACGGCAACGATCGAGATCGAGTCCAAGGTCGGATCGAATCGACCCTCAAGACACGAGGGCTCTTCCTGAATGAAACTTGAGGCGATAACGAGACCAGGGGCAATAACGTGCCATTGGCCACTCGTTTTTCGTTGGGTCGTACAGGAGTAGTACTCATAGAGGAACGTACCATCGGGCTTCAACGAAACCGACGCCCCTTCGTACCCCGTGCCGTAGGAATATCCCCCGGACAGGTCAGCGGCGGCCGAAGAAATCGACACCGGATCCTCGGCGCAACAAAACCCTCCAAATAACAGCAGGCAGACCAAAAACAATGAGAACCGGAGACCAGCCACTAAATGATCCTATCACCCATGGATTGGTTGATCAGGTCTTGGACGACTCCCCGGCCGTGATTCCCTCTTCCGCCGCTGCCTCGTCCGAAGCGATACCCTCTTCCTGCAGCAGAATCCTCTTGTCCCGATAGACCTTGGCGGCATCTACAAAGGACTTGAAGATCGGATGGGGCTCGTAGGGCCGGCTCTTGAACTCGGGGTGGAACTGACAGGCCAGGAACCAGGGGTGGTCCTCCAACTCGATGACCTCGACGAAGATCCGGTCGGGAGACTTCCCGCTGATCACCAGGCCTCGCTCCTCAAACAATGGCACGTACTCGGGATTGACCTCGTACCGGTGGCGGTGACGCTCCCATACCTCGTCGGCGCCATAGGCGTTCCACGCCAGGGAACTGGGCGTCAAACGGCAGGGATACTTTCCAAGCCGCATCGTTCCGCCCATCTGGTCGACTCCGACCAACTCGCGCATCTTGTAGATCACCTTGTACGAGGGCTGCGCATCAAACTCGGTCGAGTGCGCCCCCGCAAGACCACAGACGTTGCGGGCAAACTCGATGACCGCCGTCTGCAGGCCCAGACAGATGCCGAAGAACGGGATCTTTCGGCCACGTGCGAATTCGATCGCCCGGATCATCCCCTCGATTCCTCTCTTCCCAAAGCCCCCGGGGACCAGGATGGCATCGACCTCAAACAGCGCCTCGGGATAGCCGGAGCCTTCCAGCATCTCGGCATCGATGTAGACCAGATTGACCTTGACCTCGTTGGCCAGACCGCCGTGTTCCAGGCTCTCGTTGAGGCTCTTGTAGGAATCCGCCAAATCGACATACTTGCCTACAATCCCGATGGCGACCTCACCCTTGGGGCTCTGGATCGCATCGACCACCTCGCGCCAGCGGGTCAGATCCCTCTTGCCGGCAGGCAGATTGAGTTTCTCCAGCACAATCTCGTCCATGCCCTCGGCCGCCAGCTTCATCGGCACCTGGTAGATCGTCTCGGCGTCTTCTGCGGGGATGACCGCTCGGGACTCTACGTTGCAAAAGAGCGAGATCTTGTTGCGCAGGTCCTCCGAAAGGGGTCTGTCCGAACGGCACAGAAGAATGTCCGGCTGAATACCGATCTTCAGCAGTTCCTTGACCGAGTGCTGGGTCGGTTTGGTCTTCAACTCGTCGGAGGCCTTGATGTAGGGCACCAGTGTCAGATGGATATTGAGCACATTGTTCCGGTCGGACTCGCTGCGAAACTGCCGAATGGCCTCGAGAAAGGGCAGGCTCTCGATGTCGCCGACCGTTCCTCCGATCTCGACGATGACGAAATCCGTCTCGCCGCCGACGGCCCGGATCCGCCTCTTGATCTCATCGGTGATATGGGGAATGACCTGGACCGTCTTGCCCAGGTAGTCCCCGCGCCTCTCCTTCTCCAGGACGGACGAATAGACCCGCCCCGTCGTGAAGTTGTTCTTCTTGGTCATCGTGCTGGTCGTGAAGCGCTCGTAGTGCCCCAGGTCCAGATCGGTTTCTGCGCCGTCGTCGGTGACGAAGACCTCTCCGTGTTGAAAGGGCGACATCGTCCCGGGATCGACGTTGACGTAGGGGTCGATCTTCAACATCGTCACGGTGTAGCCGTGAGCCTCCATCAGGGCCGCCAGCGAAGCTGCCGAGATCCCCTTCCCCAGTCCCGAGACAACACCACCGGTTACAAAGACAAATTTCGTCGTCATCCGCCTCACCCCCTCGTTTCGGCCGCTAGCATCCGCTCGACCCGTTGCAAATCCTCCGGCGTATCGACGCCGATCGCCTCATCAGGCGCATCAAGGACCAAAATGTCCATTCCGTTTTCAAGGGCCCGAAGCTGCTCCAGGCTCTCCGTCATCTCCAGAGGCGAGGGTCCAAGGTCCACAAATTGCTCGAGCCCCTGCCGGGTGAAGGCATAGATCCCCAGATGCAAAAGCGCACCCGCCTCAGACCCGCTTGAGTCACGATTGAACGGGATCGGGGCCCGGGAGAAATAGAGTGCCCTGCCGTCGAGCCCCCGTACGACCTTGACGGCATTGGGGTCCCCCAAACGATCGATCGCCAGAGGCCTGCACAGGGTTCCCATCTCCACGTCACTCCGCTCAACCATCCCCTCGACGAGCGTGTCGATATTCCGGGACGACAAGAGCGGTTCGTCTCCCTGTACGTTGATGGCGAGCATCCAATTCGACCGGGAGCGAAGAGCCTCCGCGACCCGATCGGTTCCCGATCGACACTCTCCGGTCATCACCGCCGTCGCACCTGCGGCCTCAGCAGCATGGGCGATCCGGCTATCGTCCGTCGCCACAACAACTTCGTCGATCGCCCTTGCCGCTGCCGCCCGCCGGATGACGTGGGCAATCATCGGCTCTCCGGCAATCTGCGCCAAGGGCTTGCCCGGGAATCGGGTCGACGCCCACCGGGCAGGAATCACCGCAATGACAGTTCCATCGAGTTGTACCATTCCGTGGATCGATCCTAGGGACGTCAACAGGCTCCGTCAAGGGATCTCAAAAAGATTCAAACAATCATTTGTTTGAATAATTCCAACGACACCCCCCTCCTTCCCCGGAGGAATCACCATCCGTCAGTCAACTCACCGGAGATGGGGAATTGGCACGTGAACAGACTGCCATTCGGAGCGCGGACTTCAGTCCGCATTTCGGAGGTCGTTGAGAGTAACGAAGGTCCGGTCAATGCGGGATAAATCCCGCGCTCCCCGAAGGGAACCGCCTTCGAGGAGAACAGCACAAAGACCCCACCGGCACCATGGCTTTACCGTTCAATTCAGATATGATACAAACACTTGTATGAACTCCCAGCCAACAACTCGAGAACGTCTGATCTCCGCCGGTACCACAGTCTTTGCCGAAAACGGATTCCGCGGCGCCGCCGTCAGGGACATCTGTAATCTGGCGCGAGTTAATCCCGGCGCCATCTCCTACCACTTCGGGGGAAAACGGCAGCTCTATCGGGCTGTTCTCCGCTCTGCCGTCGATCACCTGGCCGGCGTCGCCCGGGAAGCAGCAGGCGAACGGGGCCGGCTCGGAATCCGGGACGGCTTCATGGCCGTGGAGAAGGAAGCTCGGACAGGCGCCCCCGGCCCTCGCCTCTTGCTGCGGGACCTGGCCGACGGCGGTCAGATGGCCCTGGAAGCCCTGTCCCCGGTCATCCGGGAACTCCAGAGCGCCTTTGCCGACGCCCACGGCGCCTCGGAAGAGCCGGCAATGCGCCGGCACATCACTGCCGCCCTCCTGACCCTGGCCGCCCCGCTGCTACTGTCTGCGACCGCCTGGCCGATCCTGGAACAGACCCTCCAGGTCGACGAAGAGGACCGCGAGGCGATGTTCGACCGCGCCTGGCGATAGTAGGGGCGCCGGCGCCCCACCCCACTGGATGGCCTACGTTGCCGTCGATGACGTCGACAAGATCTCAGCCAGGGCCGAAGACCTCGGAGCAACCATCCTCGTTCCCCCGCAGGACATTCCCAAGGTGGGGCGATTCAACCCCGCTGCATCTCCAGGATCTTGAACCCCTCGGTCTGGAGAACCTGACGCACCCGGCCTACTCGGCCCAAATCTGCCTCGTACGGCAAGGTCCTGTTGGCAACAATCAAGGCAGTGCCGCCGGTCTTCAGCGCGCGGTCGAGGCCTGAAAACATCGCCCGGGCCGGATCGAGATCAACGGCCTTGGTCGTGTGAAAGGGAGGGTTGATCAGAACGAGATCGCATCCTGTTGAAGGCGGCCCCTCCAACCGTGCGTCCCACCAGACGGTGCGACAACGATCGGTGACCCCGAGATCGTGGGCATTCAACTGTGCGGCCTCGACGGCCCTGCGGTCGACATCGGCAAGAGTCGCCTCGGCCGACGGCCATCTCTTCAGGGCTGCCAGGCCGAGAATGCCCAGGCCGCACCCCATGTCCAGAATCCGCCCGGCCGGAGGACTATTTTCCAGGTACTTCAGCAGCAACTGTGTCCCCCGATCAACCCGGCCCGCCGAAAAGACACCGACGGCGCCCCGAAGAGTGAAGGACCGAGTTCCGTTCTCGACCTCGACGGCCGGCGCTTCGGGCTGCGTCAGTTCCCCTCTCGATGTCTTCTTGAAGGCAACGGCCCGGGCACGGGCCCGGTTGGCAGCGACGACACCCTCCTGTTCGAGATCGAGGCCGAGGCGTTTGACGGCGGACTTGATGCCCAGATCGTTGCCGCCGACCAGCACCAGTCGCCCCCCAACCTCGAGATGGTTCCATGCGGCCGCGAGGCCCTGTTCGGTCGCCGCCCTTCCCTTCTGCAGGTGGACGACGGCCTGAGGGAAAGTCCCCCCTGCCCGCTCGGGCAAGCCGACCGCCTCCACTCCGGCGCCCATCGCCTCGAGCCACCGATCCCGCCGAGGCAGAACGGAGAGGCCCCCATGTTTTCGCACAGCAACCGAATCGTAGAGTTCCAGCACCGGCTCGTCCGAGAGAACTCCAGCGTCGAGCAGCAAACCTGAGGAAGGTTGGGTTGCCATCGCGCCGAGTTAGCGACCACTGATCTGCAGACCGAAGCCCGCCACCCGCAGCCTGTTTTCCATGTCACTCTTGTCGATGCTCTTCCGGTAGGCCTCGAGGGGCTCGACCTTCCCCTCCTTGACCAACCGAATCAGATCGTCGGAGAGCGATCTCATCCCCAGTCTGGCGCCCGTCTGCATGGCCATCGGAATCTGATGGGTCTTGCCTTCACGAATCTGGTTTGCGACGGCCGAAGTGACAACCAGGATCTCGAAGGCGGCTACCCGGCCTCCGCCGTCCGCCCGCTTGAGCAGGGTCTGGGAGATCACGCCCTTGAGGGAGGCCGAGAGCATCATCCGAATCTGGTCCTGGCGATCGACGGGGAACTGGTCGATGACCCGATCGATGGTGCCTGCTGCCGATGAGGTATGGAGGGTCCCGAAGACCAGGTGTCCGGTCTCGGCCGTTTCGATCGCGGTCTCGGTCGTCTCCAGATCCCGCATCTCCCCGACCAGTACGACGTCCGGGTCCTGCCGAAGGGCCGCCCGGAGCGCGGCCTTGAAGCCCTCGGTATGGCGATACACCTCGCGCTGGTTGATCAGACAACGCTTGTTGACGTGGACGAACTCGATCGGATCCTCGATCGTCACGACGTGGTCGGTTCGGTTTTCGTTGATGTAGTCGATCATTGCGGCCAATGTCGTCGACTTGCCGCTCCCCGTCGGCCCCGTCACCAGGACCAGGCCCTTGTTGAGCAAACAGAGGTCCGCAAAGACCTGGCTCAGCCCCAGTTGTTCAAATCCAAGCACGTTCTCAGGAATATGTCGAAACACCGCACCGACGCCGTTTCGGTCGTTGAATACGTTGACCCTGAACCGCCCGACGCCCGCGATCTCGTAGGCGAAATCAGTGTCCTTGCGTTTCTCGAATTCAAGCCTGTTGCGATCCGGCATGATCTCCCGCAACATACGCCTGATCTCTTCGTCCGGAACCGGCTGGGTCTTCTCGCTCGAGGTCGCTCTCATCACCCCGTGAACCCGGTAGGTTGGCCGCACGCCGGATGACAGGTGAAGATCCGATGCACTGATTTGGGTCATGACCGTGAGGTAGGTATCAATGGCTGCCATCATCGCCCCCTACTCGACCGGCGCTGATTCAAGATCAGACTGCGAAGCCATGATCTGGGCCACCGAACGATAGGGAATCAGTCGCAATCTCCCATCATCACTTCGCAAGAGCAGTTGATGCCCGGTATCGTCAGCATCAATCCCCATAATGACACCAGTGACCAAGGACCCGTTGAGCAATTCAATCTCCAGCGAGACCGAGTCTGTCAGTAAACTCTTGATGTTGATTCCGGCACACCCACTGACCTCGAGACTCCATTCAATGTTCCGGCGGTACTGCTCGACGATCAGCCGGGTCTGCGCCGCAAGCTGCTGCCCGAGCCCGCTGATGATCTTCGCCCAGATCAGCGGAGAGCTCCCTCGAAGATCAGCAATCACCTTCTTGTCCAGGGCAAGCACGCGGGTCCTTTCAACGGCCCTGGCGGTTGCAGACCTGGGGCCATCGTCGATTGCCGACAGGAGGCCGAGTACCTGACCCGACCGGGCCGTACCAAAGACCCGCTCCACTCCCCCTGCGAAGGAACCGACAAATTCGACCGCCCCTTCGAGGACAACGAACATCCCGCCGGCGGCTTCTCCTTCGGACCACAGAAGCTCGCCTTGTACCAAGATCTGTTCTTCAGCCCCCGATACCAGGGTCTCGGTCTCCTCGGGGTCGAGTCCTTCAAAAACAGTCAATCGTGCCAACGCATCATGCAATTCACTCATCAATGACCTCAATTTCTTCCAATACGACTGGTGGTCATTCTAATGCAATTCGTCGGACGAATTGCATGAATGAAGGGGCGGCCCGCCAGATCAGCGGCATGATAGGATTTAGGTGTTGATCCACGCTGCGGGGAGGGTCCCGCATGAATACCCCGGTTTCAACCAAGAACACGACCCTTGTCTTCGCCGATGACAGAGAACGTGCCTCCGGCGTCATTGGCTTCCTGGAAAAGTTCCCACACGTCTCGGTTGAGGTTCGCCGGCTGAAGCTTGGCGACTTTGATGTGGGCGGTCATCTTCTGGTCGAACGGAAGACAACGCTCGACTTTGGCCTTTCGATCATTGATGGAAGGCTATTCAGGCAGGCATACCGGCTGGCGTTTTCCGGACGCCAATGCTGTTTCATTCTTGAAGGACCGCCGTCGAACCTCGACATGAGCCGGGAGGCCCTGCAAGGCGCCATGATCACCGTCTCACTGGTGTTTGGACAATCTGTCCTTCGATCAAGGGGGCCGGAAGAAACTGCCTGGCTTATGCTGATCGCTGACCAACAACTGACACGCGCTGACGCCCCGAGCCCAGCTCGACTCATCCGAAGAAAAAGCCGAAGCCCACGGAGAATCCAATCCCAAATGCTTCAGGCAATCCCAGGCCTCGGTCCCGACAAGGCAGATGCCCTCCTGAACCACTTCGGAAACATTCAGACGGTCATCTCAGCCCATCATGACCACCTGATGCGGGTTCCCGGAATTGGCGAAACCACTGCCGAAAAGATTCTGGACGCCCTGGGTCATGCACCCGAATGATGCAGAACTCAATCAACTCCCCCTGCAATTCGTCCGACGAATTGCTCCTACATCGACCGCCGATACTGCCCACCGACCTCATAGAGGGCATTGGAAATCTGACCCAGGGAGCAGACCCTGACGGTGTAGAGGAGTTCCTCGAAGATGTTGCCACCCTCGCGGGCAATCAACTGGAGTCGCGCGAGGGCCTCGGAAGCCTCGCCCTGGTGGCGTCGGCGGAAGTCCTCGACGTGGGCAATCCGTGCGTTCTTCTCTTCGGGCGTTGCACGGGTCAGGGCGGTCTCTTCGACGCTGGTCTCCCCCCCTTCCCTCAGGAAGGTATTGACGCCAACGATCGGAAATCCCCCGTTGTGCTTGAGGCGCTCGTAGTGGAGGCTCTCCTCCTGGATTTTGGAGCGCTGGTACATCGTCTCCATCGCCCCCAGGACATCGCCTCTCTCGCTGAGCCGCTCGAATTCGTCCAGGACCCTCTCCTCGACCCAGTCGGTCAGCCACTCAACGATGTGAGACCCCTGGAAGGCGTTCTCGTTCTTGAGGAGGCCGAACTCCAGGGAGTTGATCAACTGAATGGCGACGGCGCGGCGGACACTCTCTTCGGTCGGCGTCGTAATCGCCTCGTCGTAGGCGTTGGTGTGGAGTGAGTTGCAGTTGTCGGCCAGGGCCAGGAGGGCCTGAAGCGTCGTTCGGATGTCATTGAAGTCGATCTCCATCGCGTGCAGGGACCGACCCGAAGTCTGGATGTGGTACTTGAGTTTCTGTGACCGCTCGTTGCCGCCGTAGAGCTTGCGGATGGCGATGGACCAGATCCGGCGAGCAACACGCCCGATGACCGTGTACTCGGGGTCCATGCCGTTTGAGAAGAAGAAACTCAGATTGGGCGCGAACTCGTCGATGGACATGCCCCGTGCCAGATAGGTCTCGACGAAGGTGAAACCGTTGGCCAGGGTGAACGCCAACTGGGAAATCGGATTGGCCCCGGCCTCGGCGATGTGGTATCCCGAGATCGAGACCGAGTAGAAGTTCCTGATGCCACGGTCGGTGAAGAGCCGCTGAATATCGCCCATCAGGCGCAGGGCAAACTCGGTCGAGAAGATGCAGGTATTCTGGGCCTGGTCTTCCTTGAGAATATCCGCCTGGACCGTTCCCCGAATGACGCGGCAGGTCGCCTCGAGGATCTCGTTCCATTCTCCTTCGTCAAGGAGACCCTCAAGGCTCTCCCAATCCTTCCCATCGACCAGGGGCCGGAAGGCCGCCTCGGGCGGAGCCTCGAGACGACCGCTCTCGATCAGCCTCTTCCTCGCCTGCTGCCTGGCGGCGGCGTTGAAGAACATCGCCAGGAGCATCGGCGCCGGGCCGTTGATCGTCATCGACACCGAGGTCGACGGGGCACACAGATCGAATCCGGCGTAGAGGCGCTCGACATCCTCGACGGTACAGATGCTGACGCCACTCTCCCCCACCTTGCCCCAGATGTCTGGCCGCTCTGCGGGATCCTCGCCGTAGAGGGTCACCGAATCGAAGGCCGTCGACAGTCGAGTGGCCCCCTGGCCCTCGGCCAAGAGATGGAAGCGCGTGTTGGTCCTTTCGGGGCCCCCCTCGCCGGCGAACATTCGCGTCGGAAACTCTCCGGTCCTCTTGAGCGGGAAGACACCGGCGGTGTATGGAAAGGCGCCAGGCACGTTTTCCAACAGGAGATAGCGCAGAATACCGGCCCAGGTCTGACGCTGCGGAAGCTGAACCTTGGGCACCTTGGTCCCCGACAGGGAGACCGAGGTCAGGGGTACCCGGACCTCCTTGCCCCTGACGGTGTAGGAGAAATCCTCCCGGGCGTAGTCCTTGAGGATATTCGGCCATGCTGCCAGCACTTCCCGGGAATCTTCCTCGAGTTCGTGGGCCAGGCGGCGGATCTCCGCATCGATGTCCGCCATCTGAACCTCGTGCGTCACCTCGGACGCGGCGATCGCCTCGAACAGCCGGAAGAGGTCATCGCCTTCGCAATCCCCCTCCTGGGCACAGAGGATCGCCCGTGCGCCGACCAGCTGGTAGAGCTTGTCGGCCACCGTGATCTGCCGTTCGGCCCAGTCCTTGTAGCCCCTGACCGCTCGTGAGATGTCGCGCAGGTAGCCGGCGCGTTCTCCCGGGATGATGGGATTGCGTTGGG
>CAYSHZ010000081.1:0-12738 GCA_964430905.1 uncultured Thermoanaerobaculia bacterium | reverse complement strand
TCGGCAATTGAAGCGTAAAGGAGTGCATACATTCCTGCGCCCACAAATCCGCCCAGCATGAAAAACAACGCATCAATTCTTCTGGCCCCTGCAGCGACGACACCGGTCCCGGGACAGAAACCGGAGAGTGCCCAGCCGACTCCGAGGAGGACTCCCCCGAAAACGACACCCCACTCCATGGTCTTGACACTGAGGTGGCCGGGGTCGACCAGACCGAGGGCCAGGCCGATGAACAGCAGGATGGAGGCAACGCCAATGCCCGTAAGAATGGTCTTGGTCAGGTGGGAATCGCGCAGGCTCAGCATGTTGATGATCTTGTCGGGATCCGCCGCACCAACCCGCTGGAGAACAAAGCCGAAAAGGGTACCGAGAATGACAGCAAGAAAGATATTCATCGTCGGCCCCCTATCGCCTGTAGACCAGCACAGCGGTTGGAATTGCCGCCAGAAAGGCGATTACGGCAAAGACATAGCCGCTGACGGAGGTCTGCATGATGCCGCTCATCATGTGGCCACTGGTACAACCACCGGCCAATCGGGCCCCAAGCAGAACGATGATGCCTCCTAGAAAACTCAGGAGGTATCTCAAAGCCCTGCCGCCACCAAATCGCTGAAGATGCACGGCGGGCAGCCGGGACTCCCAGAAATGGTCGGGGTGGTTTCGGGTCACCAGTTGACCGAGCAACCCTCCGAGAATCATGCAGACAACAAAAACGAGCCCGTAACTGACCGGATTGGCAACGGCCTTCGCGTACTTTCCGCCTGACTTGTCGAGGTAGGCGTTGGTACTCCGAAAACCCGATTTTGCCCGGTCATCTGATTGCACCAGATCGGGATTGACCGCATCAGCCACGATGCCGTCAACGATGACAAACTGCGTCGAGACTCCAATCGGCTTGACCAGGGCGACGGCCAGAAAAAACGTCAGCCCGAGGATCGCACCGCCGACTTTCCAATTCCAATACATCAATGACCTCCAATGAACACCACAGCTGATTGAATGCGCTTCGGGATCGTCATCAGAACGATCGACCAGGGCGTCAATACCTGCTCTGCCGAAAAACAACGAGGGCGGGGGTCGGACTATTCCAACGAAGCCGCGAGGCGATGCAGAAGTTCGGTCTTGGGCAGGGCGCCCCGGATGGTATCGACAACCTCTCCATCCTTGAAGACCATCAAGGTGGGGATGGCCTGAATTCGGAAACGCGAGGCGGTGTTTGGATTGTCCTGTGTGTTGAGTTTGACGATCTTGAGCCGGCCCGCGAGATCGTTCGCGATCTCCTCAAGCGTTGGAGCAACCATCAGGCAGGGCCCACACCAGGGTGCCCAGAAATCGACGAGGACCGGAACCGGGGCCTGAATCTCCTGATCGAAGGTCACATCGGAAGCAGAAACGAGCCACCTCAGGGGATGGCCACACCGTCCACACTTCGGCATTCTGCCCGGTTGGTCGTCCTTGACCCGGTTCTTCGAACCACAATCGGGGCATACTACGACGTCGTTCATCTCGGCTCCTCCGGCTTTGTGCGTCGGACCGCCTCATTCGGCCGACGCCCCAGGATATCGTATTCCCTCAGGAATCCGTTGCCGGTGATACCATGATGCCGGATAATGACCTCGAATCAATATTGGAATCAGCATGAACATCGGTGATCGAATCGGCAACATCCGTATCGAGAAACGCCTGGGGGAAGGCGGTATGGGCGAGGTCTTTGAAGGCTTCGACGAACGCCTTCTGCGGCGGGTTGCGGTCAAGGCCCTGAACTCCGAGTCCTTTGCATCCCCGGACATGAGGGCTCGATTTCTGCTCGAAGCCCAACTGCTCTCCAAACTCGACCATCCCAATATTTGCCGAATCCACGACATCGAAGAGACCGACGAAAACGACTTTTTGATCCTCGAACTGGTAGAAGGGCAGACCCTGTCGGAACGAATGCTGCAGGATATGCCCCACGACGAAAAACTCCGATGCGCCCGGGGTATTGCCGAAGCCCTGGATGCCGCCCACCAGAAGGGGATCATCCACCGGGACCTCAAGCCCGACAACGTCATGGTGATTAACGCCGACCAGGTGAAGGTCCTGGATTTCGGAATCGCGAGATTCCTCGATCGTCCTCTCGAATTGGACGACGAGAGTATTGTCCTGCCTCCCGCCACGGCCCCCTCTTCAACGACCGACGTCACCGAAGTCATCCCTCGCCAAGGCATACCAGCACATCGCCGAACGGAACCGACGAGGACAGGGTCGGCCTACAACATCCCCGTGACCCAGCGGGGAACCCTCGTCGGAACGCCGGCCTTCATGAGCCCGGAACAGGCCCGAGGCGACGAGTTGACCCAGGCCAGCGATCTGTACTCGCTGGGCATTCTCCTCCAGGAGCTCTTCACCGGTACTCCCGCCTATGAACCGGCCCCAACCCCAATCGCCCGCATCGTCCAGGTAGCCGAGGGCGCCTCGAAACCGGTGGAGGGCGCTGATCCCGCAATTGTGCGCCTTATCGAGGACCTCAAGAGTCTGGACCCCACGGACCGGCCTACCGCCCGGGAGACCGTCGAACGGCTGGACTGGATCCTCCAGGGCCCCGTTCGGACCCGGCGACGCAGACTGGCCATCCTGGGGGGGGCGGCTGTTCTCGCTCTCGTGGTCGCGACGGCAGCTGTCAGTCTTCGGTTCTCGCGGCCCAAACCGCTGTTGCTTCCCGGTCAGGCGGGACGCGTGCTGGTCCTGCCATTTGTCAACGACACCGGTGATCCCGCCAATGACTGGGTCCGCTTTGGTCTGATGGAATTGGTGGCACAGACCCTCGATGCCTCCGAGGGCATCTCCGTAGTCAGCCCCGAGGATGCCGCCAAGGCTCTGGAGGCCCGTGGTCTGAGCCCCGACAAGAAACTGCCCGCTGATGAGGTTCTGCAGATCCTTGATGGCGCCGGCGCCCAGCTGGGACTCGCCGTTCGACTCGAAAGGAATGACACCGGCTTCACCTTCTTTTATACGACCTTCAATGTCGCCGGATCGGTCGGCGATCACAGCCTGATGGCAGGTGAACCAACCGAGGGCGCCAATTTTCTGGCCCGCCGAATCGCCCATCGACTGAGGCCGGAGTCATCCTTCGTCGAGGTTTTCGATCGATTCTCCGACGAACCCCTGGTCAACCAGATCTACGCCATGGGAGTAGCAAGCCTCCACGGCGCCGGAGCCACTGCGGCCCGGCCCTATTTCGAGGTTGCACTCGACCGTGATCCTCGGCTGGAGTGGGCCCGTATCAAGTTGGCCGAATGCCTCGAAACCCTCGGCGACGGAGAAGGCAGTATGGCCGCCGCTCTTGCAGTCCTCGAGGCCGGCCGAATCAGTGACCGACCCGATCTTCAAAACGCCGCCCTCCTCCAGTTGGCCCTCTTGACGCGGCGCACGGGGGAGTACGGTCCGGCCCGGGACTACTACACCCAGGTCCTGGAGCTGGCCACCAGCCGGGAGGACCAGTCCGGAGTCGCCGATGCCCTGAAGGGTCTGGGTGCCATTGAGTATTTCGAAGGAAACGGGGAGAAGGCCCGCGACTTTTTCCAACGGTCGCTGACCCTGTACCGTGAACTGGGTGATCGGACCGGCGAGATGTACAGTCTCGGCAATCTCAGCGCTCTGGCCGATGCCGACGGCAACCTCAAAAAGGCCGAAGAACTGGACACCCAGGCCCTGACGATTGCCCGCGAAACCGGAAATCTCAAAGGCATCGCCGACTACCTCAATAATCTCGGGGTCTCCGCTCGTTACCAGGATCAGTTCGACCGTGCCGAAACCCTCTACCGCGAGAGCCTCGAACTCCAGCAACGGCTGGGAAACCGTCACGGCGAGGCCAACACCCTCCACAACCTGGGAGATCTCTTGAAGGAGCAGGGGCGCCTTGAAGAGTCCTACACATTCACCCGGAAGGCCCTTTCGATTTTCGAGGAACTGGATGACTTCGTCGGCATCGGCCAGGCTTCCATCAACCTGGCCGAGTGCCTCCTGATCATGGGGCATCCGGACGAGGCCAAAGCTCCCCTCCAAAGGGCCATTGAATGGAACCCTGAGGCCTCCCTCGTGTTCTCGACCAGGGCCCTCCAGAGCTACAAGAGAAACCGACTGGCCGAGGCTCGCCGACTCCAAACTCGAGCCAAGGCCCTCTCCGACGGGAATTGGCGACCAATTCAGCAGGCGCGTCTCGATGCCCTGATTGAGGCCGAACGTCTGGGGCGTCCCGTCATGCTGCCCCTTGAGAAACGGTGGGCTGCCTGGAAGGATCGCGATACCTCGGCTGATCAGCCCCCAAACCGGGAAGATTCATAGCAGGACCGAGCTATTGCCCCAACGATCCCTTAATAGCCGGCAACTCCCCAATCCCCTTGAGTGAAATGACCAAGCGGTAGTCCCGGGCGGGATAGGTTGCCGACTTCAGGTCACGGTACTCGGCCCGGAGCCCCCAGCAGCTTCCCTGCCACCCCAGGCCGAACCGCTGCTGCTGAATGATGTCCTTTTCGACGTCATAGGCCACATGAACGTCGAACGACAGCGGAAAGGTGGGTTTTTTCAGACCGAACCGGGCCTGAACCTGGGATGAGGTCTTCTCTCCGGTGATCGACGAATAGCCGTCATACCAGGTCAGACCAACGTTGTAGCCCGGCCTGAATGTCGAAGCTGACAGGGAGGTCGATCGTAGCTTGTTGGTCAGGGCATCAAAGGCGGCCCGGGCATCAATGCTGGTCCCCATGATGGGAACGACCCTCAGCGAAACCCCGTAGGGACTCTTCTGAGAGGTCTTGCCCTCGGCGCCGTAACTCAGGGGGTCAGAGAAGGAGTAGGTCTGGAAAAGATCCAGCGACGCCACCTCTCGGGCACTGGGGCTCTTCCTGGACTTGAGATAGAGCCGATTGGCCAGAGTCATCGTCACCCGATGGGTAATGGGCGTCGAGTCAACCTCGTCAAACCGGGGGATCAAATCGATGTCCTCTCCCGGATCAGAGAGGTACTGGTAGACCAGACGGGGCTCTACCAGGTGCTTGAGCCGCGTACCCTTGTCGCTGTTGAGATTGAAGATTCTGGAAAAGGACGGTCCCACCAGGTCCAGTCCGCCTTTGGCGAAGACTCTCGAGATCGGCTTGTCCTCGAAGGCTTTTCGGTCCTCGGTGTAACGAGAGCTATACCAGGTTGCCCTCCCTCCGATGCTGGGCGTCACCGTCAGCCAGGTCGGCCCAGGGAGGGTGTATGAGATTTCGGGAAACAGATCCGCTCTCTCATAGGTGCTCTTGAGATCACCACCACGATCAACGTTGAAAACGTTGATCGACGAAATCAAGTTCCAGTAGAGCGATGTCCGCCCGATGCGATTGGACCGAACGCGGATCTCGGCCTCGGGCAGCTGCTCCTGGGTAACATCATCTCCGGTCAGGAAGGTCACCCTCCGGTCCAGGCGGAGGTTGAGCGTTGCCGGTCCGCGGACCTTGGTCGCCAGAATCTGAGAGTAGAGATAACGACGGGTATTCTGCTGAACATCGTTCTCGAATTCCTGGAAGAAATCGTTGTCCGACAATTCATGAATCTCGGCCGTCAACTTGAAACCCAGTACATCTTCCTGCCGATGCAAACCGTCAACTTTCCATTGCCATACACCGTTGCTGGGATCACGGACGGTGTAGGCATAGAGCTCGCCATAGGCCCCCTCAGCCGGCGCCCAACGAAATTCCACCCCCAGGCCGTAGTAGTTCTTGGAGAACCAATCAAAGTCGATCGTGGTGTCGTAACTCCTGCCGAGCGGAACGAAAAGCCGGGTGCCCAGGTAGACACCACGGCGTTCGGAATAGCCGAACCCCGGCATCATCAACCCGGCGGCCCTCTCGGTCTTGACCGGCCACAGAAGATAGGGGAAGTACAAGACCGGCAGACGCTTGATCCGGAAGGCAACCCCCTTGAATCGACCGTAACCCTCGTCCTCGATCAGGGCCTCCCTAAGGTGAAGATCCCACGCAGGACGGTCCTGTTCACAGGCGGTGAAGGTTCCGTCAAGAATCCGATAGTGGGTCTCGTCTACACGTTCAAGAATGGCGCCGGTGAAACTATAGGTCGGAGGCGCCGTCCCCGTAGCATTGGTGAAGGTACCGTTCTTGGTTTTGAGATTGTAGAGCAGTGAATCCGCGGTGAAGCGCTGTGGCCCCCGGTCCAGGATGACCCCACCCTCGGCCTTGATGTCACCGGTTTCCTTGTTCAATTCGACGGACTGACATTGGATCCGGATGTCCTGATACGTGATGACGACATCCTCGGTGGCATGCCATACGTTCCCTTCCATCGCCTGGGAACCCTTGGCCCGAACCGCAATCGCCCCCATCTGGGCGGCCGCCTGGGCAGCCGCCAGGAGGATCACAACCACAGTGATCCAGGGGTGAATCCACACTCTCACAGTTTCTACAGCTTCTCGACAATCATCGCAGCGGCCTCGCCACCACCGATACACAACGAAGCACAGCCATACTTTTTGCCTGTGCGCTCGAGAGCATTGAGCAGAGTCACCATGATCCGGGCGCCGGAAGCGCCGATCGGATGACCCAGGGCGACCGCACCGCCGCTGACGTTGACCTTCTCGACCGGCAGCTCCAGCTCTTTCAGGGCAGCCAGTACAACGGCGGCGAAGGCCTCGTTGATCTCGAAGAGGTCGATATCACCGACAGTCATCGAGGCGCGCTCAAGAACCTTGCGGATGGCAAAGACCGGGGCGGTCGTGAACCACTCGGGCTCCTGGGCGAAGGTCGCCTGGGCAACGATACGGGCGATCGGTTTCCAGCCCATCTTCTCGGCCTTGGAGGCGGAGGTCACGACCAGTGCCGCAGCGCCATCGTTGATCTTGGAGGCATTGGCCGCAGTCACGGAACCCTCACGATCGAAGGCGGGACGCAACTTGGACATCTTCTCCAGATTGGCCTTGGTGGGTTCCTCGTCCGCATCGACGACGGTCACGGCGCCACGACGGCCGGGAACCTCGACGGGAGTGATCTCGGACGCGAAGGTCCCGTCCTCCATCGATGCCAGGGCCCGCTCATATGACATGCGGGCAAAATCATCCTGGGCCTCTCGGGTGAATTCATAATGCTTGACACAGGTCTCGGCACAATTGCCCATGTGCTTGTCGTCATAAGGGTCCCACAGGCCATCGAAGACCATGTGGTCGACCACCTGGCCATTACCCATCCGATAGCCGGTTCGACCCTTGGGGAGGAGGTATGGCGCCATCGACATGCTCTCCATACCGCCGGCGACGGCAACCTCGTACTCCCCGCAACGGATGTCGTTGGCCGCATACATGACGGTCTTGAGACCCGAACCACAGACCTTGTGGACGGTGACTGCTCCTGCGGAGTAGGGAATGCCGGCATAGATGCCCGCCTGACGGGCCGGCGCCTGGCCCTGACCCGCCTGCAGCACGTTGCCCATGATGACCTGTTCGATCTGCTCAGGCGCCACCCCGGCCCGTTCGAGCGCCGCCTTGATGGCCGTCGCTCCCAGCCGGGGAGCCGGAACGGTCGACAATGAACCCAGAAAAGACCCAATCGGAGTCCGCGCACCCGAAAGAATGACAATATCGTCCATGTTTCCTCCTTCTTTCCGGAGGCCGGAACCTTGGGTCCGGCACACCTCGAAACATTGTACTCCCTACCCGATCGGTCCGCCCCCCAGGCATTCCTGATCATCGTAGAACACGGCAAACTGACCCGCAGCGATGCCTGGATCACCCTCGTCCATGACAACCCGAACTCCCTCGACACCCTCGAGATGGACCTCGGCCCTCCACAGCTTCTCGCCATGGCGGATCCGAACCATCAGTTCCGACGATGTCGGGGGATCGGCAATCCAGTGGGGATCGACGACGACAAACTCCCGTCGGCGGTGGTCTTCCAGGAATTCCCCATGCACCACCTCGACCGCATTGGTCTCCGGATCCTTCCCGACGACATACCAGGGGCCGTCCCCAAGGCCGAGACCCCTTCGCTGCCCGATGGTGTGAAACCACAGCCCCCGATGCCGACCCAGTTCCCGCCCGGACATGACATCGACAATCGGGCCGGGGCGATCGCCGAGGTGATAACGAACAAAGGCGTCATAGGGGATCTTCCCCAAGAAACAAATACCCTGACTGTCGGGGCGTTCGGCATTGGGCAAGCCCGCATCCCGCGCCAATCGCCGAACGTCACCTTTCGGAAGGTCGCCGATGGGAAAGAGGCACCGTGAAACCTGCGCCTGCGACAATCGGCAGAGAAAATAGGTCTGGTCCTTGACCGGATCAATACCTCGAAGCAGATGGGTCACACCGTCGGCCGTCCGCGTCCTGGCGTAATGACCCGAGGCCACCCGGTCAAAATCCCGGCCCGCCCCCTCCAGGAAGGCGCCGAACTTGATCATTGAATTGCACAGGATGTCGGAACTCGGCGTCCGGCCCTGCCTGAGCTCGCCCAGGGCATACTCAACCACTTTCCGGCGGTATTCCTGCTGCAGGGAAACAATCTCCAGGGGTACGCCCAGCCGGTCACAGACCGCCCTAACAAACTCCAGATCCTCCTCCCACGGGCATGAGCCGAGAAAGGCAACATCGTCCTCCAACCAGATCTTGAGGTAGAAGGCGGTCAGTGACAGATCGCCCCTCTCGACCAGACGGTGAAGGGCGACGGCAGAATCCACACCGCCGGAGACCAGCACCGCAACCCGGTCGCCGCTCACGACCTAAACCCCTCTCATGACAACAAAGGCCAGATAGCATGTGACGGCGACCAGGAGCCCAACCCCCTCGAACCTGCTGATCTTGCCGTTTCTCAGAATCCCCAAACCCATCACGACCGTCACCAGCGCCAGGAGTGGAATATCCTGGCGGATAATGGCCACCGGCACCTCGCCCGGCCGAACGAGGAAGGCGGAGCCGACCACCAAACCCAGGTTGAAGACGTTGGAACCAAGGACGTTGCCGACCGACATCTCACTCTCGCCCTTGACGGCCGCCGCGACCGACGCCGCAAGTTCCGGAAGGGAGGTTCCGAAGGCCAACAGAGTCAGCCCGATGATCGCTTCGGAGATGCCGAAACGCTGGGCAAGGATCGTCCCGCCACGTACAAGACTCTCGGCGCCGGCTGCCAACGTGATCATCCCAAGAACGACCAGGCCGGCATGGCGAGCCCACGGTCCACCCTCTCGCTGATGATTCTCCTTCGTTTCTTCCCGGGCCTTGGCCAGGGTGACACCGAGGAAAAGCGCAAATGATGCCAGCAACGCCAGCGCCCACACTCGGGAAATAAACCCGTTCCAGGCCCCGGCCATCAGAATCAGGGCCGGGAGAAGGCCAAAGAGGAGATTCCGATTGAGTTCCCCCTGCCGACCGACAACGACGATCTGCCGGATCACGGCCGCCACGCCCAGGACCAGGAGCAGATTCATCACGTTTGAACCCACCGCGTTGCCGACGCTCAGGGCGCCTTTGCCCCGAACAGCCGCCAACATCGAAACCATGAATTCCGGCATCGAGGTCCCAAACCCAACGACCGTCAGGCCGACAACCATCGGAGAAACGCCGAACCGGAGGGCCAAACGCGAGGCGCCGTCAACCAGCCAGGAGGCACCAAGGCCCAGGAGGGCAATTCCGATAATGACCAGGAACGCAGGCATAGGGAGATGGTACCTCAACCCTGGCCCGCACTTTTCATTCCCCGAAAGACCCATGCCGATCGAGGACCGAGAGCCGGGCCTCTTGCAGAGATCCCTTTCTCTGGCCGATGTGCCCGGACAGTCGAGGAACGGGAGGGGATAAACCCCTCCCCTACAAAGAAAAAGGCAGGGTCGGGGTGTGTCCCCGCCCGGGCACACCCCTGAATCCTGCAAGCACTTGGGCTAACAGCCTAGCCCGTTCCCATCCAGGAAGTCCGGACGGGAACTAGCCCTAAAACGTCATCCCAAACGAAAAGTAGAACTCCCCGGAACTCTCTCCCTCGAGACGGTCGAGCTTGTGGCCGTACTCCAGCCTGAAGGGGCCCGCCGGTGTTTCGAATCGGAGACCTGCCCCAACGCCCCAGCGGAAATCACCGAGGTTGATGTCTGCCGGCTTGATCCACACATTGCCTCCATCGACGAAGAACACTGCATTCAGTGCCCCCCAGATCGGCTTCGCAAACTCCGCATTGACCAGGACGATCGCGTTGCCCCCGATCGCCGTCCCATCCTCGCCCAGGGTCTCGCCGGGAATACCGAGACGATCCGTCTTGAAGGCTCTGTGGGTGTTGGCGCCACCGGCAAAGAACCTGCTGGCAAGCGGAATCTGAAGATTGGCCGGCTCCTCGGGATCCAAACTTGCAACCCTGGTGGCCCCGAGGCGGATAGCCCAGTTGATCCGTCCGAAGGAAGTCTCAATATACTGGGAAACACCCGCACGGATCTTGAAAAACTCGACCTCGGCACTGAAGAGGGGAAAGGCATACTCCGGGGCCAGCGTGATCAGAAATCCCGACGTCGGAGAGAGCATGTCGTTCCGATAATCCCACTCAAGGGGAACAGTGATCGACGAGAGCTCGATCTGCTGATTCTCCCTCTCCAACTCCGACAGGATATGGTCCGGTGCGTTGGGCTCAACCACCTGGTATTCGTAGCGAATCCAATGACGGAAAGGTACCTTCAGCCGATCGCCGACCTCAAACCAGACGCCGTACCGCAACTGATCCCAGTCGGAAAAGATCTCCTCGGTACGGTACAAGGCGGAGTATCCGGGCTGATTGACCCAGGGAAGAAGAGGCTCCCGCAGGCCTATCTGATAACGGAATTCCCTCGAGGAATAGCGGGTTTCCAGGGAGAGTGCATGCCCGCCCCCGAAGAGGTTGAGATGAGACCAGCCCAGGGTCACCCGGAATCTGTCTTCGGTGCCCCAGCCCAGTCCGACCAGGTATGAGCGCTGCAAACCCTCCTCCAGCCGTACGACGACCCCACGATCCACCCGACGTTCCTGTCCCGGAATCGGCGCAATCGTCACCCGGCGAAACAAACCCAGCCGGTAGAGTTCCTGCCGAGCATTGTTGATCGTCTTCTGGGAGTAGGGCGTTCCCTCCTTGAGACCGGCTACACGGAGAATCTGCTTGACGACCGATGTCCTGGTCGTGGTCAGACCCGCGATCATCACCCGACCCAGCCGAACGAACGGCCCCGGCTGAACCACCAGGACCACCGCCACCCGGCCTGCTTCCGGCGTCCCAACGTCTGTTGTGACCCGAGCTTCGGGATAACCGACATCGGCCATGGCCCGAGTCCACCGTTCCACCAAATATTCAAGGTCATCGGGATTCCACGGATCCGTGACCTCCAACTGGAACGAATCGTCATCAGTCAGGCCCAGAGCCTCTGCCGGAACACCCTCAACCCGAAAAGAGTTGACACTCCACCTCAGGCCCTCGTCGATCGGAAACTCCACACGGAGTTCTCCATCCTCGGTCTGTGTGACGACCGGATCCGAGACCCTGACATCCTGGAATCCTTCCCTGCGGTAGAGGTCTTCGAGGGCTCTTCGATCCGTCTCCTTCCGTTTGGCAGTCAGAGGCTTCCCCGCCTTGCCAACACCCTTCTTGATCGAAATCGCCTTGGCGAGACGTCGTGCCTCGATGCGATCCGCACCGGGAAAGCCGACCTCGCCTACCCGGATCTTCGGGCCCGGGACAATTCCAACCTTGAGAACCGCAGTGCCTTCGTTCTTGAACTCCAGCAGGGCGGTCGCCGATGCCAATGGGTACCCCTTTTCTTGGAGCCTCTCAACGATGGTCTCTGCCAGGGCGTCGGTCTGGGCAGGATTGAGATCCTCCTCGGCAACGTCGGGAATCGCCTCCAACGCCAGCGTCTCCATCCCTTCGGGCGCCTCAAGTTCCAGGGTGTAGAGAGGGCCCTCTTCCACTTCAATCTTCATAACCGATGCGCCGGCAGGTCCGATCCTCTCGATCGACACGGCCTTGGCTTCCCAAAATCCGGCCAGACGCATCTTTCGTTCAATGGTGTCGCGAATGTCGTCGATGGCGGACTCGGTCAGCTTCTTCCCAATACCACCTTTCGGCATGAAGGCCTCCGGGTCACGACCCTCGGAGAGTCCGCCAATCTCCAAACCGACGAGTACCGCCCTCTCTCCGGGGACAACCTCAAGGGTTGCACTGACCTCATGGCTCCCGCGATTGAGTGACAGATAGGGATTGACCTCGACATCGGGGTAGCCGAGACTTTCGATTCGACGTCGGATTCGCCGGGCTGCAGACTCAAAACGGTCCGGGTTGACCGGATCGCCGACCTCGATATCCAGCCATCGGCGAACCCGAATCTCCCACAACATCGAAGGAACCTCGACCTTCAGCGTTCCCAGCCGGGGGTGGAGGTCGATCTCGACGGTGACCTTGATTCCGGCGCCTTCGGGATCTGTCCGGACCCGAATCCATGAAAACTCACCGGCGGCCATCAAAATCTGAATTCCCCGCCGAATCCGTCGGCGATCCAGGGGCTCTCCAACCTCGAGCCCCAGGATGCCCTCAATGTCCCGGTCGGAACTCAGGCCCTCGGACCGGATTTCAACTGCCACGATCTGGTCATCCTGGGCAAATACAGCACCCGCCGTCAAAAGCACCAGAACCATGACCGCTGCAGCCAATGGCCGGCGCCGACGAGCCCCCAGCAGAGAGCTGAGAGCTGAGAGCTGAGAGCTGATAACTGACC
>CAYSHZ010000080.1:0-13096 GCA_964430905.1 uncultured Thermoanaerobaculia bacterium | reverse complement strand
CCGGATACGGTGCAATTCATGGTCATTTCGGACAATATGTTCCCAATAATTGCGTTGCCATAATTTCGCGCCGGGGGTGCGTCGTGATTCGTTGATCCGTTTGGTCACGGCGGATTTAAATGCCCGGACGATGGTGGGCAATGAACCGGTAACCGGTTGACCAAACCGTTCGGCCGTAGGGGCACGGCGCGCCGTGCCCCTACCATGTGTCATACCCCCGCGACGTTCATCGGTGATCACCACAATCCCATGAAAATGGTTGGGCATGACCACCCATGCGTCCATCTCGATTTCATCGCGGATCTGTCCTGTTTTTGTCCATTCCTCCTCGACGATGTTTCCATATTCGTTCAATTCCATTTTCCCATCAACAATTTCCCCGAACAAACATGCACGGTCCCGGGTGCAGATCGTTACGAAATAGGCACCGGATTGCGAATAATCATATCCCTGCAACCGGATGGAACGGCGGCGGTTTTGTGTCATTTGCCGCCCCTCTTCTTTGGTGTCGTGCTGTTGACAGGGGCGAAAGATTTTTCGCCCCTACGTGCCGTGCCCTCCGCTTCAATCTGTTTCACGGTGCGGTCAAAATCCGATAGCGCGGCATCGTTTTGGGCAATGCGACGGGAATGGAATATCTCGTATTCCCCTTCGGCCAGCGCCCTGGCCATATCGTGGGAGATTTCCCCTGCGTGGGTCAGGATGTCGCGATCGTTGAGGTTGAGAAAGGCGTCGAGTTTCTTGATCCAGTCGGCCATGTGCATGGGGATGCGCCGCATGGCCTGGCCCTCGGCAAAGATCAGGTATTGCTCCACGAGGTTGTTCAGGGCGCGCAGTTCCTCTTCGTTGAGATAGTTCTTGGCAATGGTCACATCCTGCTTGCGCACCTTGGCGCCGCGCCAGGTCATCAGCCCCATGTTGGCTTTGTCCGCGTCGGCTCGTTCGTGGATGATCTCCGCTGCGGTCTTGCCGGTGATGGCCCAGTGCATCTTGTTCTGCACGGTCTTGAAAAAATCGATGCTGGCCGGTAGCGTGGGATCGTAATCGATGCTGGTGGCGTAGATGTCAGTGATCTTCTGGTAGAACCGCCGTTCCGAGGTTCGGATGTCCTGGATGCGGCGCAGCAGCTCTTCAAAGTAGTCAAAGGGCTGATCCGGGTTTTTCAGGCGCTCGTCATCCAGCGCGAAGCCCTTGACGATGTACTCCCTGAGACGCTGGGTAGCCCAGATGCGGAAACGGGTGGCGACATGGCTCCTCACCCGGTAGCCCACCGAGATGATCATGTCCAGGTTGTAGAAATCCACCGTGCGGGAGACCTGCCGTTGCCCCTCAGTTTGAACTATCCGATATTTTCGGATAGTTGACCCGGGTTCAAGCTCTCCCTCTTCATATATTTTTTGAATATGGTGATTTATGGTCCTGACATCCTTCTGAAACAGCTCCGCCAACAGGCGTTGCGTCAACCAGACGGTCTCATCCTCCAGTCGGACATCGATCTTGATCCGGCCGTCGTCGTCTGCGTAAATCAGGAACTGACCCTTTTGCGGCAGCGTCTCAGTCATCCCGCCCTCCGTTGCTGCCCGTCACTTCCGCGAGCAGGGCCACGATCTCCTTTTCCAGGGTCTTGATGTCGGCTTCGATGGTTTCCAGCGGCCGGGGCGGTTCGTAAACGTAGAAGTGGCGATTGAGGGGGATTTCGTATCCGATCTTTGTCTTGCTCTCGTCGATCCAGGCGTCGGGTACGTGAGGGAGGACCTCGCGTTTGAAGTACTCGTCGATGCTCTCTTTCAGCGGAACGCTCTCGGTGTCGCGCAGTTCCGGGTCCGGCTCGGGCTCGCCGTTGCGCTTCCGGCAGATCTCGGCGCCTTCGTCACGTTCGCCGAGGGCCGAAAGAACGGCCTTGAGTTCAGGGGCACTGAGGCGAACACCCGCTTCACGGTCCAGATCGCGGAGATCGGTGAGAAAGGCGGTCCTGTCCGTGTACAGGGCGTCGCCATGCGCCTCGGCAAAACGGGCCAGGAGGTCACGGATCTGATCCTGCCGCCCTTTCCCGGCTTCGATTTCTTCCAGCCGGGTCTTTTCATTCTTCTTCTTGCTGGTGGCTAGGTTGACGAAGGCGCGCTCGCTCTCCAACCGTGCAATCCGCTCCGGAGTTGCCTGGAAGTTCAGGCGGAGAGGGCGTTCGACCGTAATCTTGTGGAAACCGAAGTCGGCATTGTCGAAGACCTTGCTGACGACGCGTTCACGTTCGACGGGTTCCTTGGTAATCGAGTCTTCCTCGGTGAAAATCCGCTCTTCACCGTCGACGAAATTCCCGAAGAGCCGGGTGATGTCGGCGATCTGATCGGGTTCACTCGATCGATCGGCCGGGTCACCGATCTTGTGGCGCTTGTTGCCCAGGCTCTTGGGCATCTTGACGAAGAAACGGCGGGCGTCAACGAGCTGGACCGTGCCCTTGCGCCGGCCCTCCTTGCGGTTGGTCAAGACCCAGATGTAGGTCGAAATGCCGGTGTTGTAAAAGAGCTGGTCCGGAAGGGCAACAACGGCTTCCAGCCAGTCGTTCTCAATGATCCACTGGCGAATGTTGCTCTCACCGCTGCCGGCGTCTCCGGTAAAGAGCGGCGAGCCGTTGAAAACGATGGCAATCCGACTGCCGCCTTTTTCGGGGCTGCGCATCTTTGAGATCATGTGCTGAAGGAAGAGCAGGGCGCCGTCGTTGATGCGCGGCAGGCCGGCGCCGAAACGACCGCTGAACCCCAGCGACTCGGCCTCCTGCCTGATGTACTTCTGTTGCTGCTTCCATTCGACGCCGAAGGGCGGGTTGGCCAGCATGTAGTCGAAGGTCCAGGCCTTGCCTTCGGCGTCCCGATCGAATCCGTCCCTGGTGAAGGTGTCTCCGAGGATGATGTTGTCGGCGTCTTCACCCTTGATCAGCATATCGGCCTTGCAGATCGCCCACGCCTCGTCGTTCCAGTCCTGACCGAAGAGATGAGGATCGGCCTCGCTGTTGAGTTCCCTGATGTAGCGTTCGGCGACCGAGAGCATGCCTCCGGTCCCGCAGGCGGGATCATAGATCGTCTTGACGACATGGCTCCTGCGCACATCCTCTTCCGGGGACAGCAAGAGATTGACCATCAGCTTGATCACCTCGCGCGGCGTGAAGTGTTCCCCCGCTTCCTCGTTCGACTGTTCGGCGCCGATCCGGATCAACTCCTCGAAGACATAGCCCATTTGAAGGTTGTCGACGCTGTCGGTCGAGAGGTCGATGGCGGCGAATCGCTTCAGGACCTCATACAGCAGGTTCTTCTCCGCCATCCGGGCGATCTGCTGGTCGAAGGAAAAACGCTCCATGATTTCGCGAACATTCCTCGAATAACCGTTGATGTAGGCGTTGAGATTGGGCGCCAACTGGTTGGGGTCGTCGAGGAGCCTGGAGAAATCCATTTTCGAGAGGTTGTAAAAGGGGCGCCCCGTAATCTTGGCCAGCAGGCTGTGAACGACCGTTTCGGGCTTGGCCTTGACCCGAGCGTGCTCGTCAAGAACCCGATCCTTGGTCGGGGCCAGAATGCAATCGAAACGACGCAGAACGGTCAGCGGCAGTATCACCTTGCGATATTCGTTGCGCTTGTACGGCCCCCGAAGCAGGTTGCAGATACTCCAGATGAACCCGGCCAGTTGCGGGTGATTTTCAGGCGTCATGCGCAATTCCTTTCACGAACGGGCCGATCCTGAGCGATCACCTCAATGCTGAATTGTCCCTTTCCCGTCATTTCGTCCAAACGGGATCGACGCCCACCCAAACAGAGTGCCATCACTTTGCCCTACTCGTCCACGGCCCTGGAGAAATCACTTCCAACGAACACCCCGCCGTCATTGAAGACCCCAAGAGCATACACCCACGGAGAGCACATCGAACCCCGGCCACGAAGGACCCGATGGCTTCGATCCTTCACTGCCGTTTCATCCGGAAATCGAATGCGAGAGGATGCCGCCCGCGATCACAAAATCAGCGCTCCCACGTACGGATGAAACTCGTCGATCGTTAAACGGCGTCCGGCATGGTCATTGCGCTGTCCGTAGGTCATTTTGGCACAGTGTCTTCGTCGTATCTCAAAAGCCCTATTGCCCCAACGAATCAATACTGTGATCTAATGAGGGGGACGTGGAGGTTCGAATGAGAAAATTGATGATCGTTTTGGTGTTTGCCGCCCTGGTCGCCGGCACGGGATACGCTCATGAATCCACTGATCAGATCCACGAAGCAGTCATCGAGCCCGATGGGGTAAGTGAGACAAACGACGAGACGCCACCTGGATTCATCACGACACACAACGGCCACTTTTTCTTAAATGGTACTCCTTGGTATCCCTATGGGGTGTACTATTTCCCGCTCTACGCCGTTAACCCAGACAATTTCCCCAGCCCGACGCCGGACCATTGGTTTCATCCGGATTTCTACGATTCAGCACTCATTGAAGACGACTTGAACACCATCAGGGATCTGGGAATGAACATGGTTGGCATCGGCTTGCCAAAAGGTTTGAAATGCGGTCGGAACCACAACGTTGACTGTGTCGAGAACGTGATTCACTTTCTGGACCAATGCCACAAACGGAACCTCAAAGTGTTTCTGTACATTCCCTTTGCCGATATCTCGCAAAGCTTCTACCGGCCCAGTGACGTACTTGCCGTCCTGACCGATGAGAGGCTCGGACTGAGCGAGCGGACCGAGGTATTTGCCTTCGATGTCGCATGGGAGCCCAACCTGGGTCATGAGGAAAAGCGGGCACGGTACAACGGCGCCTTTTCTCGTTGGATCGCAATGACCTTCGGAGATGCGGAAACGGCTTCAGGCGCCTTGGGGTTCACGTTACCTGACCATGGTGAGGGATGGCAGGCTGCGGTGATCTCCCACAACGTTCCGATCGTACTGGAGGCCGGAAGCGCCGTACCTGTGGAGTTTAAGGTCCGCAACATGGGCACGAAATCGTGGGGCAAAGAGAATCCTGTTCGCTGGGGTACTCTGTATCCAAACCCAGACAGGAACCCGATAACTGAGGACGAAGTCGCCCCTGGGGAATCCGCGACAATCAGTTTCGTGTTGACTGCACCTTCGACCCCGGGAAGGGTCTCGTACCGATTTCGGATGATCCAGGATGAGAATCAGGGATTTGGCTGGTTCGGTGAGCAAATCGATATCGACGTCGAGGTTGTGGAGGCAGAAACGGGAATTGGAACGATTCAGAAGAAGATCACTCTTCCACAACCCATCCTGGGGCCAACGGACTATCAACTGTCCCATGAACCACCGGACGATCACCTGCCGCCGAGTGGACAATGGGCGGCGTTTGTCGCGTCATACCGGCGAGCGGTCGCCTTGAAAATCAGCCGGCAGTTCGCAAGAGTCGTGCGACTGATACGGACCAAGGCGCCCCAACTCATCAGTTGTCGGCAGGGATACGGAGGGAATGGAGCGGGGTTTGTCGTCACGCGTTATCCACTCGATCTGGCGAGCACGGCGGCCCATTTTGATTTTCTCAGTCCTGAGGGATATGCACTATTGAGCCGTCCGCCGGACAGAAACAAGGTGAGGCGAGGCATGGCCGTCACAAACGCATATGCCCGCTGGGCATCGGCGGGGAAACCGGTCTATTGGGCCGAGTTTGGTTGGAACCGGCTCGGGCAGAATGGCATCCCTGGTCAAGCGACCCATTTCAACCACTTCATCAGTGCGATGTTGGACGTGGGCTCAGACGGCTGCACAGCGTGGTGGTGGCCGGGGGGGAAACGCTCCGACGAGAACTCAGACTTCGGAATCATCAATCCCAACGGCACATTAAGACCCGTCTGCAATGTCATCTCGTCCCTCGCCGAGGCAGCGACCAAGCCACGGATTCTGCCGGCGAAGGAGTATGTTCATGTATTCAATCCTTCAGTCGGCGTTCGTGGGTATGCTGACATTTATGATGCGGCACAAAATGACGCACAGGCAGCCATCGACAGCGGTCGCCGATTTGTGATGATGCCGATAGGCGCGGGCAGTACCTCGAACACCGACCCGATCGAGCTGATCGGGAACTCTGGGGAAGCCACACGCGACCTCATCGCCGATTTGCATCTCCTCGAGCTCAGGGTCGGCGACGATGGGGAGTGGTTTGAGGTGACTTCGGGACAGTACTACGCCGTCGCGGCCCACAGTCCCATTTGGATTCGCGCTCGCGTTTTCAATCTAGGCCCCGCGACTTGGATTTCCGAAAACGTACGCTTCGCAGCCAATGAGAACTACGGCTCTGGATTCCGCTGGCCCATACCCGATCGCGTGGAGAGAATGGAAGAGCTGGTTGTCCCTGAAATGGTTCTAACGGAAGGTATTGGCGAGGAAACCACATACCAGTTTCAGATGGTTGCGGAACACCGCGTGTGGATCAATGGATCCGTACGAATACATCTGGTCATCAGATAGGAATAGTTCATATTTCAGGGAAATCCGAACAATTCCCGTCCGAAACCTTCAGAATATCGGAAGACCACCGGCAATTCGAAGCTGAATCCAAACCCGATCTCGTGTATGCAGTTCGGGCATTCCACTCAGCTCTCAGGGCTGGGTCACGCTCCACATCGAGGTGTCCTCCGTTTCGAAACCGTCGGCGAAGATCTGCGGATCACGGGTCCACTTGGCGATCCGGCTCGAAGGGATGCCACCTGCCGTGGCGAAGGATCCCCCGGCGAACAGTGCATTCCCCGTACCGTCGTTGAACACGTCCAGCGTGTAAACGGCTCTGTCGTAAGTGTGTGAATCACCGTCGAGACCGACACCCGAGGGGCCGCTGAGAGACGACCACCGCTCTCCGTCCCACCGGGCTATACGGTTGACAGTCACACCACCGGCGGTTTCGAATTTCCCCCCTGCGTACAAGGCTTCACCGTTCCCGTCGTCATAGACCGCCAGGGTCCCAACGGAACCATTCGTTCCGAAACCGAGAGTCCCCTCCAGTGCCGACCACTGCGTGCCGTCCCACTTCGCAATGTTGTCTACGGTGATGCCGTCGGCAGTCGTGAAACTCCCCCCTGCAAAAAGAGCGGGTCCCGATCCGTCGTCATAGACCGCCAGGGCATGAACGTACCCGAACGGATCGTCGTCCAGCAACACTCCCAGGGCGGACCACTCGGCGCCGTCCCACTTGGCGATGAAGTTCGCCGGCTGCCCCCCGGCCTCGGTGAAGCCGCCGCCCACGTAGAGGGCCGAGCCCGTCCCGTCGTCATACACCGCCAGGGCGGAGACAGAATGATTCGTTCCGAAGCCCGAGGAACCGCTGAGGGCGGACCATCCACTTCCATCCCAGCCGGCAACGTAATTGACCGTGACGCCGCCGGCAGTCACGAATGAGCCTCCGGCATACAGGACGGTACCCGTGCCGTCATCGAAGACTTCAAATGCATGGATCGTACCATCCATGCCGCCGGCCGACGGGCCACCGGGAATCGACCAATCGGCACCGTCCCATTTCGCCACTCGGTCTACGGCGATGCCGGCTGCCGTCGTGAAGTCACCCCCGGCATAGAGTGCTTGACCTCCGCCATCGTCATAGACCGCCAGGGCCCAAACGACGTTGTTCATACCTTCACCGGACGGGCCGGCCAGAGCCGACCACCGGCTGCCGTTCCACTTCGCGATACGGCCGGCGGCAGTCACTCCTGCCCGGGTAAACTCCCCCCCCGCATAGAGCATGGCCCCGGCACCGTCGTCATAGGCCTCGAGGGCAGCGACGAAGTAACTCATGCCTGCGCCGGAGGGTTGGCTGAGGACCGACCACGAGGCGCCGTCCCACTGTGCGAGGTGGTTGACTCCGACGCCACCCGCCGAAAAGAAGAAGCCACCGGCAAATAAGGCGTCCCCGGTTCCAGGGTCAAAGACTGCGAGACACTCCACGCCCGGGAAGGCCACACCCCCCATCCCGGTTCCGGAGGGCCCGTCGAGAGCGGACCATGACGTTCCGTCCCACCTCGCAATCTGATTGACGGCGCCCCCTCCCGCTGTTGTGAATTGACCCCCGGCAAACAGGGCCGGCCCTGACCCCTCGTCGTACACAGCCAGAGAGTTGACCCATGGGTATTCTCCCCCAACACCGGTCCCCATGGGTCCGCTGAGAGCCGACCATGACGCGCCGTCCCACTTCGCCACCCCGTTGACGGTGACCCCGCCCGCCGTGGGAAACGCCCCTCCCGCGAACAGAGCCGCTCCCTTTCCGTCGTCGTATACGGCCAACGCGACGACCCCTCCGCCGACGCCGGTTCCTGAGGGCCCACTGAGAGCCGACCATGACGCGCCGTCCCACTTCGCGATTCTGTTGACCCCTACGCCGTCGGCTTGAGTGAAACCGCCCCCGGCGAACAGTGAACCGTCGAATACGACCAAGGCCCCGACCCCGTTGTTCAGGCCGGTCGCCGAGGCGCCGCCAAGGGCCGACCACTGGCTACCGTCCCACTTGGCGATGTTGTTGGCGCTGATGCCTCCAGCCACAGCAAAATTCCCCGCCGCGTAGAGCGCCTCACCCCCGCCGTCGTCATACACCGCCAGGGCCGAGACCGTACCGTCGATTCCGATGCCTGAGGAGCCGGCGAGGGCCGACCATTGTTCTCCATCCCATTTGGCGATGTTGTTGACGCTGATGCCTCCGGCCGTCAAAAACGTTCCCCCGACGTACAAGGCCGGCCCGCCACCATCATCGAAGGCGGCCAGGGCCTCGACGTGAAGATAATCCCCTTCGTTCACACCGTCCACACCGACAGCCGATGGCCCTTCGAGTGCAGTCCATCCGGCGCCGTCCCACCTGGCGATAGAGTTAACGGTTGCGGAACCGGCAGTGGTGAAGACCCCACCGACAAACAGGGCTTGCCCACCCCCGTCATCAAAGACTGTCGCAACCTTGACCTGGGAATCGAGGTCTTCGTGGTTGAAGCCCGGCTGCCAGCCGACCCCAGCACTTCCAGAATCGGCAAACACCGGAGCAGAGATCAACAGCAAAGAGGAAAAAACGATCGCCTGATGGACTTTGTTCATGGCAACTCCCTCGAAGAGTGACAACCCTCGAAATCGTGTACGATGTTATGATACCAGTAAAATACGCTTAGTCTCAGAATAATTACTATTTCCTGAACTGAGCGATTCTCATCAGCCAGAATCGCTCAGGTTAGGTATTTCACACAGCACGCGGCATCGGTATATCCTTTCTTGCGCCTTTTCATGCCTTTTTCTACCTTTTTGCGGCTACTCCTCTTTCAAACCAGCCTTCCCCTTCCCCGCTCCGCTATCATGCCCCCATGAGTCATTCCCCCGACTTGCACAGTGACCCGGCCGCGATCGGCGGACTGGTCGCGGAAATCGAAGGCCTCAGTGACCAACTGGGTCGACCGACCTCGATCATGGAGGTCTGCGGCACCCACACCCACGCGATCGCCGCTGCGGGCTTGCGAGCCATGCTGCCCTCATCGGTGCGGCTGATCTCAGGTCCAGGTTGTCCGGTCTGCGTCACCCCGGTGGAATATCTCGACCGGGCGATCGCCCTCTCGGGCCTTCCCGACGTCGTCGTCTGTTCCTTCGGCGATATGCTGCGAGTGCCGTCAAGCACGCTGACGATGGAGGAAGCCCGGGCCGAGGGCCGGTCGATCGAGGTTGTCTATAGCCCGCGAGACGCGGTTGCAATCGCCCGCCAACGACCCAATACACGGGTAATCTTCCTCTCGGTCGGCTTCGAAACTACCGTTCCAACGATCGCCGCTGCCCTGGCCGAAGCCGAAGCCGAAGACCTCAAGAATTTCTTGATCCTGCCCGGCAACAAGGTGATGCCGCCCCCGATGCAGGCCCTTGCCGCCGATCCGGAACTCAAGGTCGAGGGCTTCCTCTTGCCCGGCCACGTCTCGGTGATCACCGGATGGGAGACCTTTCTCTTTTTGGCCGAGGAGCACTCGATGGGCGGCGCCGTCGTCGGTTTCGCCCCAGCGGACGTCCTCAGGGGTATCGCAGAACTCCTGGCCCAGTTGTGCGAGGGCCGACGAGAGATCGTCAATCTCTACAACCGCGTCGTCGATGCCTCGGGCAACCGGACGGCACGGGCCATGGTCGATCGATTCTTCGAACCGGCGACAGTCGTCTGGCGGGGTTTCGGCCCAATTGAAGGTTCCGGCCTGGCCCTCAGGTCCCCGTGGTCCCATCGCGATGCCTCGGCGATCGAGGTCGAATTGCCGGATCCGGTCGAGCCTCCGGGCTGCCGCTGCGGCGACGTACTCCGAGGCACAATCCTTCCCCCGGAGTGCCCCCTCTTTGCAAAGAGTTGCACGCCGGATTCCGCGGTGGGCGCCTGCATGGTCTCGTCCGAGGGCGCCTGTGCGGCCTGGTACCGCCATGATCGATTCCGGATGGGAGCACAGTGATGACACGTCGGCATTCAAAGATCTTGATGGCCCACGGCGCCGGAGGACGGCTGACCGGCGAGTTGATCTCCGAGACCTTCCTGCCGACCCTGACGAACCGCCACCTGGCAACTCTCTCCGATGCGGCCATCCTCCCGGAACTCCCCCCCGGCCGACCCGCGATGTCCACCGACGCCTTCGTCGTCGATCCGCCGGTCTTCCCCGGAGGCGACATCGGACGCCTGAGCGTCTGCGGCACGGTCAACGACGTTGCGATGGGCGGGGCCACACCCCTGTGGCTGACATGGGCCCTGATACTGGAAGAGGGCACCGACATGGAGTTGGTGGAGTTGTGTACCGCCAGTGCCGCCAAGGCCGCCAAAGAGGCCGGTGTCGCTATCGTCGCGGGAGATACCAAGGTGGTCGCCAAGGGCTCGGGCGACAAGATCTTTGCGATCACTGCCGGTCTTGGCGTCGTACCACCAGGCCGGGACATCGGGGACCACAGAATCAGACCGGGAGATGCCATCATCGCCTCGGGTCCTTTGGGTGACCACGGCGCCGTCATCATGGCGGTCCGTCATCAGCTGGAGAGCGAAACACTCAAAAGCGACGGTGCGCCGGTCAATCACCTGGCCGAGAGCCTCTTCACTGCCGGCATCGATGTCCACGCCCTGCACGACCCCACCCGGGGTGGCCTCAAATCCGTGGCCAACGAGGTCGCGGGGCGCACCCATTGCCGCCAGATTCTGGCCGAGAAGGCTATCCCGATCCGTCCCGAGGTCTCTGCCGTGTGCGAACTGCTGGGCCTGGACCCGCTGGGCCTGGCCTGCGAGGGGCGGTTTCTCGCCTGGGTTGCCCCGGAGGATGCCGATCAGGCCGTCGAGGTCCTGCGCCGTCATCCCGACGGAGGGAAGGCCGAGATCATCGGGCGGGTCGAAGAGGGGAAGCTTGGCGCCGCACCCGTGATCGTTGAGACCATCACCGGTGCCACTAGGCCCCTTGACCTGTTGTCGGGAACCGATCTTCCCCGGATCTGCTGAAGCAATTCGTCGAACGAATTGCATTGGTTCCGTTTTCCCTGCCTACGGAGGTGGCAGCGTTACTCCTCCGGCACCCATCACCGGAGCTCCACTCTTTGGCTTGTCCCGGCCCTCAAATCCACTGCCCAGTTTCGGCGCCAACGTGACCGTAGGGCCACGGTGCCCTCGGGGCGTTGGAATCGGCGGCGGCACGTAGCCACCTCCACCGGCCCACACCCATGCACAGATATTGGCAAAATCGGTCAGGCCGCGCGACAGGGCAACTCCACCGACCCCGAAAGCCACCGACTTGTCATCAAAATCCTTCCAGCTTCGCAGCCTGCCGGTCCGGTAGAACTCCTCTCCAACGAAGGGATAGAGTTCCCTGCTCCGGGTGAAGGCCTCTCCGATCACCCGTTCGGGGTCATCGTCGGTCATTAAACGAGAATCCCAACCGTAATAGACCAGTCGAAACCTCCCAAGCGCCGAATCGACGTACTGCTGATAGGCATGGGCGTATCGAGCCTCTCGGGGGTCGTCATGGGAGACCGCCAGAGGATCGTTGGCATCGATCACCCGGACTGCCAGAACCCCCAGCTCCTCGACGAAATCATCCAGAGGAATAGGACGGGCGATGCCTTCGACGCACCTCTTTGTCGAAAGCGAAAATGCCTCGGCGAGACTGCCGGGCCGGGCCGCCCTCCAGGCCGGCGGCGCCGCCAAACCTCGCTCGATACCGGCATCAAATCGGCGATGGTAGCGACGGACCTGGCGGGCCAAATCCGGAGGGAAAAAGCCCACCGCCGACCAGGCAAGGTAGCGTGTCGTGCGAGCACTCCACCCGATGTTGGAAACCGCCACCAGCAGGACCAGCAACACGACCTTCCGAGAATGACCTAACTTTCCACCCATCGTCTCAGGGCGACCCCTGTTCCGACGTTGAATCCGGCCGAGCCATGCCTTGGACCAAACCTCGAATGGCTTCGACAACCCCGGGGGAGTAGCCGGTGAAGATCTGAACCGGGAGCGCATCACCATCCAACAGGATGGTCGTCGGCAGACTCCGAACTCCGATCATCGCCTGGTCCTGATCGCTCATCCGGTAGGCCGTGACATCAATTCCACCCCTTCGGAGGAACCGCAGACCCGCTTCGGCCGACGAGTCAACGTTGATTGCCAACAGGACCAGTCCTGAAGTCTTGAGTTCCCTGCTCAATGTAACCAGCTCCGGCAACTCGGCCCGGCATGGACCACACCAACTGGCCCAGAAAGTCAGAAGGACGGGATGTCCCCGCAGGTCCTCCATCTTGACGCTCGTCTGTCCATCGAGTGAATGAAGCTCAATATTGGGGAAAGGCCTTCTCTCTCCCCCCCACAGCAGGGTGGAAGTAACGAGGAGACATACGGCAACGGCGGAAAAAACAAGGCGCTTCACGATGCACATGATACGGCAATCGCCGGAATGATCAAATAGCACTGACGGAGAATCGCATTTCATCAGCCATGCAACTTGGTGTCTGCGCTTGTGAAAATATACACATCATCTCTCTCTTGAGGTACACTCCGCCCATGAGCTGGGAACTTCATGACGTCGCAATCATGGGTGGGGGCATGATGGGTCGCTCCATCGCCGCCACCGTGGCCCAAGAGGGCCTCAATGTCTG
>CAYSHZ010000079.1:9052-13115 GCA_964430905.1 uncultured Thermoanaerobaculia bacterium | reverse complement strand
GCGGGGTTTATCCCCGCCCGGGTTTTCTCGGCATGGTCGTCTTCCGGCGTCAGCTTTCGATCGGACGGTGGATCCGCTCGAAAATGGTATCAACGCACTGATCAACATCCATCTGATCGGTTTGGAGGACGAGGTCAGCTTCGGCCGGAGCCTCGTAGGGGTCACTGACACCGGTGAAGTGCTTGATCTCGCCCTTCTCTGCACGGTCGTACATGTGGTCCCGGGCACGATCGTGCAAGGACTGATCCCCGGCAGTCAAATGGACGAGCAAGAAGCGATCGTCACCGATGACTTCCTTGGCCCTCCGCCTGTCGTCTTCGAATGGCGAGATCAGGCCGCAGATGGCAAAGATGCCGTGTGTGTTGGCAATACGGGCAACCTCGGCGGTTCGGCGGACGTTTTCGGCCCGCTCGATGGGATCAAAACCCAGGTCTCGGTTGAGGCCGAGACGCATGTTTTCACCGTCGAGGACGATGGATCGCAGACCCCGGTCGAAAAGCCGGCGTTCGAGGGCGTAAGACAAGGTTGTCTTCCCCGCCCCGGTCAGGCCGGTGAACCAGACGGTGACGGCACGCTCTCCAGCGGCCTCATCTCGCTCTCCCTGGGTAATCGACCCGGCGTGACGGACGATATGGCGGCTCCGAGGTTCACTGGAGACCTTGCCATAACTGGAACGCGACCACGCCCGCTCATGAAGGTAGTAGAAAAGCATCTTCGACAGACTCTCGACAACACCAATCCCACCGGCCAACAACAGTTTCCCGGTAAAGCCGAAGACGATGGCCATTGTGGTTGAGGTTGCAATGATTCTCCAGGTGACGGCCTTGGCCACGGAGCGCCGCTGGGTCTCTTTGGTCCCAACGACTTCGGCTGTGGTGTTCTGGTCGGTCATCAACTCTCCATCTTACTCAAGCCTTGACAACGTTGGCCTGTTTCTCACGGTAAATGCCACGGGTATCAACTACCAACGCGGCGTGGGCCGCAACAAAACTATAGTCGATCACGGAGTGACCCGTGGCAATCAAGACGGCATCAACACCCTCGAGGGTCTCGGCATCCAGCGCAACGGAATGCAGGGTCGGGAGATTCGGCCAGGAACGCATCTGCGGAGCAGTGGGAATGAAGGGATCGTGATAGCTGACGTCGGCACCGAGTTTCAACAACTGGTCGATCAATTCAAACGCTGGACTCTCTCGGGGATCGTCAATGTCCTTCTTGTAGGCCAGGCCCAGAACGAGCACCTTTGAGTTCTTGACGGGCTTGCCGTGGTCGTTGAGGGCCAGTTGCAGCTTCTCGATAACGTAGGCCGGCATTGTGACGTTGACTTCCCCGGCCAGTTCGATGAAACGGGTGGACTGCCCATATTCCCGAGCCTTCCATGCAAGGTAGAAGGGATCAAGGGGAATGCAGTGCCCACCCCACCCCGGCCCCGGGCTGAAACGCATGAAGCCGAAAGGCTTGGTGGCCGCTGCGTCCAATACCTCCCAGACGTCGATATCCATCCGGTCATAGACCATCTTCAGCTCGTTGACCAGCGCAATGTTGACGGCCCGGAAGATGTTCTCGGTTAATTTGGTAGCCTCGGCGGCCCGGGCAGAGGAGACCCTGACGGTACGCGCGATCGCCTGGGCGTAGAGAGTCTCGGCCAGATCGCCGGATGTCGGATCGACACCGCCAATGACCTTGGGAATTGTCGTTGTGCCAAAATCCGGGTTTCCGGGATCTTCCCTCTCGGGGGAAAAGGCCAGAAAGAAATCCTGACCGCAGACGAGACCGGACTCTTCGAGGATATCTTTGAGCAACTCGTCTGTGGTGCCGGGATAGGTGGTGCTCTCCAATACGACCAACTGTCCGGCCCGGAGGTTCTTCTTGATCTGGTGGGCGGTGTCGACGACGTAACTCATCTGGGGTTCGCGCTGCGGAGTCAGTGGGGTCGGCACGCAGATCAGAATGACATCGGGTGTCGTCAGACGCGAGAAGTCCGATGTGGCCTGGAGAGTCCCAGCGGTGACGACCCGCGCCAGTCCTTCACCATCGAGATGCTTGATATAGGACTCGCCCCGCATGACGGCATCGACCTTGGTCTGGTCAATATCAAAGCCGAGGACGGGAAAACCCTTGTCGGCAAAGGCAATCGCCAGGGGCATACCGACGTATCCGAGTCCGATGATGCCGACGCCGGCATCGTGGGCGGTTATACGTTGCATGAGATTCTGGGCGGTGGTGTTCATGAATGCTCCAACCTCAAAAAAGCTTCTTGCCGGGGTACAGGGAATGCCGTTCCGGATCAACCCGTGGATGATATCACCGTCGGTGAAGGACGGCGTTTCCCATAGGAGAACCGGGAGGGGATAAACCCCTCCCCTACGAGGACAGGGATCGCGGTCGTGGGGTCTCGGGAGGGGATAAACCCCTCCCCTACGAAGACAAGAGCGGCGGGGTTGATTTCCGGCCGGATATTACGCCGGCCTCGACGCCGACTCCATGGCCGACGACCGTGCCGCCGACACCACCGGTCAGTGCCTCGCCCACACCGAAACCAACCCCGACGCAGCTTCCTCGAACGGCAGCATCCCGGGGCGCACCACCGGTTCTCCACCTGGTGACCGACAGCGGACCCTCGATCGCCATCACCTTTGACGGCGGCGCCTCGAGTAACAGGACTGCCGAACTGCTGGATCTTCTGGAAACCCTGAACATCAAGGCCACACTCTTCCTGACCGGCCAGTTCATCGAGAAACATCCCACGCTGGTCCGCCGCGCCGTGCTGGACGGCCATGAGGTTGGTAACCACACCTTCAGCCATCCCCACCTGACGTCGTGGGCAGAGGACCACCGCCATCGAACACTGCCCGGAATCACGAAAGGCACGCTTGTCGAAGAGCTACGAAGGACCAAGAATGCGTTTCGTGCGGCGACAGGACGGGCAATGGCGCCGCTCTGGAGAGCCCCCTACGGCGAGGAAAACTCTGCACTTCGGGCCTGGGCCCTCGAAGCAGGCTACCTGCACGTCCGCTGGAGTTCGCTCGAGGGGCGTTCGCTGGATTCCCACGACTGGGTCAACGACGAGCATTCCAGCTTGTACCGGGACTCGAAGAGAATCATGAACAGACTGTTGGCCTTCCCCCGGCTCGAGGGCGGCATCGTGCTGATGCATCTGGCAACGGACAGGGAGGAAGCCCCATGGGTCCACCTCCCGGAATTCGTCCAGGCCCTTCGCAAAAGGGGTATCGAACCCTGCAAGGTCACAACACTGCTGCGCCAATCAGCCATCTGGAGACGATGGCTGGAGAAGGCCGAGACCCGTCACGATGATCTGAGTCAATCAAACAGGAGACACCATGAAACTCAATGACACGACCGTCCTGATCACCGGAGCTTCTTCCGGCATCGGCGCAGCAAGCGCAAGGGCCTTTGCCGAAGCCGGCGCCAATCTGATCCTGGCGGCCAGGCGGATCGAGAGACTTTCAGAGACCGCCGAACACCTGTGTGAGGCCCACGACATCAATGTCCGTGCGATCGAGTTGGACGTCAGAAACAGGGGTGCGGTCGAGGTCTTCGTCGACGATTTACTCAGAGAAGGCATCGCCATAGATATCCTGCTCAACAACGCCGGACTGGCCCAGGGGTTGTCAACGGTGCAAGACGGCGATATCGAGGACTGGGAAACCATGATCGACACGAACATCAAGGGACTGCTGTACCTGACACGAGCCGTCGTCCCCTCGATGGTCGCCCGAGGATCCGGACACGTCATCAATATCGGATCGATTGCCGGGCACGAGACCTATCCCAACGGCGCGGTCTACTGCGCCACCAAGCATGCGGTTACCGCCATCAACCGTGGTCTGGCCATCGACACGCTGGGAACGGGAGTCCGGGTCTCCTCCGTCGATCCCGGCCTCGTCGAGACCGAGTTCTCCGTCGTCCGATTCCACGGCGACGAGGACCGCGCAGCCGGCGTCTACCAGGGACTGCGGCCCCTGACGGCAGACGATGTTGCCGATGCGGTTCTGTTCTGCGCCACCCGACCGCCCCATGCCAACGTCCGAGAGATGATCCT
>CAYSHZ010000079.1:4432-8952 GCA_964430905.1 uncultured Thermoanaerobaculia bacterium | reverse complement strand
TACACTGTGTCCATGACGCTGTCCTGGTTCCTCTTTTCGATGTTCGTCCCGCCGGCAGCCGCAATCCTGGTTTGGTTTTTCATACGTGGCAAGGACCTCGACCCTGCCGTCATCGTCGTTCTCAACGGATTGATGCCCGGCAGCGGTCTGGCGGCGGCGGATCGGTCCGTTCTCGAGGTCGCTCTGGGCACAGTGATGGCCCAGGTCAGCTGTTTCGTCGTCGGTGGTCCCGAGATCGGACTCCTGGCGCCCATCGGAGTGATCGGCGCCATTTGGGGCCTCCTCTACACGCCGTGGAATCCCCTGACGGCCCAGGGACGACCCAATGAAGTAGTTCGAACGGCCCAAACCACGCCACCCTCGAACCGGCCTTCCCCCCGAGACACGGTCGGCGGTATGGCAAAGCTGGGATCACAGAACGAGAAGGTCGAAGTAACAGAGGGATACTCGGTAGCCGTCCGCTGCACGGAGTGTGGCGCCGATATCGACGTTCCGGTCCTCCACAGAGCCGCCCAGTGTTCTTTCTGCGGCAGCCACCACCTGGTGGTCGGTCATGACGACCTGCTCCAGGTGGCGATCCCGTCGAAGATCACGGATGCACCGAGTCTTCGAGATGCGGTTCTCGATCACCTTCGCTACCGCCACTACCTCAAACTCTATGAACGCTTTGTCGCTCCACTCGAACGGCAGGCAACCGAGGCCGGACCCACCGGAGCCATGGCGGTCCGGGCCGATGTCGAGGCCGCTTCCGCCGCTGCCGAACAGGCCATTACGATCAAGGCGGACGCCTATCGGGCGAAGATCGAAAAGACACTGGAAATCCGCGACAGCCTCCATTTTCTGGCCCCCTACTACCACTCAATGGGAACCCTCTTCCAGGCGGCCTTCGGCCGAGATCCCCGAACCCAGGACAAGTGTCTCCTCTTCACGATGGCCTCGTTGGAGTCCGCCCTCTCGGCGCAAGAGGCGGTCGAGCTGCCCCCAATGGGAAAACTGAGCTACCTCAAAAGTCTGGTGTCCGCTGCCCAACTGGGGGCTGATGTTCAAACCATGCACCCCGACCTCGACTCCGACGACATTGCCCAGGCGTACGGAGACCTCGACCGCAAGCAACTCAATCGTTCGATCCGCACGATCAAGCTGGGATCGTCCTTTGCCGAGGAGGTCAGGGCCGTCGTATGGAGACCCTGGTGGATCGCCAAGATCAGTGAGGGGAATACCGACGAGAGCCTGCTGATCGACGGCGCCTCCGGCTCGGTGTCGGGCGCGGCGCCCTTTGTCAATCCCGAGACCCTGCAGGATCTTCCGGAGACGGCACGGGAACCCGGCGCCACTCTGCGGTTCCAGCCGATGGAGTGCCCCACCTGCGGACACGAGTTCCGGTACGAAGCCGATGCCGTCCTGCACTTCTGCATCAACTGTCACCGGCTCTTCAAGGCTCATGCGGAAGGCAAGACCGAAATTGATTACGACCGAGCAGCTGCATCCTCTGACGATGCCGGCGACATCGTCCCCTTCTGGCGCTTCCCCCTCCAACTGAAGACCGCAGGCGGCCTCGTCATAACCGATATGAGACACCTGAGGGATGGCATCGATGGAACGATGGACCAGATCGGTGACGATACGCCGCAGGGCCAGGATTTCATCTGGGTTCCGGCCATCCGGTGCATCAATCCCCGGCTGATGACCTCGGCCTTCAACCGGCTGTTCATGCACGTCAGCCGTCACCCGCCCCGCGTCGTTCGCGGTCGCTACCCCCTGGACGAAAATTCCATCCCCTGGCCCGTCAACCTCGACGAAGACGACGTCCGTCATTTTGCTCCCCTCTACCTGGCCAATGCCTTCGGCAGACGAGACATCGCCAGGGTCAACGTCCACCACGTCGGCCCCTGGCTCTTCGAGTCCAAACTGATTTCTTCGGGCCGGCTGACCTACCTTCCGATCCCGCGATCGGAGACCGAGACCTTCAGGGCCTACGTCGGACGCTACCAGGGCGGCGCCCTGGCATCAGCTCAGGGCACGAGGAGCTGATTCGGACACGAATTGGTTCCCGGTGGTCACTGGGGTGCAGGCCGCGTTCCCTCCAACCCGGCCACCAACCGGCGAGCCTCCAGCACGACTTCTTCGGGATAACCCACATGCTCGAGGAGATCAATGGCGGTGCGACCGGTGGTGACTCCCTGGCGCAATCGGTAATCGAAGCTCAAGCCGTCTTCGCCCAGATCCTCCGCAAAGTGCACCGTCTTGTACCGGTCCCTGAGCATCTCGGCGAGCTCGAGGTCATGGGTTGCCGCAAGAACCAGGTCATCCTCGCTTGCAAGATATTGGAGCACGGCAACGGCAGCGCCGATTCTCTCTGTGGCGTTGGTCCCACGGAAAATCTCGTCGGCCAGAAAGAGATGCTCTCGACCGTCACCGACGACTCGAACCATCCGTGCGACGGCCTCAACTTCGGCCAGATAGTAGCTCCGTCCTTCGATCAGGTTGTCGGCCCGTCCTATTGACGTGACGACCTGGAGAGACGGCAGGGACCACCTGTTCGCCATCGCGAAACCTATAGTCTGGGCCAATACGGCGTTGACTCCCAACGCTTTGAGAAAGGTGGTTTTCCCCGACATATTGGACCCGGTAACCAGGATGCTCTTGCCGTCCAGTTCGAGTGATGACGGCACCGGCTGATCCAGGAGGGGGTGACACATTTGCTGAACCACAGCCCCCACAAAAGTCGGCCGGGGCTCGGGAACCGTCATAGGCCTCGCACTGTGCCGCCACGAGGCGATGGCGAGCAGTGCATCCACCTCGCCGACGGCGACCAGCAACTGCCGAAGTTCTGACGAAGCTCGGCGTACGGCAGCAGCCGCCGAGATCCACGCCATCACATCGAGCAGCAGGACAATTCGCAGGTACAGAGTGAGACCGACACCATCGTCCAGCAGTAGGACCGAGAGACGCCGCCGTGTCGAGGCGGTCGCCGCCAAGCCCGGTCGGACGGCTTCGGTGATCTGTGGAAGAACCTCGCCGGCGGCCACCTCAATCCTGACGGCTGCCCCAAGAAGCGCTCCGAGGTGAACTAGGGGGAAACTCTCAAAGTGCCGTTGATGCACATAATGGATCACCATATTGATCGCTGCGGTTGCCACCACCATCCACGGTCCAAACCCCATCAGTGCGGCAACAACACCGACCAAGGGTGCAATGGATAACAGCGGAATCAGCGATCTCAGCCGGGACGGCGGCGGTGGATCCTCCCATAGGATTTCGGCGAGCCTCCCAATGCCTCGATCTCCCAACCCAATGAGTGCCATCTGCAACCGGCGCCTCAAATTTTCATCATCCTCAAGGATATCAAGCAGCCCGCGACGGCACTGGAGCACCTGAGGATCGTGCCGCAAAGTGCGCAGAATCCGATGAAGTACCTGGGCGCCGATCGGCGAAAATGTGTGATCCATGCGCGCATGCACAGTGTCGAGGTCAAGGTCAGCCCAGGTGCGGTCATCGACGATCGATGTCTCAGGATCGGACGAAGACCCCATCAGGTCGTGCAGTCGTCTGGACACAATGGGGCCGGTTCGCCGGCTCTCGGGAGATCGGCCCCACCGATCAGCCACCTCACGCAGCCTGCGCCGTTGCCGGGCTCGGTCCATGCCCGCCAAGGCAAACCATGCCACAATCAGCACCACGACCGCGACCAAGGCTGGATGCGACATCGTTACCATCATCCTCGATCCACGCTCATCACAACAGAGGATAACGCGTTCCCCCGCCCGTTCCCATCCGGAAAGCTAACCTCCTGATGACCAACCCGAAGTATCCCCGCTCTCGAATCCGTCGGCAAAGAGATTGACGACGGTCAGGCTGTCGATGGAGTCGTTGAACGGAACTGGATCTTCCTGGTCGCACGAGACGACGGCTGAATTGGCCAGGGGACCGACAGCCCCGGCATCGACAAGAATCTCAATGGTCAGTTCGAGGCGCCCACCCGGAACGACATCATCCAGGGTGCAGGTTGCAATCCCGGCATCGACTGTGCAGGCAGCGCTCGATGATACGAACGTCCCTTCGGCGGGAAGGTTATCGGTTACGGTGACGCCGCTCGCGTCGGTCAGGCCGAAGTTCTCGACCGTGATGGTGTAGACCAGGGTCATTCCACTCTGGACCGGATCGGGATCGACGGCCATGCCGATTCCGAGATCGACTCCTTCGACCAGGCAGCGGGAGAACTCCGATGTGCTGCCTGCCGAATCGGTGGCCGTCGCGGTCACAAAATGACCGGCGCCAACGACGGTCGGAACCTGGACCCCGAAGACTACGGTCCCGTTGACGTCGGTCGTAACATCCGTCGATCCCAGCCAGACCTCACCCTCGCCATGGACCGAGGGGTTGCAGGTCGTGCCGGAATAGAGATCGACGGTGAACACCGAATCGGGAGTGCTGTCCAGAACACCTCCGATCGTCGTCGAGGTCGTATCTCGTTCGATCGAGGTCAGAACCGGGAAGTTCTGGAGATCGTTGGCGCCGGA
>CAYSHZ010000079.1:0-4332 GCA_964430905.1 uncultured Thermoanaerobaculia bacterium | reverse complement strand
GCCTCAAAGATCAGCAGGGCCGTTCCCGACCCCCCGAGGTCGATCGAACCGCCGAGATCGGTGCCAATTTTGTTGTTCCGAATCACGTTGCCGCTGCTCTCGGATGCGACGGTCACCATCGTCGCTCCATCGAGGCCCGCCGCGACGACGTTGGCCGCACCGGTCTCGGTTCCGCCGACGGTGTTCAATGGAGAGGCCCCGGTGATCAGGATGCTGTTCCCGGTATTCCCCAGTGGCCCGGTTCCGGCAACGTCGGTTCCAAAGAAGTTTCCGACAATCGTCGTCCCGGTGGTTCCCCCATTGAGAGCAACGCCCATGCCACCCCCGGAAACCAGGTTTCGGGCTGCAGCAGTCGTTCCTCCGAAGGTATTGTTCGAGATGCCGTAGACGTGGACGGCGTTGTAGCCGCCCCGGGCGATGGTGCCGCTTGGGTCGGTACCGAAGGAACAGCCCTCGACGATGTCGCCGCCGTTGGTCCACAACAGGAGACCGCTGTTGTCGGCGAATCGGTTGATCACCAGGCCGCGGATCGTCGAACTTCCCGCCCAGACCGCCAACCCGATAGCGTTGGCGCCGGCGATCGATCCGTCGATTTCGATGACCGGCGTACCGGCAAAGGTCGGTTGGGTCGTGCCGTCGATCGTCACGGGACTCGAAACCCACGGCAATTCGGCGCCGTCGGGCCGAATGGTGCACGTTCCGGCAGTCTCGTCGCATCCGGGATCGGAATCGACCGGAATGTCGAAGTGGATGGTGTCGAGTCCGGGTGTGGAGTTTGCGGCGGCGATCGCCTCCCGGAGACCGATGACGCCGTCAGCGCCCGGATTGGCGTTGAGGGCGGAAATCGAGGACGTGTCCCCGTCGGAGATATCGGTAGTCGAATCGACGACGACGGTCTCCTGCGTGATGGTCTTGAGGATCAGCGGCCGGGCGTCGCCTTCGATCAGGATGACCAAATCATCGAGAGCGTCAGGAGTCAGTCGCATGGGGAGTACTGTCACCGGCTTGCCCGGAAGGCGCAGTCTGACCGGCTCGCGAAGCGAAACTCGTGTCAAACCGGAGGGTGGTACCGCGGGAGTGTTCGACCCGTGAATCGTCAGGCTTGAGGCCGGCGGCCGATCGGGTCTGAGCTTGGCATCGGAGCTTTCCACGATCGTTACGAGACCCAGTGATTCTCCGAATCGGTCGAGTGTCAGGACTGTCTCGGCTGGACCAAAAGCCTGACTGATGCCGACGAGGGAGGACCCGAGCGATGGGGTGATCATGCCGACATGTCGATTGTCTGAGGAATCGACGGCACGCCATGTGGCGGTATCGGGCGCCCATTCAAGAGGCCGCAGGAATCCTTCACTGTCCAAGACGACGATCTCGGATGGTGTACCGACGGCGCCCGAGAAACTCCCGAGAATTACGTTCTCGACGCTGAATGGAAGGTCGACGGCCTCGACGACTGCCGAAGTGCGATCCTGAAAGCCAGTCTTGCCATCGAGAAGAAAGAGACTGCCTCCGGCGACGACAGCAACGTCCATCATGCCGTCGCCGTTGAGGTGTCCCAACTCCAATCCGGAGGCATCGTCCGGCAGCTCTACCGTTGAGGGCGTGGCGCCCCATGCGCCGCCGGCGGACGAGAGAACGATGAGGGAAGGACCGTCATTCGACCGGACGCCGATCACGAGATCATCGAGCCCGTCCCGCCGCCCTATGTCTCCAGCAGCAAGAATTGTGATTGCACCGTCGAGATCAAGTTGACACGGTGGAGCGAATGAACCGGCGCCGTTTCCCGGAAGCATGACAAGGGAATGCCCGCCCGCCTGCGCGGCCAGGATATCGAGGTGTCCGTCGGCGTCGAAATCACCGGTTTCGAGGAACTCGGGATCGAACGGTATCGGCAGTTCGAGGGACGGAAGGTCAAACGGTGCAGCAGGATCATGTCCTGCAGCCCGAAGGCGGTCAGCTCCGGGTTCGTTGGGATAGATCGCAAAGGGATTGCCGGGATAGAGAACCAGTTCACCTACTCCGTCTTTCGACCGGCCGACGATGAGATCCGGGATGCCATCGGCGTTGAAATCTCCCTTGGCCGCACAGAGTGGATGCACCGACCGATGTTCGATGTCTCCAGGCGTGAGTTCGAGGAACTCGAGTTCGATCTTCGGCAGCATCCCTTCCCCGGGAGTTTCTTCGTCGGAATGGACCGCTCCGCCGGCCCAGGCAATCGATGCTATGCCGAGGAAGGTCGCGGCTATCAGTTGGAGAAGAGAAGACGTCGGACGAATACGAAGACATAAGGGGGCTTTGCTCATTGGACACCTCCAAGGCTGCGATCCCGTCCAACGATGGTCGGACGGCGTTTTTCAGTTGGTTCCGACTTCAATAGCCTAGCGGCTCAGGTTTGAGGGGGGTGTGCCAACGATCACACTGAGGAGGAGTTCGGAACAACGGGAACGAAGGCACTGACCAAGGACCCACCAGTGGCACGAGAGAAGACGATCATCATTTTCGGTGGTCTTTTCCGTTTCTTTTCCGTAACGGGTACCACGGGGAATATCCTCCATACCTCAGTGGGTATCTCGATCCACGGGGTATCGCCCTGGGATCCATAACATCCAGCGACGGCATTTGATCGCAGCACGCATGGCTGAGTTCGAACGGTTGGCACAACCCTTGCTGATCTTGGGAGCATCGTGGGTTCCGGTCCGCGATCAAAAAGGACCGGCCGTTTCCAATCCGGTCGGAGAATTGGGGGAACAGATCGTGCGAAATTTCATCGCTCCTTTGGTTCTGATTCTGATCGCAACGAGCGCCGTCGAGGCACAGATTCCAACTGTCGAGCGTGAGGCGCTGATCGCGTTCTACAACAGTACCGATGGTGACAACTGGACCCACAGCGACAACTGGCTCGGGGCTGTGGACACGGAATGCACCTGGCACGGCGTCGCCTGCTCAGACGGTCATGTCATGTCGTTGTGGCTGACTTCAAACCAGCTCACCGGGAGCATTCCGTCACAGATTGGGAATCTCACAAACATGAGAGACCTTCGCCTGTATTCCAATCAGCTGAATGGAACCCTCCCACCCGAGCTGGGTAACCTCGGCAGCCTTGACGTTCTGAGCCTCTTTTCCAACCAGCTGAGTGGCCCCATTCCGCCACAGTTTGGGAACCTCTCGAGCTTGACGGTATTGTCCCTGAACCGTAACCAGCTGACGGGGAGTATCCCGGCGGAGATCGGCAATCTTGCAAATCTCGAGTTGCTGTACCTCAGCAACAATCAGTTGAGCGGGGCAATCCCTCCACAACTGGGAAGTCTCGGCAACGTCACTTCCCTGGACCTGTCCTTCAACGACCTCTGGGGAAACATCCCTCCGCAAATCGGAGATCTCTCAATCGTCAATTACCTGTTTCTGAATTCCAATCGTCTGAGCGGGAACATCCCACCGGAGATCGGCAACCTGACGAATCTGGAAGACCTTCGGCTCGACAGCAACGAATTGAGTGGAACGATCCCATCAGAGCTTGGCGGCTTGACCAATCTGACCTCGTTGTCTCTCGGTCCCAACCGACTCGGAGGGGCCATTCCTCCAGAGTTGGGAGATCTGGCGAATCTGGTTTCCCTCTGGCTGAGTTCCAACCAACTGCGTGGCGAGGTCCCCGCCGAGCTTGCAAATCTGACGGCTCTGAATACCAATGGGTTGGATCTCCGTTACAACGCCCTGCATTCGGACGACTCCAGTCTGATTGCCTTCCTCAACTCGAAACAGAGCGGCGGCGACTGGCAAAGAACCCAGACGGTCGCCCCAACCAATGTGAGCATCGACTGGGTGGGCGACCACACCCTGTGGCTGAAATGGGATGCCGTCACCTACGATGTCGATCCGGGCGGCTACGAAGCGTTCGTTGCACCCTCCGCGAGCACGGCCTGGGTTTCTGCGGGAAGAACGGCATCCAAGACCGAGGTCGAGATACCGGTAACGGCGCTCGATCCCGGCGTGAGCTACGATCTCGCGGTGGCGACCCTGACCAACCCGCACGTCTTCAACCAGAGGCTGATCACCAGTGACCTCAGCGATCCGGCCATGGCAACCACGGCCGATCTTGGCTGCGCGACACCGGTCATTGAGGTCACGTGGGGCACCCCGACCACCCTCTCGGTCTCGACCGTCTTTGACAGCTATCTGTGGAATACCGGTGAGACCAGCCAGGCCATCAGTGTCGATCCGGCGCAACCACGGTTCTACTGGGTCACCGTCACCAGCACAGGATCGTGTCAGGAGTCCGCCATCATCCTCGCCGACCCTGCGATCTTCACCGACGGCTTCGAGGGCGGTGATACATCG
>CAYSHZ010000078.1:0-13439 GCA_964430905.1 uncultured Thermoanaerobaculia bacterium | reverse complement strand
ATTATCGCCCAGCTGACCTGATCTGCCTGTACTCAGATTCTCTGGTATCTCGACCCGTAGGCGGCGTCAATGTGGGGTAGGGTATAACGAAAAAAAGGAGAGCCTTGACCCCTCATTACCTGACCCAAATCTGCCAATCCGAATGCCGCAATGCTCAACGTGGTACCAAAAAAGGGGGGGCGACTCAGTTGGCGACAACGACGCCGTTCTTGCCGGCCTCCTTTGCCGTCAGCAGGGCTTGGTCGGCAGCGGCAACGACACGATTGAAGTCTGGATGACCATCATACATGGCAACTCCGATGCTCACCGTCGGCGTAATTATTGGTTCGATTCCGGCAGAAATCCGCAGGTTGGCGATGGCTTCTCGGATTTTTTCGGCCTTCTGATGCGCCAGATCTACCTCAATCTCCGACAGTAGAATGAGAAACTCCTCTCCACCGTAGCGGAAGACGAAATCGCTGGTACGAACGTTGGATAGTAAGGCCTCGGCAATCTGTACAAGAGCCTCGTCTCCGATCTGGTGTCCGTAGCTGTCGTTGATCCTCTTGAAGTCGTCCACATCGATGAGAAGCACTGCAAATGAAACTGAGTTCGTCAGGCTGAATGCAACCTCATGCTGCAGGATTGAATGCATATAGCGGCGATTGAACAATCGAGTCAAGGAGTCACGGGCCTCCTCTGTTGCCAATGCTCGGTCGATGACCGATGAGAGAGCCATGGCGAGACTGGATACATGGTCACTGAGCGTCTGAAGCTGGTCGTCGGAAATCCTCAATCCGTTCTTGGCGGGTACTACAATCTCTTCCATGTACCACCGGTCGGCCTCATCCAAGGTCTCACGTAGCATCTGGTATTCGGGAAGCTCGCTTATCGAAAAAGAGGCTTTATGGTTGACCCAAAGGCCCAGATCGCTGCGGTACAGACTCGGAATATCCGAGAGAGAAGAACCATTGAAGAGGTTGACGATGACGGTACGGTGCCAGTTGAACAGGAGTCCTTTGAGCTGTTCGCATTCCAGAGCCAGCGAGTGTCCCGACAGGGCGACCCGAAGAGACTGGCCATAACCAATGTTGGATGTAACGGCGGCCAGGTAGGGCTCACTGATGGCATTGGCGGCGAAGTCAAGGGCCTGATGAGCGAATACTACTGTTTTGATCATCAATCCCGGTCTCCATGGCCGGCGCGCGATATGGTTGCAGATCTCTTGTTTGAGAACCGACATTCCGAGGTTCATCAGATGGAGTGGTAGGTTAATTCTCGAATGGATGTGGCCGATCTTTACCTGGTGTTCGATATAGTTGTTCCAAGAACGTTGGTCTCCAACGGAAAAGGTCTGCAGAAGCCAATTCTTGAGTGCCGCGGCGAGCTTCAGACGAACGGTTTCAAGATCCAAGAAATGCCGTGCCTCTTCATCCGCCAGGATCTTCTCGGCAAATTCCTGGATGATTTCGTCACCGTGGTCTTCGATCAGTTTTCGAAGATGGGACGTAACCTCATCATCGGCGTGGGCCCATATATGTTCAAGGCGGCTTCCGAGACGCTCAATCTGGGTGACGTTCACCATGGAGTAGTTCCTTTCTTTTCAAGAAAACCAAAGCTACACCAGGAACCCGGACTTGGTTATCGGTAGATCTCCTGACATCGTCCTTCCAAATCCCTGATGAAGATCAAAGCTTCATGGCCGTCATGTGGGGGTGTGGCGATGGTTGTCTTCGTTTCACCTCAGCGGGGCGATTTGGGGGGGCTGATTCCTCAGGGATTTGGAAGGACGATGTCAGGAGAATGCCCGATTCACATTCTGAGGCCTTCGGTATAGGTTTACACATCGTGTTCTTCTGGAAGGAGAATACTGCTGGTCTTGACTTGGAGGTGTTTGTTTTGTGATGGAGCGCAGTGAGTCAGACATCGGGTGATGGATCTCAAATCTCATTATCGCTTCATGATTTCGAGGGCAAAGTGGCATCTGGAGGGGGTCGTCCGGCGTTTGAAAACAGATTCTCTTGGGATGAATCAGTAACTGATACCTAACCTGAGCGATTCTGGGGGATGAGAATTACTCAGTTTAGGTGATATTAGATTTTGACATTCAACATAATCCAACGTGATGTATTAAGGGAGGAGCCGATGTCGAGAATCGAAGAGCTGAACGAGGTGTTGACCGAACTCTCCGGGAGTTCCAGTGACGTGGAGGCGTGCGCGGTCGTTTCCGAAGATGGCCTGATGATGGCCAGTGCCCTGCCGCAGGGTGTTGAAGAGGCGAGGGTTGCGGCCATGAGTGCGGCCATGCTGTCGATGGGTGCCCGAACCGCATCCGAGTTGAACAGGGGCACGATTGAGCAGCTCTTTCTCAAGGGTGATCATGGTTTTGTTGTCATGATGCAAGCGGGTGAGCATGGAGTGTTGGTTGGCCTTGCACGAAAAGATGCAAAACTCGGTCTGCTCTTCCTCGACATGGGTCGAGCCGCGGAGCAGGCTGCCGGAATTCTCTCTTAAGAGACTGGAGGTCTGAAGGTGATTACGCTATTTGAATCAGGCGAGCACAAGAGTTTTCTTTTTGATGATCTGTCTTCCGGGAGCATGGTTCAGGCAAATCAGCACATCATTTCCCACGGCGATGAGGCCATGATCCTGGATCCGGGCGGCCACAAGGTTCACTCGGCTCTCTTTGCATTGATCTCATCGGCGGTTCCGATGAGGAACCTTAAACACTTGTTCTTTTCTCACCAAGATCCCGATATCATTGCTGCGGCCAACGCCTGGTTGATGATGAGTGACGCCCAGGCCTATCTTTCGGCTCTCTGGATGCGCTTCATCCCTCACTTCGGGGTGGACGAGTTAGTGGTAACCAGGATTCACCCGATTCCCGATGAAGGGATGACGATCACCGTCGGCGGTGTGGATCTCAAAGTCATTCCAGCCCATTTTCTCCATTCGGCCGGGAATTTCCAGGTCTACGATCCGGTGTCGAAGATTCTCTATTCAGGTGATTTAGGCGCGTCTATGGGTGCCGAATACAGTATGGTCGAGGATTTTGACAGCCACATCCAGTATATGGAGGGTTTTCACGGGCGTTACATGCCGAGCGGTTCGGCGTTGAAGATGTGGGCGCGCATGGTGCGGTCTCTGGATATCGACATCATCGCGCCCCAGCATGGCGCTGTTTTTCCAACGCCGGAATTGTCCCGGCGATTTATTGACTGGATCGATGGCATGGAGTGTGGTCTTGATCTGATGAGCGAGACCTTCGTTGTGCCTCAGTAGGGCGGGGAGAATCAGGTATGTTTGATGGCCGCTGAGGTTGGGAGATGTGCGTCTTGAGCAAGGGGAAAGTCTTGCTGGTCGAGGACGATCCCGTATACCGGCGATTGGTTGAGAGGGTCCTGGCTCACGAGGGCTATGCGCCGTGTTGCATGGCGACCTCGGGCGAGGAGGCCATCGGAATGGTTTCGGCCTGTAAGCCGGATCTGGTACTGATGGACATTAGTCTTGGCGGTGACCTCAATGGCATCGAGACTGCGGAGCAGCTTGGGTATCATGTTGATATTCCCGTCGTTTTTCTCTCGGCCAGAACCGATCCGGTTGTCCTCGAACAGGTGCAGCGGGCGGCACCCTACGGTTTTGTCTCCAAACCATTCAGGAGTGAGCAGTTGGTGGCGGCGGTCGAGACCGCACTTCATCGACATCGGTTGGATCGTCATGTTCATGATAGCCGGGATTGGCTGTCCACTGTTTTGGGCGGTGTGACTGATGGTGTCGTCAGTATAGACATCGAAGGCACAGTCACCTTTCTCAATCCGGCTGCGGAAGCACTGGTTGGTGCTGAAAGTCTGGGGCGGTCGCTGGCCGAGGTCTTGTCTTCGGTGTTTTCCGGGTCCGTGGCCGATGTCAAATCCATCGTCGACTGGGTGTTGGGACAAGAGATCGGTTTGCTGGTCGATCGGCCGATTACCATAATAGGTGTTGATGGAATCGAAAGGTTGGTTCATCTGACCTCACGACCGCTGGAGAACTCCATATCAGAGCCGATTGGCGCTGTTCTGATCCTGCGGGACGTCACCGAAAGGGAACGTGTTCTCAAGGAACTCAAGGGTTTCAAGTTGGCAGTGGATTCGATGCAGATCGGCGTAACAATGACCGACCTGGACCGGAGAATTCTATACGTCAACAAGGCCGAGGCCGAGATGCACGGCTCTGAGCAGAGTGAGCTGCTGGGCCAATCGGCTCGGTCCCTTGGGACCAAAGGCGAGGATGGTTCGGACGACAGTTGGATCGAAAGGCCCGAGCACTGGTCAAGACAGAGTACCAATATGAGGGCGGACGGCACGACCTTCCCGGTTCAGCTCTTTTCCGATGTCATTCACGATTCTGAGGGCGTCCCGGTCAGTCTGGTGACCTGCTGTGAGGATCTGAGCGAGAGGATGCGCGCCGAGGCCGAAATCCGAAAGTTCAACCAGGCCATCGAGCAAAGTCCCGTGTTGGTGGTTATTACGGATATATACGGAGCGATCGAGTACGTCAACCCGCAGTTCTGTGAAACGACGGGTTACTCGATCGAGGAGGCAATCGGTCAGAATCCGAGAATTCTGAAAGGCACTGAAAGTCCTCCTGAGGTCTTTGAAGAACTCTGGAGCACGATTTCCCGCGGGGGGACTTGGAGCGGAGAGTTCCACAACATCAAGAAAGACGGTTCAAAATACTGGGCCTTCGCCACCATCTCAGGTTTGAGAGACGATACCGGGGCTATCAGCCATTATATTGGTGTTCAGATTGATATCACCCGGCAGAAGGAGTTGCTCAAGCAGCTTGAAAAACAGAACGCCGAGTTGGAAAGGCTCAATCGACTCAAGGGCGATATGGTGGCCATCACCTCCCATGACCTCAAGTCTCCCCTTCACGCAATGATCAGCATCGCAAACCTTTTACGGGACCTGGGGCCCAGTCTGAATGATGAGACAATGGCGGGCTTCATCGATCAGATCATCACGTCGGGTGAGAAACTGAGCTCCTTCATTTCCGAGATTCTTGATGCCGAGAAGATTGAGTCAGACGGTATTAGTCTGGTCATGAAACCGACTCGGCTCAATGAGATTCTTGAAGGCTGCGTCGCCACGACACGTGCCGCAGGACGGGAAAAAGGAATTGACGTCGCGTATACGGCTGATGGATCTTTATCTGTGACCCTTGTCGATCCTGCTCGGTTGGAGCAGGTTTTCAATAATCTTCTATCCAACGCCGTCAAGTTTGCACCGAAAAATAGTACGATTGAAGTGAAGATCAGCCAGGAACAGGATGTCCAGGTGATCACGGTCCGTGATCGGGGGCCGGGAATACCCGAGGGTGATACCGAGAAGATCTTCGACCGCTACTTTCAGGTGTCTTCCGGAGCCCAAGTGGCCGAGAGAGGATTCGGAGTCGGGCTGGGGCTCTACATCACTCGCCAATTAGTCGATAATCACGGCGGAAATGTCACGGCCGAAAATCGTGAGGGGGGTGGGTGTCTCTTCGTCGTTCGGTTACCTGTGATTGATCTCGATCAGTTGAGAGCCGCCGAGATTGAGAAGAGTGGTGTCGGAAATCAAGAGGGACAGGCATGAGTGGCTATCGAATTCTGATCGTTGATGATATCCAGGATGTGCACGATGTCGTTGGCGCCTACCTGAAGTATTCCGGATACGAGGTCCTGCACGCCACCAACGGCGCCGAGGGTCTCGAAGCGATGGAACGAGAACGGCCTGATCTCGTTCTACTCGATATTCAGATGCCGATTCTCGACGGATTTGGTGTTCTCGAACGGATGAAGGATCGTCGGCGCCTTGCCGATATTCCGGTGATGTTCCTCTCAAGTCTGGATCGTCCGAACCTCAAGGTCAGGGGGTTGCAGATGGGGGCTGAAGATTTTGTCGTCAAGCCGTTCGATCGGGCGGAGTTGATGGCCCGTGTGACGGTAGCCCTTCGACGGGGAGAGCATTTTCGCCGGATCGAAAGGACGTTTGGGGGCCTCTTGGGGCCGGTCAGTGTTGAAGAACTGATGCAAACGTTGGATCTCGGCGACAAAACGGGCCGAATTGAGATGCCTGATATGGACGCCGCCATCGACGTCGATGGGAAGCAGGTCCTCAGTGCCGGCTGGGCGGGATTCGATGGTGTCGCGGCGTTGCGGCGGATCTTTCTCATTCAAAGGGGTCGGTTTTCGGTGGATTTCGAGGCGGAGGTCCAGACAAGAGACGAACCTATCGGGAAGATTCAGGATGCTCTGATCTCGGCCGTGGTCTATCTTGATGAACTCAAGGATCAACTTGAGGGCCGACTGACTTTCGAGAGCCGGATTGAACCGACCGGAGACGATCCGGTCCTCGAGTTTTCGGGTGATTTCCGCCCGGTGTGGCCCATGGAGGTCGCCGATTCAATCGCCCGGATGGGTGGAGATCCCAAAGAGAATATGAAGACAGTAGAAGGGGCCGTAGCCTTCGGTGCTTTGGCTATCGTTTGAGGGAGGCAATCATGGGAAGAGTACTGACTGTTGCAAGTCAAAAGGGAGGCGTGGGCAAGACGACCACCGCGCTCAATCTTGGCTACACGCTGGCTCGTCTGGGACACAGCGTGTTGCTGGTCGATGCCGATCCCCAGGGAGGCATTGCGATTGCCAGTAACCTGAGAAAGAGGACGGAGGCCGGGTTGGTCGACCTCATCAGGGGAGACGCATCAGCCGAGGAGGTCGTTGCAACCACCAAGGATGGCGCCATGTCGATCGTTGGTTCAGGTGTGACCACGCCGGCAGACACGATATGCATCGAGGACGCTGCCCGAGATGGGCGGCTGCAGGCGACGATCAAAGGAATCTGTGGCGCCTACGACTACGTCTTCCTTGATGCACCGGCCGGTGTTGGGGGCATCGTTACATCATTGCTCAGTGTCAGTGACGGTGTGATCCTGATGTTGCGTTGTCGAACCATGGTGCTCAAGAGCCTGCCGATTTTCCTCAAGTTGCTTCGCGAGGTTCGGGATCAACACAACAATACTCTGCAACTCGAAGGTGCTTTGGTAACTATGTGGCGGGGTGAAAACGAGTTGGAAAGGCAGACGCTCAAGGAGTTGGCGCAGAGTGTCCCTGAGGCCTTGTTTTTCCGTACGGTGATTCCGGAGGATGATAATTTTGAGAAAGCCAGCATCAAGGCAGTGCCTGTGATTCTGCTTCGTGGCGGACGAGAAACCGCACGCCCCTATTTGGAGTTGGCGATGGAAATGAAGGAACGCGAGCTGTTGCGAGGGATTGGAGGGGTGACCGATGAGCAGACTGACGGACTCTTCTGAACTCCAGGAGGCCTTGAGCCTCTTCCAGAATCTCTTTGAGGAACAGCGCCCTGTTGGGGAGTCTTTGGGGCAGATCGGGCGGAATCCGGGAAAGGGAATAGAAACGGATCCGGCTGCTGACGTGACGCCTTTCAAGGCTGTCATCCAGGCGCCGGCGCCCCCTGTGCCTGTCGCCGGTGAGATCGAGGGCGAATTTCGGGGCGATCGTCTCGAGAATGTTCTGTACGCAATGTGCCGGCGCGGCGGGTTTTCCGGCGCCGTTGTGTCGGACAGTACCGGGTTGCCCTTGGCTGTTTTCAACAGCCCGGTCGACAACGAGCGGATTGCTGCGTTCACCTCGATCCTCGGTGATACGATGGCCAAGGCTGGGGATTTTCTCGAGGCGTATGGGGCCGAGTATATCTCGATGGATATCAACTATGAGGACAAGGTCGTTGTCCGGCGATTTTTCTATACCGAGATGGAAATGTACCTGATGGTCTTGTGTGCCCAGTCGATGGATGAGAGGGCTGAGGTCGAGATGTCGATCGAACAGATCGTATCGATTCTTGGATAAGGCGTTAGGATTGAACCATGATCTTCGTTGTTGACGATGAACCGATCTTCTTGGCCTTGAGCAGGGAAGCGCTTGGGCAAGCCGGATTTGAGGTTGAGACTTTTGAGCGGGCGGCCGATGCTCTCGAGAGCCTGAAGACCAAGAATCCCGATCTGATCATCTCGGATATCTTGATACCGGGCATGGATGGATTTGCCTTCCGGGAGGCATTTTCCCAGCGTTTCCCGGGAAGAACCACGCCCTTTATATTTTTCTCATCCCTGGGCGATCCTGAGGAACTGGTTCGAGGCCTCGACGCAGACGTCTGCGACTATCTGGTCAAGCCTATTGATCCACGGGTCCTGCAGGCCAAAGTTCGGTCACTGTTGAAGCGGCGAGAGCAAAAACTGAGCGCCGTCTTTCAGGGCGACCTCGGGCTCTTTCCCTTCATCAAGGTCGTGCAGTTCTGTGAGCAGCAGGGATTGACTGGTGAAGTTCTATTCAGTGATGGAGACTGGACGGTGATCATTCCCTTCAAGGCTGGGGCTCTCGATCCTGATGGCATCGGAGATGCTGACGACGTTTTGGAACGATTGTACGATCTGGAACAGGGTAGGTTTACAATCAGGCAGGGCGTCGTCGATTTCAGTGCCTTGGCTGGGGTTGCCGTGGTCGAGGAGAGCCACACTGAGGCGCCTCTTCCCCAATCGGGCATGCCGATGGGCCGATTGTCGGGGAGCAAGGTCGGTAAACGAATGTTCCAGATACAGACGGAAATGGTGCTGTATCCTGATAAACGGATCGTGACTGTGGTCATCCTGGACGGTAATACAGTGCTCAAACGCTCACTTCCTGTTGAAGCCTCCGGCACGAGGTCTGAACTGGAGATGCTGATTGACCAACAGCACCAGGATGTCAAGGCGGAGGTTGATCGGAGAGTCGAGGATCTGGGCAAGACAAAAAGTGCCGAGGTTGTTGCGGAAGGTCAGAGTTTCCATGAGCTCTTTGATGCCGGGTTCGAAGCATATCGACAGGGTGATATCGATAAGGCAGTTGAGTTGTGGCTGGAGGCACAGGCCCTGAATCCGGAGGATCCAACGCTGGAGATCAACCTCAGAATTGCGCGTGCCAAGCTTGAGGCACGGTGATTCCGGTTTGGAAGGCGAACTGACGCCGGTGGATGACAGCCCCCTGATCCTGGTAGTCGATGACGATCCGGTCCTGCGACTCGTTGCGTGCGAGACGCTTCGGGGAGAGGGCTATCGGGTCGAACAGGCGGAAAACGGAGCCATCGCACTCAGAATGTTTCGGGAGTTGACGCCTGCGCTGGTCCTCATGGATGTCCAGATGCCGGTAATGGACGGATTGACGGCTTGTAGTGAGATTCGTCAAGTCTCTGACTTTGCAACAACTCCGGTGTTGATGCTCACCTCACTGAGTGATCCGAAATCGATTGATCGTGCTTTTGATGCCGGGGCTACCGATTTCATCCCGAAACCGGTCAATTCGAAACTTCTCCTGGGGCGGATCCGTTTTGCGCTTCGGATGAGGGGGATGGCGGCTGAACTCAAACGGAGCCAAACAGAATTACGGAGATCCGAGGAGAGTCGTGACTTTCTCCTTCGCTACGATCCGGTTACCGGTTTGCCGAACCAGGCACTTTTCAGGGATCGACTGCGTCAAGCGGTGCTCCAAGCCGAACAAAAACAAACCTCGGTGGCTCTTCTGGTGGTGTGTATGGACAACTGTTCGGCCATCGCCAACTCGCTGGGCTCTGAGGTCTGCGAGCGATTGGTGAAGATGGCGGCCGAACGGTTGGCCGGTTGTATTCTGGAAGCTGACACAGTCGGACGCCTTTCCTTTGGGAACTTCGGGTTTATTCTCTCTAATGGACACAGCCCGGAGAGGGTTGCGGCCATTGCCGGCAATGCTCTCAAGGTGATGAAGGAAGCATTTGAAGTTGATGGTCGTCAGTTGTTTCTCGATGCTCACGCCGGTGTTTCGATGTATCCCCTTGATGGCTTGAATGAAGAGACCGTCTTCAATAACGCCAATACTGCGCTGGGTCGAGCGGGTGATGAGAGCGGTGGGGGAATTCGTTTCTTCAAGAGCGAGATGAATGCCCGGGCCAGGAAACGACTCGCTCTCGAGATTGACCTTCGCCGCGCAATTCTTGATCGGGAGTTTTCTCTCCACTACCAGCCGCAGCTTGATTTGAAACGTACCAGGGTCGCCGGTTTTGAAGTCCTCTTGCGTTGGTCCAATCACGAAGGGAGGCCGATGCCTCCGGCAGAGTTCGTGCCCATCCTTGAAGAAACGGGCTTGATCAAGACGGTCAGCCCTTGGGTTCTCAAAGAGGCGTGCATTCAACTCAAGGCGTGGCAAGAAGTGGGGTTGGAGGTTCCTCGTCTCTCGGTCAATCTTTCTGCTCGTGATTTTCAGGATCCCGATCTCTCTCAGATCGTGAGAACGGTCCTGAGTGAAACCGAGATTGTTGCTGGAATGTTGGAGTTGGAGATTACCGAGAATGTGATCATGACGGACGTGGAGTCGGCCCTCGAAACCTTGAGTAAACTCAAGAAGATGGGTGTTCGGCTAGCTCTGGACGATTTTGGGACCGGGCATTCTTCCCTTGCATATCTGCAACGGTTGCCGGTAGATGTCCTCAAGATCGATCGATCATTCGTTACCGATATGGCGAGGAATCCGGACAACGTTGCCATGGTCAGGTCAATTATCGACCTGACTCACGGGTTGGGGATGGAGGTTGTGGCCGAAGGGATCGAAGATCAGGAGGTTCTTGGCATGCTCAGGGGTATGGGTTGCGAAACCGGTCAAGGCTTTTTCATCGGGCGCCCGATGGGAGGCGACGATACCTTCCGATGGCTTACCGCCGATTGCCGTTGAGAATTGCTCAACTTGGGTCTTGGGTATTCTGATCGAATGATGACGAAACCCGCTTCTGATTCGATGTTCTCTTCACGGCACTTACGGAAGGGTTCTTGGTCGGTCCTCTTGCATTGATCACAACGTCGCAACTGTGAGGTGATCGGATCGCAAAGGGGCCTTCCTACTGCGACCACCCAACAAAAGCGGCCGAGTCCGTCAAGCTCGCCGCCGTTGATGCCGCCACCCAGGTATTCGAGGGACTTCTCGAGGCGGACGACCTCCGTGAACGGGGCCACGAAGCGCCGGGTCAGTGATGTTTCATTGATCCGGGATGCGAGCTTGTCGTTTCGCCGGTGACGGTTCTACTGTGCGGTCACATCCCATCCGTTGGTGTCACCGCTCTCGAAACCGTCGCTGAAGAAGGGTGGGTCGATCGCGGTTCCCCTCAGTGTGATGTCATCGACGTGCCAGCCGTCTTCCGAGGCGCTGCCGTCGGAGTCGAAGCGGAATCGGACGCGGGCCTGGGCGACGCCGTTAAGCGCGGGAAGCTGGATCACGACCTCCTCCCACCCGGAGTTTGACCCATCCCACCTGGTGCTCTCGGACCATGAGGATCCGCCATTGATCGAGTATTCGACGATGGCGTAGTCGTAACCGGTTTCGGTGACGTAGGTGTGGAAGAAACGCAACTCGACGTTTTCGACGTTGGACAGATTGAGGATCGCCGAGGTCAAGGAAGTATCGACGTTGTCGCCGTAGTTTCCGCCCGGGCTTTCGGTCCAGCTGTGGCTCGTGGAATGGGCAGCCTCAGTGGTCAGGGCCCACGGCGCCTGTGCGGTCCAATCCTGTGTGCCGTTCTCGGCGTCATCGAACAGTGAGACCTCGAAGAATTGGAGCAGGAAATTGACGGTTGTCGTTGACCCAGCAGTGGTGACAACGTTTGAAAAGCTCTGACTCCCGTGGTCCTGTCCGTCGGTACTGGCGGTAACGGTGTAGTTCCCCTCTGGAACCATCAGATCGAAGACCCCGGTTCCTTGATTGGAGACCTGGGAACTGACGTTGCCCACAGATACTTTGGCTCTCAAGGGTGCTTCATCCTGGGTTGACCTGACGGTCCCCGCTATATGAGCCGCAGTGGCCGGATCCACGATGTAGAAGAACAGTGCCGAAACCGGGCCCCATTGGTTGCCGTCGTCCTGGGCCTGGCAGAAGAGGGTATGACGCCCATCGGAAAGGCCGGTCGTCGTGATCGAAGCATCGACGCTCTCGATCCCGGCGTCGAATGTTCCGTCGGTTGCCGACAGGACGTGGAAGGCCGGGCCTGGCTGCATCCACGGGGGCGCATCCAGGCTGCACCGCGCGGCATGGATGGCCCCGGTCGGCTCCGTCCCGCTCGAGTTGTTGAAGTGGGTGTCATCGGCCAACGCCGTGATACCGAGCGGATCGCCGGGTGCGATGAAGACGCCGGTCGAACTTTCCATGTCGAGAATCTCCGGTCCTGCCGGGGTCAAATAGGGCGTCCGGACGACCTTGGCCGCATAGATCAGGGCCTGAAGATTGTTGGGGAAGATTGTTGACTCGAAGGTTGCGCAGTCCTGGAAGAAAGCTGTTCCAAGCTCGAAGACGTAGGACGCGACGCCCAGCCGGCCGTAGATTGTATCAATGGTGTCGCCATCGACGGCATACCAGATCTGATGTGACGGGTCATAGCCGTTGAAATAGGCCAGCTTTCGGCCGAGGGTCTGCATTGCCGTGTTGTTCGGAGGATTGTTGGAGGTGTCAAATCCCCAGGGCCAGAGAACGATCTCGGAATAGCTGTGAATGTCCAGGTAGATACCGGTCGCATCATCGGGGGCTGGAGAGGTCAAGGTATCGTCTCGCTGGTCCGGGAAGATCGAGGCGGCGTAGCTTTCGACCGCCTGCGCCTCGGGCTCCGAGGCCGCCGAGGCGCCGTGGAAGGTGTCGTCACACTGATCGGACGAGGATCCGCCGCAGCAGGCCCACTGGAAGCTGAAGTTCCGGTTGAGGTCGGCGCCACGAGAGCTCGACGTCGGGCTGCAGTAGTTCTCGTTGGTGTTCTTGCGCCAACTGGCGCCGGTCTCGGCCTGTTTGCGGCCGTCGGGGTTGGTGTGGAGCATCAGGTGGATTTCGTGTTCGTCGAGCAGCCACGTGGCGTCGGCGTTGACTCCGTAGTTGTCGAGGAGCCACTCCGCGAAGCGGGTCATCAGTTCGGCGGTGGTGTACTCCCGTGCGTGGATTGCCGAGGTCACGAAGAGTTTTGGTTTGCCCTGTCCCAGTCCGGTCGGTGTTCCGTTGACCTGCGAATTGGTCAGTTTGAGGACCTTCATGTCATACCCGTCATTGCCGCCGGGTTCGGTCTTCTCCCAACTGTCGCCGACGTCGATGAACTCCGCCAGTGTCGGGTAGTCCACCGCCAATTGCTGTGCCGTCGCGAAGGTCTCTTCGACGGTGCGGTAGCAGGGGTAGCCTGGAATACCGCTCCTCTGGCCGGGCAGCCGGAGATGGGGAGCACAGTAGTCCTTGGTGCGAGTGGAATCAACTTCGAACGGGATGCCCATTCTTTCGAGTCGGTCCATGCCGTCGGCGTTGACATCGACGATGAAGTAGCCCTCGTCGGCCCGCATTTCCCAGGGTTCGGTCCATCGGGTGATCTCCTTGATTACCGCAGGATCGAGGCTGTGGA